>JBEBHC010000040.1:0-25471 GCA_040081185.1 Devosia sp. | reverse complement strand
TGGGCGGCGAGGGTGGCGATGGCGGCGCCGATCCCCTGCGTGGAACCGGTCACCAGCAGGACTTTGCCATCAAGACTGACGTCCATTAGATTCAACCAGAGTTTCAAACTTCGCAATCTGGAATTGCATTTCCAAATTGTGCTGTCAAATGTGCGTGGTCTGAGGGGAACACATGACGAATTCGACGCCAACACTCGACGTGATCACGATCGGACGCTCATCGGTCGACCTCTATGGGCAGCAGATCGGATCGCGGCTCGAGGATATCGGCAGCTTTGCGAAATCGGTGGGCGGCTGTCCAAGCAACATCGCGGTGGGTACGGCGCGGCTGGGACTCAAGTCGGCGGTGATCACGCGCGTGGGCGCAGAGCAGATGGGCGGTTTCATCCGTGAACAGATGGCTCGCGAGGGTGTTGATACGCGCGGCATCGCGACCGACAAGCAGCGGCTCACCGCACTGGTGTTGCTCTCGGTAGAAGACGATGGTGTCTCGCCGATGATCTTCTATCGGACCGACTGCGCCGACATGGCGCTCGACGAAGGCGATATCGACGAGGCGTTCATTGCGTCGGCCGGGGCCATCGTGGTGACGGGTACGCATTTCTCGGCGCCCAATACGTCGGCGGCGCAGACCAAGGCGATCCGGCTGGCCAAGGCGCATGGGCGCAAGGTGGTGTTCGATGTCGACTACCGGCCGAACCTGTGGGGGCTGGCCGGGCATGCCGAGGGTTTCGCGCGCTACGCCAAATCCGACCGGGTGACGTCGGCCTATCAGGCGATACTTCCCAATACCGATCTGGTGGTGGGAACGGAGGAGGAAATACTCATCGCGTCGGGGGCGGATACTCTGCCGGCGGCGCTGAAGGTCATTCGCGGGCTCACGACTGCGACGATCGTCCTCAAGCGCGGAGCCAAGGGCTGCATCGTCTATGATGGGGCGATCCCCAATGACCTCGAACAGGGCATTGTCGGGCAGGGCTTCCCGATCGAGGTCTACAATGTGCTGGGGGCCGGCGACGCCTTCATGTCCGGTTTCCTGCGCGGCTGGCTGAAGGGCGAAAGCCACGCCGTTTCGGCGACATGGGCCAATGCTTGCGGCGCGTTCGCCGTCTCGCGCCTGCTGTGCGCGCCGGAATATCCGAGTTGGGACGAACTGAGCGCGTTCCTTGAGAAGGGCAGCCCGCACCGGGCGCTGCGGCTCGACGAGAACCTCAACCACATTCACTGGGGGACGACGCGGCGAAGCGACATTCCGCAGATGTATGCGCTTGCTATCGATCATCGCAGCCAGTTGGAGGACATGGCAGGACACGATGCGGCGCGGATTGCGCGGATCCCGGCGTTCAAGGCGCTGGCGGCGAAGGCGGCGCAGCAGGTGGCGAATGGGCGGTCGGGTTTCGGCATGCTGCTCGATGACAAGTACGGCCGCGATGCACTGTTTGCGGCCGGTGCGAACAAGGGGCTGTGGATCGCCAAGCCGATCGAACTGCCGGGCTCGCGGCCGCTGCAGTTCGAGTTCGGGCAGGATGTAGGGTCGCGGCTGGTGGAATGGCCTGTGGATCACTGCATCAAGGTGTTGTGCTTCTACCACCCGGACGATCCAGCAGCACTGCGGACAGAGCAAAGCGCCAAGTTGCGCACGGCCTACGAGGCGGCGCGCCGTGTCGGGCGCGAATTGCTGGTCGAAATCATCGCCAGCAAGCACGACTCGGTGACGGATGACACGATCGCCCATGCCATCGCCGAGCTCTACGCAGCCAATATCAGACCGGACTGGTGGAAGCTCGAAGCGCAGCCGAGCGCCGCGGCGTGGTCGCGGATTGCGGAAGTGATTTCGGCTAACGATCGCTATTGCCGCGGCGTGCTGGTGCTCGGCCTCGACGCACCGCTGCCGCAACTGGCTGCGAGCTTCGGGCTGGCGAAGTCATCGCCGGTGGTGAAAGGCTTTGCCGTCGGGCGGACGATCTTTGGGGATGCTGCCCGGGCATGGCTCGCCGGCGAGATCGGCGACGACGCTGCGGTGGCCATGATGGCGGAGCGGTTCGGGCAACTTGTGGTTGCCTGGGAGCGTGCCTGAAAACCTATCGGGCCGTGTGTTTTGATGCGTGGCCAGTCGCCGGGAAGCGGCTAAACTCGATTGACGGGTTAGAAACCGCCGTTCATATTGAAGTAAATGGAAATTCCGTTCCGAACGAGAAGGGCCGCCAAGGTTCTCGGCACGGCAGGACCTGGGGAGATGCAGTCATGCAACTGGGCGTTCTGACCGCGCCATTTCCGGATCTGCCGCTCGACGCGGTAGCCGACTGGGCGGCGTCCGCAGGCTTCACTGCGCTCGAGATCGCCTGCTGGCCGAAAGCTTCGGGCGCGACGCGGCGCTATGCCGGCACCAGCCATATCGACGTCGCGGTCCTCAACGGGTCGCAAGCCGAGGACATCGTGGCGACGCTCAAGGGCAAGGGGCTCACGATCTCGGCGCTGGGTTATTATCCGAACCCGCTGCATCCCGACCTCAGTCATCGTGCCGAGGTCGTTTCGCATCTGAAGGCCGTAATCAACGCGGCAAGTATGATGGGCTTGCCATTCATCAACACGTTCATGGGCGGCAACGCGGCGCTCAATATCGAGGACAACTGGAAAGAGGCCGAGCGGGTTTGGCCGGACATCGTGACCTATGGACGCGACAAGGGCGTCAAAATCGCCTTCGAGAACTGCCCGATGCTGTTCAGCTATTCGGAATGGCCGGGCGGGCACAATATCGCCTATTCGCCGCGGATCTGGCGCCGGATCCTAGAAGCCTGGGGCGGGGATGTGGGGATGAACTACGACCCCTCCCACCTCGTCTGGCAGATGATCGACGGATCGCGGTTCATCAAGGAATTCGGGCCGCACATGCTGCACGCCCATGCCAAAGACCTGATGATCGACCGTGACGGGCTATACGAATACGGCACGATGTCGGGCGGAATCGGCTGGCAGGTGCCGCGCGTGCCGGGGCTTGGCGAAGTTGACTGGAACGTGTTCTTTTCAGGCCTCTACCGGGCAGGCTATGATGGCCCGGTCATCATCGAGCACGAAGACAGACGGTTCGAAGGCAGCGACGACAAGGTGAAGCGGGGGTTCCTGCTGGCTCGTGACGTGTTGCAGCCGTTTGTGAAGTAGGGTTCTAGGGACGTAACGGGCACCGAAAAGGTGCCCACCAAGGGAGGAAGGAATCCCCATGCATTATGCAAAGACTTCAATGATTTCGCTGTTTGCCGGCGCGGCCATCCTGGCTTCGTCGAGCATGGCGCTGGCCGCCGGGCCGTACACGATCGGCGTGTCCAACACCGTGCAGGGCAACGGCTGGCGCGAAGAAATGATCTGCGCCATCAAGGCGCAGGCACTCGTGTCCGGCGAAGTGGCCTCGCTCAATATCGCGCACCGCAACACCGATGCGGCAGGTCAGCTTGAAGATATCCGCAACCTGATCTCGGCCAAGGTCAACGCCATCATCGTCAACCCGTCCGATCCGACCGGTATCCAGCCGGCGCTGACCGAGGCGGAAGCCGCAGGCATCACCGTGGTCGTGGTCGACCAGTCGACGACCGATCCAAATGTCTACACCATCCAGAACAACCAGGCCGACTATGCCTATCTCGGCGCCAAGTGGCTGTTCGAGCAGATGGGCGGCAAGGGTAGCGTCGTTTATATGCGTGGTGCCGCCGGCGCTTCGGCCGATACGGATCGCGACAACGGCTTCAAGAAGGCCCTCGCCGAGTACCCGGACGTCAAGGTGGCGAGCGAGACCTTCACCGGCTGGCAGCAGGACCAGGGCAAGCAGCAGATCCTCGATTTCATCGCTTCGGGTGTCCCGTTCGATGGCATCTGGACCTCGGGCATCGACAACGTGATCGTCGACGCGCTGGTTGAATCGGGCGCAAAGCTGGTCCCGGTTGTCGGAGCCGACAATGCCGGCTTCGTCGAGCAGCTCAACACGGTCGAGGGCCTTAAGGGCGCTGCCGTGACGAACCCTGGCTCCGTCGGCGGTGCCGGCGTGACGCTGGCGCTCGACATTCTCAACGGCAAGGCGCCGGCTGAGAAAAGCAACTACGTGACCCCGGTACTCTGGGAGAACGTCACGCCGGAAGGCGCTGCCAACCTCAAGGCTGCTGCCGATCCGGCGCTCAGCAAGGAATGGCCGGTGTCGATCTCGATCCCGGATTGGACCACCTACACCAAGGACCAGATCATCGCCTGCAAGGGCCCGGGCGAATAAGCATCTGAATCCTCAACAATCAGGCGGGGACTCCGGTATAGAACCGGGGTCCCCATTTTTTCTGGCCGATGGACACCTGATGATGTCGACGACCACATCGACCGCTTCCGCAAGCCCGGGCCCGTTGCTCGAAGCGGCCGGCATCTCTAAGACCTATGGGGCGGTGCGTGCGTTGCGCAATGCGTCGCTGACGCTGCTGCCGGGCGAAGTCCATGCGCTGATGGGCGCGAACGGCGCCGGCAAGTCGACGCTGGTCAAGATTCTTACCGGCGCAATCCGACCGACTTCGGGCACGATCAAGATTCGCGGCGTCGAACGCCAAGTGACGTCGCCCGCAGATGCGCGCCGCGCCGGGCTGGTGTCGGTTTACCAGGAACCGTCGCTGATCCCCGATCTCGACATTGCCTCCAATCTCAAACTCACGCACACGCCGGCAGAGCCATTCCGGCACTGGGTGCACGAACTTGGCGTTCCGGATTTCGATCTGGGTGAGACCGCGCACAACCTGCCGCTTGCGGTGCAGCGGGTCGCCGATCTGGCGCGCGCCCTCGCGATCGAGCCCGACGTGATCCTGCTCGACGAGATGACGGCTGCGTTGCCCGCAAACCTCGCCGAGAGGGTGCTTTCCGTGGTGCGCAAGCAGACCGAAAGCGGTCGCTCGATCATCTTCATCTCGCACCGCTTCATGGAGATTTCGGCTCTGTGCGACCGTGCCACCGTCCTGAGAGATGGCGATACCGTCGGCGTGGTCAAGATAGAGCCCGAGGTCGAGGAAAAAATTGTGGAGCTGATGCTGGGCGAACGCATCGTGCGCAAGCACGGTGCCGCAGCCGCGGCGGGTCATGCCCACTCGATCGGTGGCAAGACGCGCCTGTCGGTTCGCAACCTGTCGGTGGGAAACAAGCTTTCCGATGTGTCGTTCGACCTGCATGACGGCGAGATCGCCGGCGTGGTGGCGCTCGAGGGGCAGGGACAGGACGAGCTGTTCGCCGCGCTCGCCGGTTCGATCCGGCCGAGCGGCGGCACCATTGAGCTCGAAGGTGTGGTGGCGGAGTTTGCGCATCCGCGCGACGCCATCGACAAGGGCATTGCATATGTCCCGGGCGATCGTACCGATGCACTGTTGCCGCAACGATCAGTGCGCGAGAACATCGCGCTCCCGTTCAGCGCTGGACCGCGGCGCTGGGGCCCGATCAACAAGCCGCAGGAGCGCGGTATCGTCAACGCCGCCATCGAGCGGCTGCAGATCGACACGCGCGCGCAGGGCGAAGTCCGGCGCCTGTCGGGAGGCAACCAGCAGAAGGTGACCATTGCGCGCTGGATCGCGGCTGACGCACGGACCATCCTCTGCTTCGATCCGACACGCGGCATCGATGTGCGCACCAAGACGCAGATCTACGCGCTGTTGCGCGACCTCGCGGCACAGGGCAAGTCGATCCTCTACTACACCTCGGAACTCGAAGAGATTCAGCTGGTGTGCGACCGTGCTATCGCGATCTTCGGTGGCCGGGTAGTCGACACCCTGCCGGTCGAGATCGCCGACGAGGTGGCGCTGACCCGCGCGGCCTATGGCCTGGCGCGTGGCGCCAGGGCCGATGTCGGCATCCTGGTCGAGACGGCTCGTCCTGAGGCGTCGGCATGATCGGCTTTCTCCGCCAGCAGAGCTGGGTGATCGGCCTCTTCGTGCTGTTCATTGTCCTGCTGTTCGTTACCCGGATGATTCAACCCGGCTATGGTGCGCGCGACTTCGCTTCGCTCACGCAGGCGGCGATGCCCTACGCCTTCGCCGTCGCGGCGCAGGCCATCGTGGTGCTGGCGGGCGGCATCGATCTGTCGATTGCGGCGATGATGGCGGTGACCAGCGTTACGGCCGCGGTGCTGATGCGCGATTCCTCGCCGGAATCGGCGCTCTATGCCGTGCCGCTGGTCGTCGCTTTCGGCTTTCTGCTCGGTTCGCTGAACGGCTTGCTGATCGTGTTGACGCGGGTTCCGGATATCGTGGTGACGCTGGCCATGCTCTATGTGTTCCAGGGACTCGCGCTCCTGATCCTCAACACACCTGGTCCCGGCGCATCCGAATGGCTGCGCGCCATCGCAGTAGGATCGCTCGACATCCCCGGTGTGCCGACAGCGATTACGGCATGGCTGCCGGGTCCGCTGGTGTTCATCGCGGCCTCGGTCGCGATCATCTGGGCGCCGCTGCGGCGGTCACAACTCGGGCTCAGCATCTATGCCATCGGTTCGCATCAGTTGTCGGCGTTCCGCAGCGGCGTGCCGATCCATCGAACGCGCATCCTCGCCTATGGCATCGGCGGCATTTTCGCATCGCTCGGCGGTTTGTCCCTGACCATGAGCACCGGCATTGGCGCGCCGATTCCCGGGCCTTACCTGCTGGCCAGCGTTGCGGCGGTGGTGCTGGGCGGCGTGGCGCTCACCGGCGGCCGCGGGGGGCTGGTCGGGCCGATCATTGCCGTCTTCGTGCTCCGCCTGGTGCGCACTGACATGACGCTCCTCTCCATCGATCCCAATGTGACGACAATCGTCGAAGGGATCATCATGGTGGTGGTGGTGATGCTGGGTGCGCTTGTTGCCATGAGGTCCCGCCCGTCATGACCGATCTCGCCGCAGACCCACAGCTTTCCTTCGGCACGCGCTTCCGCCGCCTGATGGCGGACCAGCCGATGATCCCGCTCATCGTGTTGCTGCTCGCGCTGGTGCTGACTCTGCACCTCATGAGCCCCGGCATCATAAATGCGCAGTGGATGGCCAACACCGTCAAGTTCGCGATCCCGCTGGCTATTCTTGCCGGTGCGCAGACGCTTGTGATGCTTACGGGCGGTATCGACCTGTCGGTCGGCACGGTGGGCACGATGGCGGGATTGATCGTCGCCACACAGATTCCGCATCACGATCCGGCGACGACACTGGCGCTCGCCATGTTGCCGGCGCTGTTCATTGGCTTCGCCAACGGCGTCGGCGTGGGCGTGTTCCGCGTCCATCCGCTGATCATGACGCTGGGCACAGGGCTCATCGGCACCGGCGTGCTGCTGGTCTACCAACGCACGGTGATTGCGACCGGCTCCGAGATCCCGTTCTGGATCGTGTGGATCGGAACGCAGCTGACCTTCGGCATCCCCAACGCGCTGCTGGTGTTCATCCCACTGGCTGCATTGATCATCTTTCTGCTGCGCTCAACCGGCTTCGGGCGCCAGCTTTACGCGCTGGGCGACAACGAGAAAGCGGCGCGGCTGTCGGGCTCGTCGTACCGACAGGTGATCATTGCGCTCTATGTTCTCTCGTCGCTGCTCGCCTATATCGCGGGCCTGCTCTATCTCGGCGTGATCCGCACACCTTCGCTTACGCTGACCGAGCCGCTTGTGCTGCCATCGGTGGCGGCCGCGATCATCGGTGGGACCTCCATCTTCGGTGGGCGCGGGAACTACGCGACCGCAGTACTCGGTGCGCTGATCCTGCGCGTGCTGACGACGCTCCTGACGGTCATGCAGGTGCCCGAAGGCGTGCGGCAGGGCCTGTTCGGGCTGGTGATCCTTGTGGTGACCGCAGTTTATCTGCGGATCATCGACGACCGCTGAGCGGCGCTAGAGCTTTGCGGTCAGCTCCGGCAGCAGGGTGAAGATGTCACCCACAAGGCCGTAATCGGCCACTGCGAAAATCGGGGCCGCGGGATCGGAATTGATCGCCACGATCACCTTGGCGTCCTTCATGCCCGCGAGATGCTGGATGGCCCCGGAGATGCCCGCGGCTATGTAAAGATCGGGCGCGACGACCTTGCCGGTCTGGCCGACCTGCATGTCGTTGCTGGCGTAACCCGCATCCACTGCCGCGCGGCTGGCACCGATGGCGGCGTTCAGCTTCGCGGCGAGCGGCACCAGCAGTTCGTCGAATTTCTCCTTCGAACCGAAGGCTCGGCCGCCTGAGACGACAACCCGTGCAGAACTGAGTTCGATGCGATCACCGGTGTTAGCAGAGAGCCCAATGTGTTTCACCGGGCCGGTCGTGGTCGCGACGGTGACGGCTTCAATCGGGGCGGAACCGCCGCCGGAGGCCGCAGCGAAAGCGACGCCGCGGACGGTGACGACGCGCTTCGCATCTTTCGTCTGCACGGTTTCGATGGCGTTGCCGGCATAGGTCGGACGGACAAAGGTATCATGGCCCTGGACGGCGATGATGTCCGAGATTTGCATCACATCGAGCAGCGCCGCAACGCGCGGCAGGACGTTCTTGCCCGTACTCGTCGCGGGGGCGACGAGGGCATCGTAGTCCACCATCAACGGCACCAGCAAAGCGCCGAGCGCTTCGGCGGAGTGGTGGGCGTCGGCCGTGTCATCGGCGATCAGGATCTTGCGGACGCCTGCGAGCGTGGAAGCCTCTTTGGCGGCACCGGAGCAATCGGAACCTGCCACGAGGATGTCGACCTCGGCACCGAGCGCGATGGCGGCGCTGAGGGCGTGGGCGGTTTGTGCGTCGAGCGCATTATTGCTGTGTTCAGCGAGGAGAAGCGTGGCCATCACAGCACCTTGGCTTCGTTGCGGAGCTTCTCGACCAGTTCGGCAGCAGACGACACCATAACACCCGCCTTGCGGCTGGTGGGTTCGGCGGTCTTCAGCACGTTGAGGCGTGGCGTAAGGTCGACGCCGTAATCCGCCGCGGACTTTTTGGCGAGCGGTTTGGCGCGCGCCTTCATGATCTGCGGCAGCGCGGCGAAGCGCGGCGTGTTCATCCGAAGGTCGACCGTCACCACCGCGGGCAGGGGCAGCTCCACCGTCTCGATGCCGCCATCCACCTCGCGCGAAACTTTCGCGTTGCGTCCATCGAGCTCTAGCTTGCTCGCGAACGTCGCCTGGCCCACGCCGAGCAGCGCCGCAAGCATCTGCCCCGTCTGATTGGCATCGTCGTCGATCGCCTGCTTGCCGAGCAGCACCAGATCGGCCGCTTCTGCCGTCGCGATCGCCTTGAGGAGCTTCGCCACACCCAGAGGTTCGCTGCGCCCCTCATGCACCACCAGCACGGCGCGGTCGGCTCCCATCGCCAGCGCCTGACGCAGCGTGTCCTCGGCTTTCGGGCCACCCACCGACAAAGCGACGATCTCCGTGGCGACGCCCTTTTCCTTGAGGCGAACTGCTTCCTCGACCGCAATCTCGTCGAAGGGGTTCATCGCCATCTTGACGTTGTCGAGATCGACACCCGAGCCGTCTGCCTTCACGCGGATGCGAAAATTGGCATCCACCACGCGCTTGACGGCGACCAGAACCTTCACTCACTCACTCCTTGCGGTCCGGCAGCTACGGCGCGCACATGTGCGGCAAAACCGGGACTCGCCATCAATGTCCGGCAGCGCGCGAAACGGTTCGCCGCATAGGCAGCGAAGTCGTCGGCCGGGTTGTTGTTGGCGTGCTGGATAAGGCCCCAGAGCGTCCAGAGCAAGTCGCACATGGCCTTGTAGATCACCATGCGACCGCGCTGGTCGGGCGCCGGCGGGCGGCCGAAATAGGCGGTGATCAGCTCCTCGTCCTGTGCGGCATCGAACTTTGCCTCTACCGACAGGTCTCCAAGGTCCCACATGGGGTCGTTCATGCCGCAATATTCCCAATCGACGATCCACATGCGGTCGCCGGTATCAAGGAAATTCTCGGACAGCGGGTCGCAATGGCACGCGGTCAACGGGAGGGAATGAGCAGCGAGCGCCGCCCGGATGGTTTCGGCTTCGGCGAGGACGTCGTGATAGCCCTCGGGCAGGTCCACCGATTTGGTGGCGAGCAGCTTCAGATAATCGTCGATCATCGCGAAGAGTTCGAAGCGGAAGGGGAACACGGCGCGCGAGGCGTGGAGCTTGCGGAAGGCCGCCGCGGCGCGTGCGGGGGCGCCCTTGCGGGATTTGAACAGGGCAGGCGACATGGTTGCAGCAGCGCTGACGAAGCGGGTGACCATGATGCCGCTCGCGGCATCGGCGAAGAGCAGTGGCGGGCTGACGCCGGCACCGGCAGCGAGCCGCGCGGCTTCGGCTTCGTTGGCACGGTTGATGTATTCCTCCGTGCCGGCGCCGGGCAGGCGGAGGCAGAGGGTGTCGCCGGGCAGGCCGATGCGGAAAACGCGGTTGGTCATGCCGCCGAGACGCTTGATTTCTGCCCTTGCCGCCAAGGCCCTAAAGGTGGGGATGGTGGCGAGGGCGGCGCGGGCGTCGTCGATGTCGCTCATGCCTTCAGGCGCTCCAGCTTGGCATCGTAGAGCACGCGCGGGCCTTTGGCGGCTGGATAGCTTTGGCCGAAGGCTTCTATGGTGAAATCCTTGCGATCACCGGCACTTACGGGGATGTAGGCGAAGGCGATGGTCTGGCCGAGATGGTGGCCATAGCCGGCGCTGGTGACCGAGCCCACCACGGCCCCATCCAGCATCACTGGTTCGCCGCCGTGCAGGGGGATGAAACTGGCCATGGTTAAGGTGGAGAGACGGCGCTTGGGGCCTTCCGCCTTTATCGCGGCGAGGGCGTCGCGGCCCGTGAAGCTGTCCTTGGACATGGCCAGGGCGAAGCCAAGGCCGGCTTCGATGGGGTTGGTGTCGGGGGTGATGTCGCCGGACCAGTAGAGGTAGCCCTTTTCGAGCCGGCAGCTTTCGATGGCGCGGTAGCCGGCATTGGCGATGCCGTGCTGTTCGCCCGCTGCCCAGAGCGTGTCATAGACGTGGGCGGCGAATTCGGTAGGCACGTAGAGCTCGTAGCCGAGTTCGCCGACATAGCCGATGCGGACGGCAAGGGCGCGGGCGAAGCCGATCTCGATCTCACGGGCCGCGAGGAAGGGGTGGGCGTCGTTGCTGACGTTGCTGTCGGTAACCGACTGCAACACATCGCGGGCGCGCGGGCCGCAGATATTGATGGTGGCGGTGGCGCCGGTGACGTCGCGCATGGCCACGTCATCGGGAAGCTGCGCGCGGATCCATGCGGCATCGCGGATGCCGAAGCCGGAGCCGGTGACCACCATGAATCGGCCCGGCACCACGTGCACGATGGTCAGATCGGCCTCGATCCCACCCTTGTCGTTGCAGAGCTGGGTATAGACGGCCTGGCCAGGCAGGTCGGGCACCTTGTTGGCGGCGATGCGATCGAGCGCGGCATGCGCATTGGCGCCGGTGATCTCAAACTTGGCGAAGCTGGACTGGTCGATGAGGGCGACTCGATTGCGGATGGCGTCGGCCTCGCGCTTCACAGCAGCGAACCAGTTGGGCTTGCCTTCGAAGCTTGGCACGTCGTGCGGGTCTTCGCCGGGCAGGGCGAACCAGTTGGGACGCTCCCAGCCGAACTTCTGGCCATTCACCGCACCGGCCGCGTTCAGCCGCTCGTAGAGCGGTGAACGGCGAAGCGGGCGAGCAGAATGCTGTTCTTCATTGGGCCAGTGAATCTTGTAGTAGGCACCGTAAGCCTCGATGGCGCGTTCCTCGAGGTAGCGGCCCTGCGACTGCATGGCGCCAAAGCGCCGGACGTCGAACTGCCAGAGGTCCATGCCGGGATCGCCATCGACGATCCAGTGCGCCAGAGCTTCGCCAGCGCCGCCGGAGGCCGCAATGCCGGCCGTGAAGCCGCAGGCGAGGTAGAAATTGTCGAGCTCGGGCGCCTTGCCCATGATCGGCTCGCCATCGGCGGAGACGGGGATGGGCCCGTTGATGATGGTCTGGATGCCGGTCTCGTTGAGCACCGGCAGGCGCTCGGCGGCAGGCGTTGCGAACAAAGCCAGCCGATCGTATTCGGGGTCGAAGAGCTCACGGCCGAAATCGAGCGGCGGCATGCCGCGCCAGCACCCCTTGGTGCCGTCTTCCCAGCCCCCGATGGCGAAGCTGCCGGTGTCGGGCTTCAGGTAGAAATTGTGATCCGGGTCGCGCAGCGTGGTGAGGTTGGGCGGGAGGTCGAGGGTCTTTTCGGTGAGGAAATACTGGTGCTCGACCACGCCGGCAGCGATAGCGACGCCGGCCATCTCGCCGACGCGCTTGGCCCACAGCCCCGCACAGTTGACGAGGATGTCGCAACCGATCGTGCCGTGATCGGTGACGACGCCGACCGCGCGACGGCCGGCAGTGATGATATCGGTGACGGTGATGCCTTCTTCGATGCGAACGCCGCTGGCGCGTGCCGCCTTCGCATACGCCATGGTGAGCGCGTATGGATCAACATAGCCATCACCCGCGATATAGGCGGCGCCTTCGATGCCGCGTTCTTCGATAAAAGGGAACATGGCTTTGGCTTCGCGAGCCGAGAGGCTGTCGCAATTGACGCCGAAACTCTTGGCCTGCGTCATCGAGCGACGGATCTCGCTCCAGCGATCGGGCGATGAAGCGAGGCGGAGCGAGCCGACCTTGTGCCAGTCGATCTTGCTGCCGCTGTCCTGCTCCAGCCGGTCGAAGACGGCGACCGAGGCCTGCATGAGCCGCGTGAGATTGCGCTTGCCGCGCAGCTGTCCGACGAGGCCGGCGGCGTGCCAGGTGCAGCCATTGGTGAGCTTCTGCTTTTCGAGCAAGAGCACATCGCGCTCGCCCATGCGGCCGAGCTGGTATGCCAATGAGCAGCCGATGGCGCCGCCGCCGATGATGACGATGCGGGCGTGACGATCGAGCGGCATGGTCATGCCTTCACCTTGAGACCTTGAGGGTCGTAGAGCGGTTCGAGGGTGAGCTTTGCCTTGACCACCTCACCGCCGACGACGAGTTCGTAAGATCCGGCGTTGAGATAGTCGGTGTCGACGCCATCGGCGTTGCGCACATAGCCCATGCCGATGGGCCTGCCGATTGTGTAGCCGTAGCCGCCCGAGGTGAGGTAGCCGGCGAACTTGCCATCGCGCAGGATGGTCTCGCGGCCCAGCAGCACGATGTCTTCGCGTTCGGTGGTGAATGTCGCGAGCTGCTTTTTCGGCTTGCGGTTGGAGGCGGCTTCGAGAGCAGCGCGACCATTGAACGGCGTGTCCTTCTTCAGTTTCACGGCCCAGCCGAGGCCGGCATCGAGCGGCGTGTCGTTCGGCGTGATGTCCGAGCCCCAGGCTCGATAGCCCTTCTCGAGGCGAAGCGCTTCGAGTGCGCGATAGCCGACGGGCTGAATACCGTACGGCTTGCCTGCCGCCATCAGGGCGTCGAACACTTCGCCGGTTTTGCCCAGCGGAATGTGCAGTTCCCAGCCGAGTTCGCCGACATAGGTGACGCGCAAGGCGCGGACCTCGGTGCCGGCTATGGGCAGGATGCGGATATGGCCGAAGGGAAATGCTGCGTTGCTCACATCGGCGCTGGTGACGGCGGCGAGCACGTCGCGGGCACGCGGGCCCATCAGCGACAGGGTGCCCCAGTCTTCGGTGACGTCTGTGAGTGTGGCGTCGAGGCCGGCGGGGATGTGGTCGGCGATCCAGGCAAGGTCGTGCGTGCGGAAACCGGTGCCAGTGACGATGTAGAATTTGTCGTCGGCAATGCGGGCGACGGTGAGGTCGCATTCGATGCCGCCACGGGTGTTGAGCATCTGCGTGTAGGTGAGACGACCAACCGGCTTGTCGACGTTGTTGGCGGCGATAGCGCTCAGCGCCGCGACCACGTCCTTGCCGGTCAGCTCGTATTTCGCGAATGACGACTGATCGAACAGCCCGACCTTCTCGCGCACGAGCCGGTGCTCGTCACCGACTGGGCCGAACCAGTTCTGGCGGCCCATCGAATAGACGTCGCCTTCACCGGACTTGCTGAACCAGTTTGGCCGCTCCCAGCCGAGCTTGCTGCCGAACACCGCGCCGTGTGCCTTGAGCCGCTCGTAGAGGGGCGAGACGATACGCTTGCGGCCGGACGCATATTCCTCGTGCGGAAAGCCGATGGTGTAGTGCTTGCCATAGGCTTCAAGCGTGCGCTCCTTCACCCAGTCGCGGTCGCGGTGCATCTGCGAGAAGCGGCGGATGTCGACGACCCAGAGGTCCATCGGTGCTTCGCCCTTGATCGCCCATTCGGCGAGAACCCAACCGGCGCCGCCGCCAGAGGCGATGCCGAACGCGTTGAAGCCGGCGCCGACATACATGTTGGCGCATTCGGGTGCGGCGCCGAGGATGAAGTTGCCGTCGGGCGTGAAGCTTTCCGGCCCGTTGATCATCTGCTTGACGCCGGTCGTCTCGAGCGCGGGCACACGTGCGACGGCCTGCGTGAGGTGCTGCTCGAAATGGTCCCAGTCGTCGTCGAACAGGCGGAACTCCCATTCGGGCACGTCGCCGGTGGTCCAGGCGATAGGGTTCTGCTCGTAGCCACCCATCACGAGGCCACCGACCTCCTCCTTGAAATAGGTGAAGCGGTCGGGGTCGCGAATGGTAGCGCTGTCGGGGCTCAGTCCCTCGATCTTTTCGGTGACGATGTACTGGTGCTTGACCGGCTGCAGCGGCACGTTGATGCCGGCCATAGCGCCAATCTGCCGCGCCCATTGGCCACCGCAATTGATGACGGTTTCGCAGGCAACATCGCCATCGGTGGTCTTGACCGCAGTGATGCGGTCGCCGTCCATCACGAAGCCGGTGACGCGGACGCCTTCGACGATTTTCGCGCCGTGCATGCGCGCGCCCTTGGCGAGGGACTGGGTGATGTCAGAGGGGCTGGCCTGACCGTCGGTGGGCAGCCACGAGGCCCCGATGAGATCGGACGTCTCCATCAGCGGCCACATGCGCTTCACCTCCTCGGGGGAGACGAGTTCCATGTCCATCCCAAAGCTGCGGGCAGTGGTGGCGAGGCGACGATATTCGGTCCAGCGGTCCTCGTTGGTCGCAAGGCGGAGGCATCCGGTCATCTTCCAGCCGGTCGCGAGGCCGGTTTCGGCTTCGAGAGTCTTGTAGAGTTCGACGGAGTGCTTGAGCACCTGGGTGATCGAGGCCGAGGAGCGCAACTGCCCGACGAGGCCGGCGGCGTGCCAGGTGGAGCCGGAGGTGAGCTTACCCTGCTCGATGAGCAGCACATCGGCCTTGTGATCCTTGGCGAGATGATAGGCCGTGGAACAACCGATGATGCCGCCGCCGATGACGACGATCTGGACGTGAGCGGGAAGCGTCATGAACAATGCTCTGTGGGACACGGGGTCATGTTAGGCCGAGCCGCTGGCGGGTGCGGGCTGATGCGGCGCCGATCATCCGGTCGGCGATGATGGCGATGAAGGCAACGGCAAGGCCGGCGACGATGCCGCGTCCCGTGTCGGCCTTGGCAAGTGCGATGTAGACTTCCTGGCCGAGATCGCGGGTGCCGACGAGCGCGGTAATGACCAGCATCGATAGCGCCAGCATGATGGTCTGGTTGATGCCGAGCAGGATCTCTGGGAGCGCCAGCTTGAGCTGGATCTTGCGCAGCGACTGGCCGCGTGTCGCGCCGAGCGCCTTGCCCGCCTCCACGAGGGAGGCGTCGACGCGCGAGATACCGAAGGCGGTGTAGCGGATAGCGGGTGCCACTGCATAGGCAACGACGGCGAGCATTGCCGTGAAGTCGCCGACGCGGAACAGCATCACCACCGGCATGAGATAGACGAAGCTGGGCAGAGTCTGCAGCGTATCGACGATCACCTCGATCACTGGGCGTGCGCGCTTGCTCTGGGCGGCAAGGATGCCGATGGGGATGCCGATGAGCGCGGCGAAGACGACCGAGATGCCGCACAGATAGACCGTGATCATCGCCTTCTCCCACTGGCCGGTGGCGGCGATGAGTGTGGCGAGGGCGGCGACCAGCAAAGACAGGCGCCAGCCGCCGAGACGCCAGCCGGTGAAGGCGAGAAGGGCGGTGATGCCGAGCCAGGGCAATTCGAGCAGGAAGCGCTTGGTGGGCACGAGGATGCCGAGCAGAATGGCGTTCTTGAAACCCTCGAGCTGATCGAAATAGGTGACGTTGATCCATTCGATCAGGCGCGACCAGACGTCGCCGCTCGAGAGGCGCCAGGCATCCGGGTAGGTTTGAGCGGCGGGCGACAGCCATGCGGCAAGGCTCGCAAGGACCAGTAGCGCGGCGGCCCCCGTGAGGTAGGGATAGCGCTGCCAGATCGGCACGTCCCTGCCGAGGCGGTGAGCGGGCTGCTGGAGCCGGCGGGCAACCTGGGCTGACAGCCGGTCGAGCACGATGGCGAGCGCCACGATGCAGAACCCGGCCTCGATACCGGTGCCGAAATCGAGGCGGCGCAGGGCGCCGAGGACTTCAAAGCCGATGCCGCCCGCGCCGATCATCGAGGCGATGATGGCGATGTTAAGCGACAGCATGATGACCTGGTTCACGCCGACCATGAGGCTGGGCATGGCGACGGGCACCAACACCTTCCACGTGCGCTGGCGCGGCGTTGCGCCGACCATGCGGCCGAGATCGGTCATCTCCGAGGGCACGGCCCTGAGCGCCAGCAGCGTGAGGCGCGTCATCGGCGGCATGGCATAGATGATGGTCGCGACGATGGCCGAGGCGGGGCCGAAGCCGAAGAAGAAGAGCACGGGTACGAGGTAGGCAAAGACCGGCACGGTCTGCATCAGATCGAGCACCGGGGTGATGGCGCGCTCGAAGGCGGGGATGCGGTAGCCGAGAATGCCGAGCAGCAGGCCGCCGATGGCACCGAGCGGCACGGCAATGATAATCGAGGCGAGGGTCACCATCGAGGATTGCCAGTGGCCGAAGGCGGCGACGAAGAGCAGCAGCAGCGCGGTGAGGATGGCGAGGCGGGTGCCGCCGGCCCAGTGGCCGAGCAGCGTCAAGAGGCCGATGACGGCGATCCAGCTCAGCGGCGGCACGACCATGACGGCGCCGGAGCCTTGTCCCGAGAGGAAGCCGGTGGCGATGAGGCTCAGGACGAGATTGTAGGGCAGCTCGATGAGGGTCGCGAGGAAGCGGGTCGCCTGCTGGAAAGTGAACAGGCCGAAATTGGCCTGGTTGATCAGCCACGACATGAGGCCGCCGATGGCTCTCATGGCGGGGATTTCGGCGGCCTTGGGATAGGCCTGCACCCACTCGGGACCGGCGAACCAGAGCAGGGCGAAAGCGGCGAGTGCGGCCAGCCACAGCAGGGCCGTGCGCAGCGGGGCGGAGGGGCGTTCGATAGTGAGGTCAGCCGTGCCCGCGAGCGCCATGTCAGCCGTCCATCAGCACTTTGGCGACGGCGTCGTGGGTGAGGACGCCGAGCGGGAGATCGCCGGGGCCGACGATCTCGATGGCGGAGCCGGGGCCGCGGAACTGGCCGGTGAGTTCGGCGATGGCGGTGCCTTCGGCGGCGCGGCCGACGATGCGCTCGGTGCCGCGGGTGCTCACCAGCGCGCGGGCGCGCACGACCTTGGCCTTGGGCACATTGCGGGTGAAGGCGGCGACGTAGGAATCGGCCGGGTTGAGTACGAGGTCCTCGGGCGTGCCGACCTGCACCAGCCTGCCATCCTTCATGATGGCGATGCGGTCGGCGAGGCGGATGGCTTCGTCGAAATCGTGGGTGATGAAGACGATGGTCTTTTTGACCATGGATTTGAGGCGGAGGAATTCGTCCTGCATCTCGCGGCGGATCAGCGGGTCGAGGGCCGAGAAGGGTTCGTCGAGGAACCAGAGTTCGGGTTCGACGGCGAGGGAGCGGGCGATGCCGACGCGCTGCTGCTGGCCGCCCGACAGTTCGCGCGGGAAGAAGTTCTCGCGGCCGCCGAGGCCGACGAGCTCGATCATTTCGCGGGCGCGGTATTCGCGCTTGTCGCGGGGGACGCCCTGGATTTCGAGCGGGAAGGCGACGTTGCCGAGGACGGTCAGGTGCGGGAGCAGGGCGAAGTGCTGGAACACCATGCCCATCTGCTTGCGCCGAATCTCGATCATGCGGCTGTCGGAGGCCTTGAGCAGGTTCTGGCCGTTGAACAGGATTTCGCCGGTGGTGGGTTCGATGAGCCGCGACATGCAGCGCACGAGAGTGGATTTGCCGGAGCCGGAGAGGCCCATGATGACGAAGCTCTCGCCTTCGTTGACCGAGAGCGAGACGTCGCGCACGGCGGGGACGAGGCGCTCGCGGGCCATGGTGGCGTCGTCGGGGATGGTGGTGAAGCGTTGCGCGCGTTCGCCGAACAGCTTCCACACGGCGCGGCATTCGAGCTTGGCGGAAGGAGCGGGTGTGGTCATTGCCGTGTGGCTGGTGGTGGGCGGAAATGGAAGCCGCCGCGCCCGGTTTGGGGAGCGCGGCGGCGGAAGCGCAAAATCAGCGGCTTACTTGATCCATTCAGACCAGCGGGCCTCGTTGGCGGCCATCCAGTCCGCCGCGGCCTTTTCCACAGTGCCGCCATCGAGGTCGACGGCGGTGATCATCTGGCCCATCTCGTCATTGTTGAGCTGGAAGCGCTTGATGATCTCGTAGGCGTGCGGCCACTTGTCCTTGATGCCGGCCCAGCCGGCCTTCCAGATCGGACCGAAGGGCTTGCCGCAATCGTAGGCCTCGGCCGGGTTCAATCCCGTGGCGGCGTCGGTGTAGCACTCGGGCGTATATTGCGGGAATTCGACCCACTCGCCCTTGTACTTTGCCGGAGCCCAATGGGGGGCGTAGATCCACAGCATGATCGGCGCCTTGCGCTGATAGGCGGATTCGAGTTCGGCAAAGAGTGCCGCATCGGTGCCCGCATGCACCACTTCGAAGGGCAGCCCGAGAGCCGAGACGCGTTCCTCGTCGAAGCCGCCCCAAGTCACGGGTCCCGAGAGGTAACGGCCCTTTGGCGCGGTTTCAGCGGTGGAGAAGGCTTCGGCACAGGCTGGCTCCTTCAGCGCTTCCCAATTGGGCAGGCCGGGGCACTTTTCCTTCATGTATTCGGGGAACCACCATTCTTCCTTGGCGAGCATCCCGGTCTCGCCGAGATTTTCGACCTTGCCGGTGGCGACGGCGGCATCCAGCGCCTCCTGGCCGGTGGTGGCCCAGATTTCCATGGCGAGGTCGAGGTCGCCGGTTTCGAGGCCGGCAAACTGGGCAAGATAGTCGGCCTGCACGTATTCGACGTTGTAGCCGGCCTTCTTGAGCACCTCGCCCATGATGTTGCTGGTGATGAACTGACCAGTCCAGTCATGCAGGGTGATCTTGATAGGGTCGGCGGATTCGGCCTGCGCCAGGACGGGCAGAGGCGCGAGCGCCGCGGCAAACAGCGCGGCAGCAAGAATGGAGCGGACGAAAGTCTTTTTGGGCATGAGCTTCAACCTCCGGTTCGGAAGCCTTCGGCTGCACCTGCCACCACGCCCCCATGCGGTTAAGTGAGGGCAGGGTTAAGCCAGAGTCAATCGAGTCAATGGTTTGCCATTTGGGTTTAGCCGCAGAGAAGCCGCGGGCCGGTCATGCGGCGTTCATGCAAATCCTGCTCCATTGTCGCAATGCCGCCGCGGCTTTACCCAAATGTCTCGCAACCATAAGGTTCGAGGTAAGCCGGGAGCGGCTTTTGGGAGTGGGTTGATGTTTCGTTCGGGTCTGTTGGCGTCCCTCGCGGGCGCGTTTTTCGTTGTGGCGTCCTCGTTCTCGGCCATCGGTGCCGACCGCAGCGTGACGCTGCTCGAAAATCAGGACCTGCCCGGGTTCGACTATTCGCGGATCAACGATACCGACCTCGATGCGTGCGAGAAGGCATGCACGGACGACAACATCTGCCGCGCCTTTACGTTCAACGACAAGGCCGATGTCTGCTTCCTCAAATCGACGGCTGCGGAGCCGGTGGCTTTCGGCGGCGCGACATCGGGCAAGATCGTGCTCGATCCGACCGAGGAAAAGCTCGCCGAGGAGCGCACGAACGAGCTGCCTTTCCCGGGCCAGGACCTGATCTACAACGCCAACTACTTCGCTTCGCAGCTGCCGGTCACCGACGCGCCGCCCAAGGACGTGCCTTATGCCGACCTCGTGGCGGCAGGCGATGATGCAGCCGAGGGTAATCCGGCGGCGGCGCTCGTGTCGTATCGCCAGGCGCTGGCGATCAACGACAACGATCCGTCGCTGTGGCGCAAAGTTGCCAAGCTGACGATCGATCGCGTCGATGCCGAGCGCGAACTGGGCAACGGCACCTATGAGCTTTCGACCAACGCCACTTATGCGGCGATGCTCGCCTTCCTGCAGTCCGAAGCGGTCGACGATCGTGCTTCGGCGCTGGGCCTTCTGGCGCAGGGACTCGAACGCCGCGAGATGTGGCGCGAGGCGATTGCAACCTATCGCGCTTCGGAGGCGCTGGTCGACAATGCGGATTTGCAGGCGCTGCTCGACAAGGCAGTGGCCGAACACGGCTTCCGTATCACGTCCAACGAAGTCGACGCGGAAGCGGCGAGCCCCCGCATCTGCATCGTGTTCTCCGATCCCCTGCCGCCGCCCACGACGGACCTGTCGAGCTATGTATCCGTCGAAGGTGCGTCCGGCATCGCGGTCGAGACCGAGCAGAGCCAGATCTGCATTACGGGCGTGGCCCACGGCCAGCGCTACAACATCAAAGTGCGCGCCGGGCTGCCGTCGGCTACGGACGAGAAGCTGCGTGAAGATGTCGAGCTCAATGTCTATGTGCCCGACCGCACGCCGTTCGTCGCCTTCGCCAACAATGCCTATGTGATGCCCTCGACGCTGGGCGGCGGGTTGCCGATCACTTCGGTGAATGCCGAGAAGGCGGAAGTCATCATCTACCGCATTGGCGACCGCTCCATCGCGACGGCCGTGCGCAACGGCATCTTCCAGGGCAATCTCGACGGTTACTCGGCCGAGGACGTCGCCTTCCGCTACGGCGAAAAGCTCTGGGAAGGCGAGGCCGACCTCGCCAAGGCGACGCCCAACCAGATGGTGACGACCGCGCTGCCGGTGAGCGAAGTACTGGGTGCCATCCAGCCGGGCGCCTACGTGATCACGGCAAAGGTAGCCAATTCGAACCAGGAATACTGGCGCGAGATGGCGACGCAGTGGTTCATTGTCACCGACCTGGGGATCACCACGGTATCGGGCGACGATGGGCTCAGCGTGTTCGTGCGTTCGCTCGAGAGTGCCAAGCCGGTTGCCGATTCCCACGTGCGGCTGATCGCTGCCAACAATGAGGTGCTCGGAGAAGGGCGCACCAACGCCGACGGCCGCTTCACCTTTGCTCCGGGCCTGGCTCGTGGCGAGGCCGGTCGTGCGCCGCAGATCGTCGTCGCAGAGACCGACGGCGGCGACTACGCCTTCCTCGACGTGAGCAAGCCCGGTTTCGATCTGACCGATCGCGGCGTCGAGGGCCGGCCGTCGCCGGGACCGCTCGATCTCTATGCGACCACCGAGCGCGGCGTTTACCGGCCGGGCGAGACGGTGTTCGTCACCGGGCTGCTGCGCGACCCGACGGCGAAGGCCGTCACCGGCTTGCCGCTGACGATGGAAGTCGAGCGGCCGGATGGCGTGGTGAGCAGCACCGAGTTGCTCGACGATGAGGGCGCCGGCGGCTATTTCGCCCAGCTCGGGATGACGCCCGACGCGATGCGCGGCACCTGGCAGATCCGGTTCTATGCCGACCCCAAGGCGGCGCCGCTCACCAGCCTGTCGTTCCTTGTCGAAGACTTCGAGCCCGAGCGGCTGGCCTTCGAGGTCACGGCGCCAGATGTGCCGTTCGTGCCCGGCGCGGTCAGCGAGGTCGGCGTCACTGCGAAGTATCTGTATGGCGCCACCGCGCCGAACCTCGCCATCGAGGCCGACGCGATCCTGCGGCCCGTGACGTCGCTGCCGCAATGGCCGGGTTACACGTTCGGACGCGAGGACGATTTCGCACAGGTCGATCGCATTCCGCTGGGTCTCGTCGGGACCACCGACGAGCAGGGCAACGCGATGGCCGAAGTGACGATCCCCGATGTGTCGGCGAGCACGCGCCCGCATGAGGCGCAACTCGTGATGCGCCTGGTGGACAGCAATGGCCGGACGGTTGAGCGCTCGCTGACGCGGCCGATCCTTGCCGATGTCGACCGGATCGGCCTCAAGCCGCAGTGGAGCGACAGTGACGGTATCGATGAGGGCACCAATGCCAGCTTCGACGTCATCACGGTCGCGCCGACCGGCGAGCTTGTCGCGAAGACCGGGTTGACCTGGACGCTGTCACGGATCGAAACGAACTATCAGTGGTATCGCGACAACGGCGCCTGGAAGTGGGAGGCCGTGACCACCACGCGCGAGGCCGGGAACGGCACCGTCGACACGCTGGCCACCGGTCCCGCGACGATTGCGGCGCCGGTCCAGTGGGGCCGCTACCGCCTCGAGATCGAGAGCACCGGCGAAGGCGCCACGTCTTCTTCCTATGAGTTCTATGCCGGCTACTACTACCCGGTGGAAGGCTCCAATACGCCGGACACGCTGGACATCGCGCTCGACAAGGATGCCTACAAGGTCGGCGATACGGCCGTGCTCAAGATCGAGCCGCAGTTTGCCGGCACGGCGCTGGTGATGGTGGTCGATAACCGCATCATCAGCATGCAATCGGTCGAGGTTCCGGCCGAGGGCGCTTCGGTGTCCCTGCCGGTGACCGAGCAGTGGGGGCCGGGCGCGTACGTGACGGCCATCCTCTACCGGCCTTCGAGCGAAGCCGAAAAGCGCATGCCCGCCCGCGCGCTCGGCGTTGCCTATGCCGATGTCGATCCGGGTGATCTCAAGCTCGGCGTGACGCTGGATGCGCCGGAGGTGAACCTGCCGCGGCAGTCCGTCTCAGTCAGCGTGAAGCTCGACAATGTCGCGGCGGGCGAGAAGGCCTATGTCGCGGTTGCCGCTGTCGATCTCGGCATCCTCAACCTGACGCGCTTCCCGTCGCCCGATCCGGATGGCTGGTTCTTCGGTCAGCGGCAGCTCGGGACCGAGTTCCGCGATCTCTACGGCCAGCTGATCGATCCGCTGCAGGGCATGGGCGGAGCCTTGCGCTCCGGCGGTGACGGCAGCGGTTCGCGCTTCGGTTCGCCGCCGCCGACATCGGTGCTCGTTGCATTGCACTCGGGCATTGTCGAGGTCGGACCGGACGGCACCGCGACGGTGACGTTCGACATGCCGGACTTCTCCGGCACCGTGCGGCTCATGGCGATGGCGTGGTCGGCGACAGGTGTCGGCCATGCGGTGAAGGACATCGTGGTCCGCGATCCGGTGGTGGTCACGCTCAGCCCGCCGCGGTTCCTGCGCCTCAACGACGAGTCGCGGATCCTGGTCGAGGTCAACAATATCGACGGCCTGCCTGGTGCCTATAAGATCGAACTGGTGACGGGCGAGGGTCTTTCGACCGACGCTGCGGTGACCGATGTCGACCTTGCAGCCGGTGCGCGGACGTCCCTCAACCTCAAGCTGGTTGGGACGGCGATCGGCGACAACGACCTCAAGGTGGTGGTCACGGGGCCGGACGGCAAGCAGTTGACCAAGGAGCTGGTGCTGGGTGTACGCCCGGCGGCGGCACCGCGGACCGATCGCAAGCTGATCAAGCTCGGGCCGGGCGAGACGACCGAGATCGGGGCCTCGTATTTCGAGGGCATGATCCCGCAATCGGGTTCGCTGACTCTGGCAATCGGTCCCATCGCGCGGCTCGATATTCCGGGCCTGTTGATGGAGCTCGACCGCTACCCCTATGGCTGCGCCGAGCAGGTGACGAGCCGGGCCCTGCCGCTGCTCTACCTCAACGAGGTGGGACAGATGATCGGGCTCGGGTCGGACAGCGAACTCGACCAGCGCATCAAGGATGCGATCGCCGATCTGCTCAGCAAGCAGAACTCGTCGGGCGGGTTCGGGTTGTGGGGGCCGTTCTCGCAGTCGGACCTGTGGCTCGACTCGTATGTCACCGAGTTCCTGGTTCGCGCCAAGGCCGAGGGCTACGACGTGCCCGAGCAGGCGCTGACCCGTGCGCTCGACAATCTGGGCAACCAGGTGAGCTACGCGTCCGACTTCTCGGAGGGCGGCGAAGACATCGCTTACGCACTCTATGATCTGAGCCGCGCCGGCCGGGCCGCCATCGGCGACCTGCGCTACTATCTCGAGGCCAAGCTCGATGCGTTCTCGACCCCGCTGGCAAAGGCCCAGCTCGGTGCGGCGCTCGCCCTGTACGGCGATCGCACCCGTGCGGCGACGGCGTTCGAAGCGGCGGTTGCCGATCTCGACAAGCCCGAGAACCGCAACACATGGCGGGCGGACTATGGCAGCAAGCTGCGCGATACCGCAGCGGTGCTGGCACTGGCCGCCGAGTTCACGCCAGCCGGTGTCGATCTCGGTGAGCTCACCGGCAAGCTCGCCGCGCTGCGCGATGCCGAGCGGTGGACCTCGACGCAGGAGGACAGCTGGACGCTGGTCGCGGCAGCCGCAGTGGCCCGCGACTCGGCCGGCGGTTCGGTGACAGTCGACGGTCAGGTGGTGGATGGCAGCGTCTATCGCCGCTACAGCCAGGAAGAGATCGAGGCGGGCGCGATCCCGATCGTCAATTCCGGCAATACGCCGACCGAAGTGCAGGTGACGACCACCGCCATTCCGGTGGAGCCGCCTGCGGCGCAAAGCCAGGGCTTTACCATCACGCGCGACTACTACCTGCCGGATGGCACCTATGTCGAAGATCTCAGCACGGTGGCGCAGAACCAGCGCTTCGTGGTGGTGATCAACGTCACGGGTGACCAGCTCGGTTCGGGTCAGTTCGTGGTGGCCGATCCGCTGCCGGCCGGGTTCGAGATCGAGAACCCGGACCTGTCGACGGGCGGCGTGGCGGACCTGGGCTGGCTCAGCGTCAACACGCCGGTGCACTCGGAAGCGCGCACCGACCAGTTCGTGGCGGCGTTCCGTTTCTACAATGGTGACACGCCGGTGTTCTCGACGGCCTACATGGTCCGCGCCGTGACGCCGGGGACGTTCGTCCATCCGGGTGCCACGGTGGAGGATATGTACCGTCCGGAATATCGCGCCAATCTTGGCCCGGGCAGCATCGCGGTCACGCCCAGCGGGCCGTGAGCGACGCTGTGACAGAGACACGATCTTCGCCATCGCGCCGTAGGGTGCGATGGCTTGCCGGCGCGACGTATGGCGCAGGCCTGCTGCTGATGGCCGGGCTGGCCACAGCTCATGTGCTGGTGCGCGATATTGCGGCGCAGCTGCCGGCGATCCCTGAACTTGCGACGCTGCCGGTTTCTGCCGAGGTGGTGGATCGCAACGGGGCGTTGCTGAGACCGTTCACCACGAGCGATGGGCGCTGGCGCCTGCCGGTGAGGCTGGATCAGGTGGACAAGCATTTCATCGAGATGCTGGTCGCGTATGAGGACAAGAAT
>JBEBHC010000329.1:0-1861 GCA_040081185.1 Devosia sp. | reverse complement strand
GCCCCGAAGTAGCCGTGGAAATAAACTGCCCTTCAGCCGGCGCCACGCCCAGGCAGCCGATCATCGGGTCAAGCGGCGTCGACCAGTCCTTCAGGGCGCCCGGCGCATCCTCAAGCGAAATCTTCTGGCCGTTGCGGTCGATGTTCCAGGTGATCTTGTCGCGCCCCGGCATGTTGCGCACTTCGGAAGGGTCGACCACATGCCAGGCCAGGCCGGACCGCGTCCATCCCGTCGCCCGGTTCATGTCGATGCGGTCGATCTGCACTTCCAGCCCGTCGCCGGCCGCGGCTCCTTCAATGAAGAACGGCCCCGACATTGGGTTGGGGTCGCGCGCCCGCTGTTTGCCTTCGGCGTCGAAGCCATGGGCATCGAGCGTCTCGGTGATCACTGTGTCGCCGTCCCTGATACGAAGAGCCGGCGCATGGGCGCCAATGGTGTTGAAGAACATGGAGGGATGAAAGCGATGTGTGGCCATGGGCAATCCTTGCACGGGGTTTCGCCAATGTCATCCCCGCGCACACGCCAAATTGAACACGCTGTGAAAGGCGGAAGTGCCAACCTGCCCTCTACGGAGGGAACCAACATGATGCAACGCCTATTGATCGGATCGCTTCTCGCACTGTGCCTTGCCGTCACCCCGGTTAACGCCGAGGCGGCCAAGGTGCCTAGAGGTATCGACGCGGCCCTGATGGCCAAGCTCAAGGCCGGCGGCCTCAACATCTTTTTCCGCCACGGCCTCACACCCAACCACAAGGACGCCCTCGACCGCGACCCCGACGATCCCCTGCCGGGCAATTGCTCGCACCAGCGCAACCTGTCGACCGAGGGCATCGACCAGTCCCGGATGATCGGAGAAGCCTTCCGCGAACTGGAAATTCCGCTGGGCATCGTCCGCGCCAGCCCCATGTGCCGGTCCTACGACACGGCCTGGTATGCGTTTGGCCGTTATGAACGCGACCGCAACATGCTGCTCCATGGCACCGAGCCCGCCAACGACCCGCCCGAAGGGAAAATCTGGAGGAACATCCAGAATATCGCCAAGATCCCGCCGCTACCCATGACCAACACGGTGTTCGTCAGCCACGGCACGGTGGGCGAGGTGTTCGGCGCCGGCTATCTTGCCGAAGGCGAGGCGGTGATTGTCGAACCCGATGGCAAGGGCGGCTGGAAGGTCCTCGCCCGCGTCGTCGACACCGCCTGGAAGGCGCCTTAAGCCGCGTCGAGCTTGGCCATCACATCTTCCGGAATGTCGGCGTTGGTGAACACGTTCTGCACGTCGTCGTCTTCCTCAAGCCCGTCCACCAGCTTCATCAGCGTCTCGGCTTTCTCCTGGTCGATGGCGGCGGTTGTCTGCGCCTTCCATACGACTTTCACCGAGGTTGCTTCGCCGAATTTCGCGGCCAATGCCGATGACGCCTCGCCAATCGCTTCAAACGCGCATGTGACCACGTGTTCAGCCGCGTCCGAAACCACGTCATCGGCGCCTGCCTCGATCCCCGCTTCCAGCATCGCGTCACCCGAGGCCTTGGCGGCGGGATAGACGATCTCGCCGACCTTGCTGAACATGAAGGCGACCGAACCCGTTTCCCCCATGTTGCCCGCGTATTTGGTGAACAGCGCCCGCACGTTTGAAGCCGTGCGATTGCGATTGTTGGTCAGCGCCTCGACGATCACCGCGACGCCACCGGGGCCGTAGCCCTCGTAGCGGACCTCGTCGTAGTTCTCGCCCTCGGCGCCGCTCGCCTTCTTGATCGCGCGCTCGACATTGTCCTTGGGCATGTTTTCGGCGCGGGCGTTCTGGATCGCGAGCCGCAGGCGCGGGTTCATGTCGGGGTCGGGCAATCCGATCTTGGCCGCCACC
>JBEBHC010000328.1:0-1865 GCA_040081185.1 Devosia sp. | reverse complement strand
CATGACGGCAGCGCCCCATCGCGCCGCCGCCTTCGAGGCCGCCGAGTTCCTCATGGACTACCTGAAGACCGACGCCCCCTTCTGGAAGAAAGAGGCGACACCGGCCGGCTCCCATTGGGTTGCGCACAATGAGGCCGACGACAAAGCCAAGGTGCGCTGGGGGAAGCCATGACCGAGGCCAGCAAGCCGCCATTCATTTTGGTGGGCAGTCACGCCGGCTAGTTCCATCCCTTCCTGAATAGTGCGAGCCCATTGACCTTGGCGGCATCCTGCTTGTCGAAACTCGCTTGCCTCGCTTCGCAGTCTCTTTCCGTCTGCCGCAACATGTTGCGGACGTCGGTGACCAAAGCCCGGCACTGCCCTGCTGTAAGCGTACCTGCCTTCGCCGCAAACGACTTGCCGCATGCGATGAAATTCGCACGGTGCGTCTCCTCGTGCGTCCTGGTAAAGCTCGCAAAATTCTTGAACGATTGCTTGGCGCTCTTCGTCAGCGCCGACGGCCTTGCCGGCACCGGCAGCGTGATGACAAAGCTCATTGCCAAATCGATATCCTCGACCTTGCACATCTTGCCATCCTGCTCGGTGTCCACCTTCAGCGAGTAGTAGTGCGTGATGTTCGCATAGGCATGTCCGCTATCGCCTCGATACGGGTGCTGGCGCATGTAGGAGACAATGCCCTTCTCGGTCGTCCCGCCGACCTTGTAGCTCTGGTACTTGGTCCGGCTCGTCACTGCACCATCCGCCGGCACCGTGAGCGCAACCACCGCCGCCGTCGCGCAAAGCAACGCGAGGCGGACCGTCGGGCGGCGTGAGGCCCTCACTCCGGCGATCCTTGATTTCCCCCAGCCGGCAAGTCGCACGCCACGCTGAAACCTGGGAACCATCCCTGCACCATCATCGCCCGTCCGTGAACGATGCCTTCTTTCGCCATGCACCCTGCAAATCAGGCGGCTATGGCGATACCGCGGCACGGTCTTGTGACCGATCGTCCCGCCCGCGCTGCTGGCGCCCGGCGACAATCCATGCTCCCCTGAGCAAAACAGAGGAGAACCCCATGGGCGAACGCATCACCATCGGCGCCAGCGACGGCTTTCAACTCAATGCCTATCGCGCCTATCCCGAAGGCAAACCACGCGGCGGCGTTGTCGTCATCCAGGAGGTGTGGGGCGTCAACAACTGGGTGAGCAGCGTCGTCGACCGCTGGGCACGTCACGGTTTCCTGGCTGTCGCTCCGTCCATGTTCGATCGCGTCGAATTCGACTATCGCAGCGAGGACTACGGTCCTGCCGGCATGGCCCGCATGGGCGAGATCATGAAGACCTTCAACCACCAGACAGCGCTGCTCGACGTTGAAGCCGCGGTGAAAGCCGCGGCCGAAGGCGGCAAGGTCGGCATCACCGGCTATTGCTTCGGCGGCGCCGTCTCGTGGCGCGCCGCGAGCGCCGGCCTCGGCCTCAGCGCCGCTTCCGGCTACTACGGCGGCGGCGTCCCCAACTACATAGGCCTCACTCCAAAAGTGCCGATCGAAATGCACTTTGGCGACAAGGACACCGGCATCCCGCTCGAACAGCTCGAGCAACTCCGCGCCGCGCACCCCTCCGCGGAGATCCACCTCTACCCGGCGCAGCACGGCTTCTGTAACTCGGACCGTCCGGACCGTTTCGACGAAGCCGCCTGCACCAAAGCCTCGGCCCGCTCGCTCGCCTTCTTCCACAAGCACCTTGCCTGATCTCGCCGCACACTTCGCCTATGCCGAAGACGCCATCGGCGCGGCCCGCGCCGCGCCCCTTTCACTTCGCAAGGCCCGCCTCGCCGCCAGGCTCATCGACAGCTAGGTCGATCGGCTCTACGACGCCGACCCATCG
>JBEBHC010000150.1:0-7202 GCA_040081185.1 Devosia sp. | reverse complement strand
GGCGGTGTGCTGAGCCTCACCGGCACCATCGACCCCGGCTCTGCCGCCCGCGTCGCCGCAGAGGTCGCGGCGCGCGGCGAATACATCAAGACCGTGGCCCTCGATTCGCCCGGCGGTTCGGTGGCCGATGCGCTCGAGATCGGCATGCTCCTGCGCGGCAAGGGCTATTCCACAACCGTCGCCGCGGGTGCGCTCTGCGCCTCGTCCTGCCCGCTGATCTTCATGGGCGGCAAGCAGCGGCTCGCCACCGCGCAGTCGGCCATCGGCGTCCACCAGATCTATGCGGCGACCCAGCCCGGCTCCGTCGCCGACCGCCTGCAGGCCGCCGGCAACGCGATGTCCGACGCCCAGCGGCTCACCGCCGCCATTACCCGCTACGTCGCCGATATGGGCGTCGATGCGGAAGTCTGGCTGCACGCGCTCGAGACCCCGCCCGAGCGCCTCTATTATTTCAGTGCAGACGAACTTGTCGCACTGAAACTCGCCACAAAGCTCACCAAATAGGCAGTGAGCGGGAACCACCCTCGGTTCCTCAAGTTGTGGCAATGTCGGAGGGGAGACTGACAATGAGCAATCAACATACACTTACGCGACATCGCGACATCCAGAATTGGGTCGCCGGTCATCAAGGCATGCCGGCGGTTGTCCGCCGCCCGTCGGAAACCGGCCGCATGCGGTCGGAGTTGGCTCTGCACTTCTCGGGGGCCAAGATTCCGACTGATGGGCGCATCGACCAGGCCATGAGTCCTGTGTCCTGGGCCGCTTGGCTCAGCGAGTTTGATCGGCGTCAATTGGCGCTGAGGGTCGGCGAGGATAATGAGAGCTTCGAGTTTGTGACGCGCAAGGACTTGAACTAGACTCTTCGCCAACCTTTCCAGTATCCGGCCCGGCGCAGAGCCGGGCCTTTGCTTTGGAGAACACGACATGTCCCGTATCCTTTCCGCCGCCGACGAAATCCGCCAATGGGCCGAAGCCCGCGGCGGCCAGCCTGCTTGGTCCGAGCTGCCCACGGGCACGCGCAGCCAGATCGTGCTGCGCATCGTGTTCGACCAGTACCTGCTCAATTCGGGCGAGAGCCAGGATCAGGACCGCCCCGGCGGCCTCGACCTTGTCAGCTGGGACGACTGGATCGGCGAGTTGAAGAACCAGAAGCTGTCGCTCAAGGTCGGCGACAAGATCGACGGCCAGCTCGACAACGACTTCGAGTTCGTCAGCGCCTGACCAGCGGTTGAACCAGCGGCTGGAGCGCCCTCAGCGCGTAACCGCTGGGACAGAGCAACGGAAACGCGGCGGTTGAACCAGCGGCTGGAGCGCCCTCAGCGCGTAACCGCTGGGACAGAGCCTAAAGACAAACGCACGCTACCACGGCTTGAACGGCAGGCCCGCTTCCTTCGCAGCCTGCTTTTCCAGCGCTTCCATATCGTCGTCGGAAAAGCCGAAATGGTGGCCGATCTCGTGGATCAGCACATGCGTGATGATCTCGCCGATCGTCTCGCCGTCCGGGGTCTCAGCCCAGTAGTCGAGGATCGGCCGGCGATAGAGCCACACCCGGTTCGGCATCTGGCCGGTCATCGGCACATCGCCCATCTGCGCCATCCCGACGCCGCTGAACAGCCCGAGAATGTCGAACTCTGTCTCGAGCGCCATCTCGCGCATCGTCTCTTCGTCCGGGAACTCCGCGACGATACAGGGGACGCCCTGCGTGAGACCCCTGAACGGCTCGGGCAGGTCCTCGAACGCCTTGCGCGCGATTGCCTCGAAATCGTCTATGGACGGCGCAGCAAGCGCCGCCCAGTCGCCTGGGGCGAGCTCAGCCAAAGTGGCATCCGGTTTGGCGGTTCGAGCGCGCGACCATTTTGAAAACTCGCTTTAATGCCACTCGCGGATATCGACGAAATGCCCGGCGATCGCCGCCGCTGCCGCCATCTGCGGCGAGACCAGATGAGTACGGCCCTTGAAGCCCTGACGGCCCTCGAAATTGCGGTTCGAGGTGGAGGCGCAGCGCTCCTGCGGCTTGAGTTTGTCGGGGTTCATGGCAAGGCACATCGAGCAACCCGGCTCTCGCCACTCGAATCCCGCATCCTTGAAAATCTTGTCCAGACCCTCGGCCTCGGCCTGCTCCTTGACCAGCCCGGACCCCGGCACGACCATCGCATTCACATGGCTCGCGACTTTCTTGCCGGCGACCACTTTCGCGGCGGCGCGCAGGTCCTCGATGCGCCCGTTGGTGCATGAGCCGAGGAACACGCGCTCGATCGAGATATCGGTGATCGGCGTGCCGGGCTTCAGCCCCATATAGTCGAGTGCCCGCCACTTCGATGCGCGCTTGTTCTCGTCGGCGATGTCGTCGGGGTTCGGAACGACCCCTTGCACCGAGATCACGTCCTCGGGCGACGAGCCCCAGGAAACGATCGGCGGCAGCTTGGCGGCATCGAGCACCACGACCTTGTCGTAATGCGCGTCGTCGTCAGACTTCAGTGTCTTCCAGTACTCGAGCGCCATGTCGAACGCTTCGCCCTTCGGCGCACGCGGACGATCTTTCACATACGCGAAGGTCTTCTCGTCCGGCGCGATCAGGCCGGCACGGGCACCGCCCTCGATCGTCATGTTGCAGACCGTCATACGGCCTTCCATGCTGAGCGAGCGGATCGCTTCGCCGGCGAATTCGATCACATGGCCGGTGCCGCCGGCCGTGCCGATCTCGCCGATGATGGCGAGGATGATGTCCTTGGCGGTGACATGCGGCGGCAACTGGCCGTCGACGCGCACCAGCATGTTCTTGGCCTTCTGCTGGATCAGCGTCTGCGTCGCGAGCACATGCTCCACTTCCGACGTGCCGATGCCATGCGCCAGCGCGCCGAACGCGCCATGCGTTGACGTGTGGCTGTCGCCGCAGACGATCGTCATGCCCGGCAGCGTGAAACCTTGCTCCGGCCCGACGATGTGTACGATGCCCTGGCGCTTGTCGAAGGGGTCGTAATATTCGATGCCGAAATCGCGGGTGTTCTCGGCCAGCGTCGCGATCTGGATGGCGCTCTCGGGGTCGGGATTGGGCAGCGAGCGATCCGTGGTCGGAACGTTGTGATCGACCACCGCCAGCGTCCGCTCGGGCGCGCGCACCTTGCGCTTGTTCATGCGCAGTCCCTCGAAGGCTTGCGGCGAGGTCACCTCGTGGACGAGGTGCCGGTCGATATAAATGAGCGACGTGCCGTCCGGGTTGTTTGCGACCAGATGATCGTCCCAGATTTTGTCGTACAGCGTTCGGCCCATTTGGCGAAAAGTCCCGTCCTTCTAAGGTGAGAGCGGCGTCATAAGCCCCGGCCCGCCTTGCGGTCAAGCGGCGCGGTCGGCCTGCCGCTTCACGAGCAAGGCACCGAGCAGGCTGGTGTCGAGCCCGATATTCCGCCGGCTCCACCAGGCGATGGCGAGCTGCGCGATGACGCGCGACGCCATGTTGCAGACGGCCGCGCCGACCAGCCCGAACATCGGGATCACGATCAGCTGCGCCAGCATGCCGATGACGATGATGCTGCCGAAAATCCGCACATAGTCGCGCTCGTGCCCCGTCATCATCATCACGATACGGGAGGGACCGGTGGCGGCATCGAACAGCAGCCCCACCGACAGGATGATCAGCAGCAGATGCCCCTGCCCCTGCTCGCCGCCGAACAGCGCCAGCACCTGGTCGCCGAACAGCACAAAGCCAGCGAACACCGCCAGCGAGAACAGGAAACCCGCCCAGGCGCAGAGCGCCGTGATGGCCTGAGCCTTGCGCATTTCACCCGCGTGATAGTGGTGCGCCACCATCGGCGCCACCACCAGCGTGATGGCGAACATGAACAGCGTCAGCAGCCCCGCCGTGCGGAAGGCGTTGAAGTAAACGCCCGCGGCAGCAGGCGCGACGAGCAGGCCGACGAGGATGATGTCGATGTTGAGCGCAGCCGTATCGAGCACCGTGCCGAGAAAGAACCAGCGGCTCGCCTTGCCCCGCGCCTGCCAATAGGCGGAGAGGTCGCGCGTCCCGGCGGCGATCTCGTACCGGCGAGCGCGCGCCAGTCCATATTGCAGCGCCAGCGAAGCTGCGAGCAGCGCCGCCGTCAGCAACAGCGCCGCCCAGCCCGACAGCATCACCCCGCCCCAGGCCAGCGCCAGCACCGCCACCGGCACGGCCAGGCGCCAAAGCAGGTCGCGCGGCGACAAAGCCGTCCACACCGAACCTTGCGCGCGCAGCGCCGAGCTCCAGTATTCTGCCAGCGCCATCGGCAGGATCAGCGCAGCGGCGGCATAGAGCGGCAAGGCCGAGGCCCCGCTCAGCGCGGCAATCAACGTCCCGGCCACGATGAGCGCCAGGCTGATGACCAGCCCCGCGACGATGGTGATCGCACCGCCCGAGCGCAGAGCCGCCAGCGCCTTGTCCGGTCGCCCAGCGACCATTTCCTCGGGCCAGTAGCGCAGGATCGCCGTCTGTTGGCCGAAATTGGCGCCGATGGCGAGAATGGTGGCGAGCGCCAGCCCGAACGCGAAGATTCCGTATTCGACAACGCCCATCGCCCGGCTGAGCAGGACATACATGCCGTAGGTCAGCCCCGCCGTGCCGACCTTGATCACGAGCGAAACCAGTGATTTGCCCATCCCTGAACGGATCAGGTGGCGAAGTTCGGAACGGGGATTGTGGTCCATGCCTGTTGGGCTCGGCTGGCTGTCATCTGAACGAGGCCGGACTATGCACCTCAATGTCTGAGAAGCCCTTACCGGCCCCTCGACAATAAGGGAGCTTGGCAGCAGTGTGTGGCCCGCCGGCCAAGCATGGTTAAGGGGCCGGGATGCGGAATCATGGACGCCAGCCTCAACACACGTGATGCGCTAACCGCCAAGGCGGAAGCGCTCAAGGATTCAGAACCCAATTTCCGCCGTCTGCTGCTCGCCGTCATCGCGGCGACCGACAATGACGACCTCGGCATCTATTCGGCCGAAGTGCTCGAATCCATGCTGCGCGGCACCTATGGGCGGCTGGGCAAGCGCGGCCTCGAGCTGCACCAGGTCCATTCCATCCTGCCCGAATATACCGGCCTGCCCGAGATCCTCGAGATCTTCTCGGCCGACATGCCCTTCATCGTCGATTCGGTGCTTGGCGCCATTCGCGCCAAGGGCGGCGTGGTCAAGTTCCTGTCCCATCCAGTGCTCAACCTCGACCCCGAATCGCACCGCCTGCTGGACCAGCCGGGCGACAGCTCCGTCACCGAGAGCGTCCTCATCGTCCACATCGAGCCCCTGGCCGACCAGACGGCGCGCGCCGGCCTGATCGCCGAGATCGAAGGCACGCTCATCGAAGTGCGCCGCGCGACCATGGACTGGAAGGCCATGCTCGACCGGCTCAAGAAGGTGCACGACGAGTGGAGGGCCAACCCGCCCCGCGGTCCGCTCGCCACCAAGGACGAAGCGCTCGCCTTCCTCGACTGGCTGGGTGACCACAACTTCACCTTCCTCGGCATGCGCGAATATCGCGTCGAGGGCGAAGGCACCGAGCGCAAGCTCCTGCCGCTCGTGAGCTCGGGCCTCGGCCTGCTCGAAAACCGCGATTTCCACTTCCTGCGCTCCGGCAAGGACTACGTGGAAATGACCGAGCAGCATGTCGCCTTCCTCGCCGACAGCGACAACCTGATGGTCACCAAGGCCAACGTGAAGTCGCGCGTCCACCGCCGCGCCTACATGGATTACATCGGCATCAAACTGTACCGCGAAGGTGGCGAAGTCTCGGGCGAGCTGCGCCTCATCGGCCTGTTCACCAGCCAGGCGCTGGCCACACCGCACACCGATGTGCCGCTGGTCCGCCGTCGCGTGTCCGAAGTGATGCGCCGCTCTGGCTATAACCCAGGCGGCCATGCCGGCAAGGCGCTGATGGCGGCGCTCGACACCTATCCGCGGGACGAACTGTTCCAGATCAGCGGCGACCTGTTGTTCCAGTTCGCCAATCTCATCGGCTCGCTGTCCGACCGGCCGCGCGTCCGGGTGCTGCCGCGCATCGACCGCTTCGATAATTTCGTCTCGGTGCTCGTTTATGTGCCGCGCGACCGCTACTCGTCGGAAAGCCGCGCGAGGATCGGCGAGCATCTCGCACAGGTCTATCAGGGTCGCGTCTCGGCCTACTACCCGCACTTCCCCGAAGGCGGAGACCTTGTCCGCGTCCACTTCATCATCGGCCGCGACGGCGGGCGCACCCCCCGCATCGATCGCGACGATCTCGAGGAATCCGTCACCGCGCTGGTCCGCAGTTTCGCCGACCGCATCCTCGCGCTCGGCCCGAGGAGCAAGGTCACGAGTTGGTCAACTGCCTTCAACGCCGCCTACCAGTCGCGCAACACCGCCGAGCAGGCTGTCGCCGACGCCTCGGTGATGGATTCGTTGCAGGACGAACATGCGCTGGCCCTCAAGCTCACCGCACGCGGCGGTGCCGACGGGGCCTTCGCGCTCAAGGTCTATCATCGCCGGCGGCCCATTCCGTTATCCGACCGCGTGCCGATGCTGGAGAATTTCGGCTTCCGCGTCATCGACGAGCGCACCTTCACCATCGCGCCCGAAGGCCGCGACACGTTCTACATCCACGAAATGGTGCTCGAGCCGACCGGCAAGGCCGACGGCATCGCTGAACGTGCCCCGCTGATCGAACAGGCCATCCTTGCCGTCTGGCAGAACGATGCCGAAAGCGACGGCCTCAACCAGCTCACGTCCACGACCGGCTTGCTTTGGCACGACGTGGCGATCCTGCGCGCACTCGCCCGCTATCTCCGCCAGATCGGCGTCAGCTATTCGCGCGCCTATCTCGCGCAGGTGCTCAATCTCCACGCCGATGTCGCATCGGCGCTTGTGACCCTGTTCCACGCCCTGCTGCACCCCGGCTTCCAGGGCAACCGCGACACGGCCATCGCCAAGGCACGCGCCGATATCGCTGCTGCCCTCGATGCCACCGGATCGCTCGACGAGGATCGCATCATCCGGCGCTTCCTCAATCTCGTCGACGCGGCGATGCGCACCAACAACTACCAGCTCGATGCCGCCGGCATGCGGCGGCCCGCTCTCGCCATCAAGTTCGATTGCCACAAGGTGGACGGCCTGCCCGAGCCGCGTCCGCTGCGCGAGATCTTCGTCTATTCGCCGCGCGTTGAAGGCCTGCATCTCCGCTTCGGCGCCATCGCCCGCGGCGG
>JBEBHC010000327.1:0-1873 GCA_040081185.1 Devosia sp. | reverse complement strand
AACGAGAACTCCGGTTTCAACACCGGCGATGATTTCGCGCACTACATGATCGACTGCTTCGATGTGCTCTACGAGGAGGGACAGTCGCAGCCCAAGATGATGTCGCTCGCCCTTCACGACCGGATCATCGGTCGGCCGGGACGCGTGACGGGTCTCATCCGCTTCCTCGATCACATCCGCTCGAAGGATCGCGTCTGGGTGGCGACGGGGAGGCAGATCGCCGAGCACTGGCGGCGGGTGCAGCCTTATTCACCATGAGAGTGCGAGAGTGACGGTGAGCCGAGCGTTGGCTCTTCATCACACTGAGCAGGGCAAGCCCGCAAGATTGTGGTCTGCCCCCTAGCACAAGGTGCAGGTCGGCCCGTTGGGCCTGCAGAAACGTCAGAGATTCGATCTGCTTGTTCTTGGTCCACGACGACAACCGGCCTGTCTCCGGCATTCGCAATTGTTCGCCGAGCAGACACTCAGGACGGTCCCGAGCACGGGCATAGTGACTTCGCCTTTGGTGCAGGTTTCTCGGATGTCGGCGTGACGGGTGTGGGGCTGGCTCGGGCCGACGTCCGAGAAGCGCCCAGGCACGAAGTCGCGGGAGGTTTGGCTGAGACGGCGCGGCGGGCTCTATGGGGTTTCGACCCCGGCACGCGGCATGTTGTCGGGTAGGCCGATGCCGCGGATGCCCATCACCCCGATCGATCGAGCAGGCGCGCGGCGTGCCAGGGCCCGCGGCAGGCAGTGCGAGAGTGTCGTTTTGGCCCGGGTTCGCGCTTTCGGCACGCCTGGCGGCCGAGCGAGGTCGTCACCGGCGGCGAGCCAGTCGGCAACAAGGCGCTGGATGGAGCTGTCGGTCTCGCGCGCGCTCATGAGGTGTCGACCCTGATCACGATCGCCGTGTTTCGAGGCGCGTGCCAACCCTCGAACACCTCGATGACGAGCATGCGGCTGCCACAACAAGGACAGGCGCGCGGGTGAACTCGTGGAGCGTCTTCATCGGAGCTGTGCGGCTCTGGCTGCTCCGGCGGAGGGGGCACGGCGAGCAACTCTCTCGCCTTGGCCACGTTGTCGGCGCGGCTGCCATTCGCCAGCAGACCGTAGTGCCGGATGCGGTGGAAGCCCTTCGGCAGCACGTGGGAGAGGAAGCGGCGAATGAACTCGCCCGTGGCGATCGTCATGACCTTGAAGCGCTCGGGCCCATCGACGCGATAGTCCTTGTACTTGAACGACACCGTGTCGGCATCGGCTGAGACGAGGCGCCGGTTCGAGATCGCAATGCGATGCGTGTAAAGCGACAGGTAGGCCAGCACCGCCTCCGGTCCGGCGAATGGCCGCTTGGCGTAGACCACCCATTCGCACTTCTTCAGAGGCGCAAGGAACGCGGAGAACGCATCGACGTCGCTCAACCCCGCATGCGCGCCGTAGAAGGCGAGCTTGCCGCTCGCGTGCGCGGCGGCCAGCATCTCGACGACGAGACGACGGAACAGTCGCGACAGCACGCGGACGGGCAGGAAGAAGTCCGGCCGGCATGCGGTCCATCTCGTGCCATCATCCGATAGTCCACCGCCCGGCACGATCATGTGCACGTGCGGATGATGTACCATCGCCGAGCCCCATGTATGGAGCACCGACGTGATCCCGACCTTGGCACCGAGCCGCTTCCTGTCGGCGGCGATCGTGATCGTCGCTTGCGCAGACGCCTTGAACAGGATGTCGTAGACGACGGCCTTGTTGGTGAAGGCGAGGTCGGCGATCGGCGCCGGCAATGTGTAGACGACGTGGAAGTACGGCACCGGCAGCAGCTCGGCCTTGCGATCCTCCAGCCAGTCGCGTGCCGCCGCGCCCTGGCACTTGGGGCAGTGCCGGTTGCGACAGCTATTGT
>JBEBHC010000326.1:0-1879 GCA_040081185.1 Devosia sp. | reverse complement strand
GGTTCTGTTGACTCTTCCTTCGTCAAAGGCGGCGATGATCAGCGCCAGTCAAGAGTGAGGACGACGATGGAACTGGTCAAGTTCGATGGTGCCGAGGGCGCGGTGTACATCAACCCGCAGCACGTCGTGGCCGTCCGCAAGGGCATGAAGGACACACGGATCGAAACGCTTGCCGGTGTGCAGATCGTCAAGGAAGACGTCGACATTGTCGTTCGCCTGCTCGGCGCCGAGGAATTGGCCCGGGATGTGACCCCCGCGTTGCCACCACCGCTCGAACTCTAGGCCGTCACGACCTTTACCAGATTGCCCGATGGGTCTCGCGCCTCGATGCCACCCTCGATCTCGCCGAACGCATAGCCCTGCCCGGTGAGGCGAGCCCGGACGTCGGCCACCGTTTTCGCATCCGGCGCCACGATTGTGAACCAGCGCAGGCCAGCAGCACCGGCCGGCGCTTGCGTTGCGTTGGGGCCCGACCAGATGTTGAAGGCAATGGCATGCGGCGTGTAGTCGAGCCCCACATCGCCCATGCCAAACGACTTGATGATGAACAGCCCGCCGAAACCGATGCCGTCGCGATAGTACCGCATCGAGGAATGCAGGTCGTTGACGTGCACATGCACGTGGCCGATGCGCGTGCCAGTCGGCATTAGCGCAGGCACATTGTTGTCGCCGCCGAGTTCGCCGAGCAGGTTCTGTACGTCAATCGGCTCGCGGCCCGAATGCGGCTTGCCGTCCACCGTCTTGGCGTAAGTGTAGTCGCCGGTGTCCGGATCTCCCAGGCTTCCGCGCCACGGCGTCTCGAAGGTGATCTCGATGCCGTTGCCGTCGAGGTCCCACAGATAGATCGCCTCCGACACCAGATGGTCGGTCGGGGAAACGCGCACGCCTGCCTGCACCCCGCGCACGAGGAACTCGGCGAGCGCACGGCGCGTCGGCACATGGATGGCGACGTGATAGAGGCCGGTAGTTTTCGGCACGACCGGGCGCAGGGCGCCGCTCTCGAGCGCGATCAGCACCTTGCCGGCAACACCGAGTTCGAGGACGTTGCCTTTTTCGGCGATCAGCTCGAGCCCGACCACGTCACGCCAGATGGTGAGCGCCTTGGCCTTGTCAGTCACCGCGATATGCACCGCACCAAGCGTGGTGCTGAGCGGCAAGGCCGGCGCACTACGCACCGCTGCCTGTGATTCAACTGGGAAGATCAACTTCGCCTCCGGAAATGACTTGTTTCCATATAGGGCGGAAGCGCTCATCCGGAAACCGCCGCCAGTTCGGCAGGACCGAAGGGATTGTTCGACGAATCTGCCAGACCGTGACCAGTCGGAAGGCTTGGGGGCGGCTAGAGCCGCCCCGCCATGGCGCGGTCGAAGATCGACAGCGCCAGATCCTTGGTCAAAGTCACCGGATTGCCGCCCGCAGTCGGGTCGACGATCGCCATGTCGCCGATCAGGTCGCGCTTTTCACTGTTCACCTTGAAGTCCGCCAGGGTGTGCGGAACGCCCAGCTTCTGCCGCAGCGCTGTGATGGCGTGGAGGAAGGCGTCGAAGTTCGGCTGCATGCCACAATAGGCCGCTAGCCGCGCGATCTTGCCTTCGATGGCATCGCGATTGGCCAGCAGCACATAGGGCATGAACACCGCATTGGTCATGCCGTGATGCGTGTCGTACAGCGCCCCCACCGGGTGGCTCAGCGCATGGATGGCGCCGAGGCCCTTCTGGAACGCGGTGGCACCCATAGCGGCGGCACTCATCATGTGCCCGCGCGCCTCGATGTCCTTGGGGTTGGCAGCAACCTTGGGCAGGTTCTCGAGCACCAGCCGGATGCCTTCGACCGCGATGCCGTCGGCCCGCGGGTGATAGCCGGGCGAGCAATAGGCCTC
>JBEBHC010000039.1:0-25919 GCA_040081185.1 Devosia sp. | reverse complement strand
GCCGGCAAGAAGACCGCCGTGGTCTCCACCATCAACGGTGACGCGAACGTTCCCTTCTACAAGGAACTCGCCAACCAGGGCGTCTCGGCCGAAGACATTCCGGTCGTCGCCTTCTCGGTGGGTGAAGAAGAACTGGCCGGCATGGACACCACGAACCTTGTTGGTCACCTCGCCGCATGGAACTACTTCCAATCGGTCGACAACCCGGCCAACGCTGCGTTCATCGACCAGTGGCACACCTATATCGGCAACGCCGATCGCACCACGAACGATCCGATGGAAGCGGCCTATCTCGGCTTCCAGCTGTGGGTCCAGGCGGTCGAAAAGGCCGGCACCACCGACACCGATGCCGTGCTCAAGGCGATCGTCGGTCTCTCAGTGCCGAACCTTACCGGCGGAACCGCGACCGTGCTTCCGAACCACCACCTGACCAAGCCGGTTCTCATCGGCGAGATCCAGGACGACGGCCAGTTCGATGTGGTGTGGCAGACGGAAGGCGACGTGCCGGGCGACGCCTGGTCCGACGTGCTGCCCGAAGACAAGGGCATCGAAGCCGACTGGACGGACCCGCTCACCGGCTGCGGCCACTTCGACACCGCAACCTCGACCTGCACGACCGCTCCGGCGCCGTAACAGGGCTTGCGACTTCGGCGAGGGCGGTCACCGCCCTCGCCTCTCCCGGGGCGAATACGAGCGAGCACGATGGCTACCCGTCTGTTTCGACTGATTGCTTTCCTGATTGCTGCACTGCTTTTCGCCAACCCGGCCCACGCCCAGACCAGCCTCACCCCGCTCGTCGACGCACTCGGCCAAGGTGGGTTCCCTCAGCGCGAGGCCGCAATGAACGCCCTCGTCGCCACCGGCGACCAGCGCGTCCCACAGATCCTCCAGGACCTCGCCGACGGTAATCTCTACACGCGCGACAGCGATGCGAAGGTGGTGAAGGCCACCAAGGCCGGTAGCGACTTCGCGCTGACCGATCCGGACGATGGTTCCGACCTCGGCACCGTTGCCAAGGGCGATATCGAAAAGATCAAGGTCAATAACGGCCTCCGCGCCAAGCTGCGCACTGCCATCGGCAGCATGACTCTGCTGAGCGAAGATCGCACTACGCGTCTCTCGGCTGCCGAAAGCATTCTCAAGAACGCCGATCCTGGCATGCTTGAGTTGCTCGATACCGCGTTGGCTCAGGAAGCCGACCCCCAGATCAAGGCAGTGATGCAACTTGCCCGCTCGGTCATCGTGCTCAAGACCGATGCCACGCTCGATGAAAAACGCTCAGCCGTCGACGCCATCGTGCTGCAAGGCAACCGCGACGCGCAGACGGTGCTGGTCAACTATCTCGCGACCGCCCCCGACGAGCTGAAGCCGATCATTCAAGCCGGTGTCGACGCAATCGGCCGTACGCTGGCGGTCTGGGATGTCGGCCAGAACATCTGGTACGGCATCTCGCTGGGCTCAGTGCTGCTGCTCGCCGCCATCGGCCTTGCCATCACCTTCGGCGTGATGGGCGTCATCAACATGGCGCACGGCGAAATGGTGATGCTCGGCGCCTATGCCACCTTCGTCGTGCAGGGCCTCATCCGTTCCTACACACCGGGACTGATGGACTATTCTCTGCTGTTCGCCATCCCCGCCGCCTTCGTTTTTTCGGCCGCCGTCGGCATCGCGATCGAGCGCGGCATCATTCGCTGGCTCTACGGCCGCCCGCTCGAGACGCTGCTCGCAACCTGGGGCCTGTCGCTGATCCTGCAACAGGCCGTGCGCACCATCTTCGGCGCCAACAACAAGTTGGTTCAGGCCCCGACTTGGATGTCGGGCTCGTTCGACCTGGGCGGGTTGACCATCACGTCCAACCGCCTCTGGATCGTGATCTTCGCCATCGTCGTGTTCATCGTGCTGCAGCTTGTCCTCAACCGCACCGCGCTGGGCCTGCAGATGCGCGCCGTCACGCAGAACCGCCGCATGGCCTCGGCCATGGGCATCCGCACACCCTTCGTCGACGCCATGACCTTCGGTCTCGGCTCGGGCATTGCCGGCATAGCCGGCGTGGCATTGAGCCAGATCGACAACGTCTCTCCCAACCTCGGCCAGGGTTACATCATCGATAGTTTCATGGTCGTTGTGTTCGGCGGCGTGGGCAACCTGTGGGGCACGTTGATCGGCGCGCTGAGCCTCGGCGTCGCCAACAAGTTCCTCGAACCCTATGCCGGCGCCGTGCTCGGCAAGATCATCATTCTGGTGGCCATCATACTCTTCATCCAGCGCCGCCCGCGCGGCCTGTTCGCCCTCAAGGGCAGGGCGATCGAAGCATGATCACGCAATTCGTCTTCCGCGCTCTGGACAGGAAGGCCGTCTGGCTGGTCGTCGCACTCCTGATCGTCGCAGTCGCTGTACCGTTTGCCAACCTCGTACTGCCGGTCGGCAATCCGCTGCACATTCCCGACTATGCTGTGCCGCTCTACGGCAAGTACCTGACCTACGCCATGCTGGCGCTCGCGCTCGATCTCGTCTGGGGCTATTGCGGCATCCTCTCGCTGGGACACGCCGCCTTCTTCTCTCTCGGCGGCTACGCCATGGGCATGTACCTCATGCGCCAGATCGGCACGCGTGGCATTTACGGCAATCCGGTGCTGCCCGACTTCATGGTGTTCCTGCAATACAAGGAACTCCCGTGGTTCTGGCACGGCTTCGACATGTGGTGGTTTGCCTTCCTCATGGTGCTGTTCGCGCCCGGGCTGCTCGCGTTCGTCTTCGGCTGGTTCGCCTTCCGCAGCCGCGTCACCGGCGTCTATCTCTCGATCATCACGCAGGCCATGACCTACGCGCTGCTGCTCGCCTTTTTCCGCAACGACCTCGGCTTCGGCGGCAACAACGGGCTCACCGACTTCAAGGACATCCTCGGCGTCAGCGTGCAGGCCGGCACAACGCGCGCCGGATTGTTTGTCGCCTCCGCAGTGGCGCTCGCGATCGCGGTGCTGATCTGCTCGGCGATCGTCAATTCCAAGCTCGGCAAGGTCATGGTCGCGGTGCGCGATGCGGAGAGCCGCACCCGCTTCCTCGGCTGGCGGCCCGAAAATGTGAAGCTCTTCGCCTTCGTGGTCTCGGCGCTGATCGCTGGTGTCGCCGGCGCGTTGTTCGTGCCGCAGGTCGGCATCATCAACCCGGGCGAATTCGCACCGGAGAACTCGATCGAAGCCGTGATCTGGGTCGCCGTCGGCGGCCGCGGTACCATCGTCGGCCCGATTATCGGAGCCCTGCTCGTCAACGCGGGTAAAACCATGTTCACCGGCGCCCTGCCCGACTACTGGCTTTTCGCCCTCGGCGCGCTGTTCGTCTTCGTCACGCTGTTTCTCCCCAAGGGCGTCGTCGGCCTTGTCACCAGTCTGATGGACGGCCGCGACCGGCCCGGCAACGGCAAGGCGGCGAGCCGGACTGCTGCCAGCGGCGCCGACCCCGTGACCATGCCCGCCAAGCGGGAGCCCGCCGAATGAACGAGCTCGCCGGACCCACGGAAAAAGACGGCACGATGCTCTATCTCGACGGCGTGTCGGTGTCCTTCGACGGCTTCAAGGCGCTCAATAACCTCTCGATCATCGTCCGCCCCGCCGAGATGCTGGCTATCATCGGCCCGAACGGCGCCGGCAAGACCACGATGATGGATATCATCACCGGCAAGACGCGCCCCGACGACGGCGAAGTCTATTTCGACGGCGATACCGACCTGACCAAGCTCGACGAAGCCGCCATCGCCAATCTCGGCATCGGCCGCAAGTTCCAGAAGCCCACCGTGTTCGAGAGCCACACGGTCTGGGACAACCTGATCCTGTCGCTGAAGACACCACGCAGCGCCCTCGCCGCTCTCTTCTACACGGCATCGGCCGAAGACATCGCGCGCATCGAGGAAGTCCTCGCCACCATCCGCCTGACCGCGCGCCGCGACGAACTCGCTGCCAGCCTCAGCCACGGCCAGAAGCAATGGCTGGAGATCGGCATGCTGCTGGCGCAGGACCCTAAGCTGCTGTTGGTCGACGAGCCCGTCGCGGGCATGACGGACGCCGAGACGGTAGAAACCGCCATCCTCCTCAAGGAAATCGCCAGGACCCGCTCCGTCGTGGTGGTCGAGCACGACATGAGCTTTGTGCGCGAGCTGGGCACACGCGTCACCTGCCTCGCCGAAGGCTCGGTGCTGGCCGAAGGCACACTCGACCAGGTGAGCGCCAATCCGGTGGTGATCGAAAGGTATCTCGGCCGATGAGTTCCGCCCTCGCCATCAAATCGATCAACCTGCACTACGGCGCCGCTCAGGCGCTGCGCGGCATCACCATTGAAGCCAAGCCCGGCCGCATCACCGCGGTTCTCGGCCGCAACGGTGTCGGCAAGTCCTCGACGCTGCGCGCCGTCACCGGCATCAACAACGTCAGCTCCGGCGAGATCGTCTTCGACAACGACGTGCTGAAGAAGGCACCGCCATACAAGCGCGCGCGGATGGGCCTCGGCTACGTGCCGCAGGGCCGCGAGATCTTTCCGCTGCTCACGGTGAAGGAAAATCTCGAGACGGGATACGCCGGCCTGAAATATGCGGACCGCGACATCCCCGGCTTCATCTTCGACCTATTCCCCGTGCTGCAGTCCATGCTGGGACGGCGCGGCGGAGACCTCTCGGGTGGCCAGCAGCAGCAGCTCGCAATCGGGCGTGCGCTGGTCACCCGACCCAAACTTCTCGTGCTGGACGAGCCGACCGAAGGCATCCAGCCCTCGATCATCAAGGATATCGGCCGGGCGCTGCAATTCCTGCGCGACCAGAAGGGCATGACCATCCTGCTGGTCGAGCAATATCTGGACTTCTGCCGGGAAATCGCCGACGACATCTACATCATGGATCGCGGTGAGATCATGCATTCCGGCCCCTCCCAGGACCTCGACCTGCCCGAGGTGCGTCGGCACCTGATGGTGTGACGTGCTCGCACTAGCCGAAGCGCCGGTCGCACTGCTGCAACGCGCGCGTGGAATTGCCCGCGTCCACGCCGTCGCCCGCGACGGCATCACCGAAATCGCAACCCTGTTCCAGGAGGGCTGCGCCAAGGTCCGGCTGCCGCACACGCACGATGCCTCGCTGCAGGCCGTGCTGATGAACACCGCCGGCGGCCTGTGCGGTGGCGACCACATCCAATGGCAGGTGGAGGCGGCTCCGCAAGCGCGCGTCGTCGTTACCACGCCGGCCTGCGAGCGCGGCTACCGCTCGGTCGGCGGCATTGCGCGGATCGAAAACAGACTGACCGCCGGCGAAGGCGCCGTACTCGACTGGTTGCCGCAGGAGACTATCCTCTACGAGGGCGGCAAGCTTGACCGTCGGCTCGACGTCGATCTCGCCAAAGGCGCTAGATTCACCGCTGTCGAAGCAGTGCTGCTCGGCCGCGCCGCGATGGGCGAGACCGCACCCGGTGCGACCTTCACCGATACCTGGCGCGTCCGCCGCAATGGCCGCCTCATTCATGCCGAAGCCACCCGGCTGGGTGGCACCGCGACCGAGCGCGGTGGCCTGTCGCTCCTCGCCGGCGCGGCGGCCTTCGCCACGATTCTCCACATCGCACCGGACGCCGAGCGCCGCCTCGATGCGGTGCGCGCATTACTTCCGGAAACGGCCGGTGCCAGCGTCATCGGCGAGCGCCTCGTGGTCCGCGCGATTGCGGCAAGCGGCCTCGCCTTGCGCCGGACCATCGCACCCATTATCGCTGTGCTTTCAGGCGCCGGGGCCCTTCCCCGGCTCTGGCACCTCTAGGACTTCACTCATGAACCTGACGCCCCGCGAAAAGGACAAGCTGCTGATCTCGATGGCCGCCATCGTCGCCCGCAAGCGGCTCGAACGCGGCGTCAAGCTCAACCATCCCGAGGCCATCGCGCTCATCACCGACTATGTCGTCGAGGGCGCACGCGATGGCCGCTCCGTTGCCGACCTGATGGAGGCCGGTGCACACGTCGTCACCCGCCAGCAAGTGATGGACGGCATCTCCGAGATGATCCCCGATGTGCAGGTTGAAGCCACCTTCCCCGACGGCACCAAGTTGGTGACCGTCCATCACCCAATCAGGTAATCCACATGATCCCCGGTGAAGTCATCACCAAGCCCGGCGACATCGAGCTCAATGCCGGCGCCAAGCAGGTGACAATCGAAGTCGCCAATGCCGGCGACCGGCCGATCCAGGTCGGCTCGCACTACCACTTCTTCGAGACCAACAACGGTCTTCGCTTCGATCGTGCGAAGGCGCGTGGCATGCGCCTCGATATCGCCGCCGGCACCGCCGTTCGCTTCGAACCGGGCCAGACGCGCGAGGTGAACCTCGTGCCGCTCGGTGGCAAGCGCGAAGTCTATGGCTTCCAGCAGAAGATCATGGGGAAGCTCTGATGGAAGACAAGCTTCAGGCCCGTTTCGCCAAGCAGTTGCACGAACTGATGGCCGGCCTCCAGGTGTCGCGCAGGGAACCCGAACTGCGCATGATGATCGGCAGCGTTGCGACGCGCTTCGTCAATGATGCCAAGGCCCGCGGTTGGGCCGATCTCAAACAGCGGATCGACAGCCGCAGCTACGATATCCTGCTCAAATCCATCCAGGACAACGGCAACCGCTTCGCCAAGGAAGGCAACAAGGAAGCCGTGCGCGCCTTCGAGGCGGTTGGTGTGTCACTCATCGCGCGCGCGCAGATGAGTGCCGACCTGATCCCGGTGGTGAAACTGCTCGACGAATATATCCAGCGCTGCATGGTCATGGTGCGCAAGCAAGGCGAGGCCGCACGCAAGAAGGCAACCGCTACTGCGAAAGCCGCGAAAGCCAAAGCCACCGGTCCCAAGGCGTCATAGGAGCCCGCATGCCCGCCCGTATTTCCCGCGCCACCTATGCCGACATGTACGGCCCGACCACCGGCGACAAGGTGCGGCTGGCGGACACCGATCTCATCATCGAGGTCGAGCGTGACCTCACCACCTATGGCGAAGAGGTAAAGTTCGGCGGCGGCAAGGTGATCCGCGACGGCATGGGCCAGAGCCAGGCGACGCGCGCCGAGGGCGCCGTCGACACCGTCATCACCAACGCGCTGATCCTCGACCACACCGGCATTTACAAGGCCGATGTGGGCCTCAAGGACGGCCGCATCGCCGCCATCGGCAAGGCGGGCAATCCGGATACTCAGCCCGGCGTCACCATCATCATCGGACCCTCCACCGAGGCCATCGCCGGCGAAGGCAAGATCGTCACGGCCGGCGGCTTCGACAGCCACATCCACTTCATCGCGCCGCAACAGATCGAGGAAGCGCTGATGAGCGGCATCACCACCATGCTCGGTGGCGGCACCGGTCCTGCCCATGGCACGCTTGCCACCACCTGCACCGGCGCATGGCACGCCGAACAGATGATCGGCGCCTTTGACGCCTTCCCGATGAACCTCGCGCTCGCCGGCAAGGGCAATGCAAGCAAGCCCGCGCCGCTCGAGGAAATGATCCTCGCCGGCGTCTGCTCGCTGAAGCTGCATGAAGACTGGGGCACCACGCCCGGCGCCATCGACAACTGCCTGAGCGTTGCCGACGACTACGACGTGCAGGTTATGATCCACACCGACACGCTCAACGAGAGCGGCTTCGTCGAGGACACCATCGCCGCCTTCAAGGGCCGCACTATCCACGCCTTCCACACCGAAGGTGCAGGCGGCGGACACGCGCCCGACATCATCAAGGTCGCCTCGCTGCCCAACGTGCTGCCGTCATCCACCAACCCGACGCGTCCCTACACCGTGAACACGCTGGCGGAGCATCTCGACATGCTGATGGTCTGCCATCACCTCAGCCCGCAGATTTCCGAAGACGTCGCCTTCGCTGAAAGCCGCATCCGCAAGGAGACGATCGCTGCCGAGGATATCCTGCACGATCTCGGTGCGTTCTCGATGATCTCGTCCGACAGCCAGGCCATGGGCCGCGTCGGCGAAGTCATCATCCGCTGCTGGCAGACTGCCGACAAAATGAAGAAGCAGCGCGGCCGCCTCAAGGACGAGACCGGCGACAACGACAACGTGCGGGTGAAACGCTACGTCGCCAAATACACCATCAATCCCGCGATCACGCAGGGCCTGAGCACCGAGATCGGCTCGGTCGAGATCGGCAAGCGTGCCGACCTGGTGCTTTGGAACCCCGCCTTCTTCGGCGTGAAGCCCGAGATGGTGCTGCTCGGCGGCTCTATCGCGGCGGCCCCGATGGGCGATCCCAATGCGTCGATCCCGACGCCACAGCCAATGCACTATCGCCCGATGTTCGCCGCCTATGGCCGCATGCGCACCAACTCATCGGTGACCTTCATCAGCCAGGCCGCCCATGACGCCGGCCTCCGCAACCGCCTCGGCGTCGCCAAGCAGCTGATCCCGGTCAAGAACACGCGCAGCATCACCAAGGCCTCGATGATCCATAACGCCGCCACGCCGCAGATCGACGTCGACCCCGAGACCTACGAAGTCCGCGCCGACGGGGAGTTGCTGACCTGCGAGCCGGCCACGGTGCTGCCCATGGCACAGCGTTATTTCCTGTTCTGAGACAGCTGGGCTATCCTCGCGGCTCGTCGAGGAGGAAATCATGAAGCACCTGACCCTGGCCGCCCTGCTGGCACTTGCCGCCACTCCCGCTTTCGCGGTCGTTGAAACCAGCGTCACGCTGTCGCTCGGCGGTACCGCGGAGAAGCGCACGGTGATCTACGACTGCGAGTCGCACGCGCTTACCGTCACCTATCTACACGCCCAGCCGAACTTCCTCGCCGTCGTGCCGATCACCGACGATGAAACCGGCCTGACCGATGACATGGTGTTCGTCAACGTCCTCTCGGCTTCCGGCGCAAAATACGAAGCCGGCAAGTTCGTCTGGTGGAACAAGGGCACGGACGCAACGCTGCACGACACCACCGAAGGTCTCGATGCCGCGCCGCTGCTCCAGTGCGCCGAGCGCATCGAGACGCCGTGACGCCAGCCCTCAGCGCCGAACTGTTCGTCCATGTCCGCATCGTCATGGGCATCGTCGTCGGCCTGGGCATTACACGGCTGCTGCTCGGCCTCGCCGGGCTGGTGCAGAATCCGAAACGCGCCCGCATTTCGCCGCTGCACCTGCTCTGGGTCGCCTACGTTCTGGTCGAACTGGTGCTGTTCTGGTGGTGGGAGTTCGCGCTTAGCCAGATTACCGATTGGTCGTTCGGCATCTTTGCCTTCCTGATCATCTATTCGATCGCGCTGTTCCTGCTCGCTGCCCTGCTGTTCCCCGACAATATCGGCGAGTATGACGGCTACCAAGATTTCTTCCTCAAACGCCGCCACTGGTTCTTCGCCGCCTTCGGCGCGACCTTCCTGCTCGACATCGTCGACACCCTGATCAAAGGCGAGCCATATTTCGACACCATCGGCATCGACTACCAGATCCAGGTGCCGCTAGGCCTCGTGCTGGCCGGCATCGCCATATGGACCAGCAACCGCCGCTTCCACTACGCCCTGGTGCTCGTCCAGCTCGCCTATCAGGCTTGGTGGATATGGATTCTGTTTTACACCCACGACTGTCCCGCTAGGATCGGCTCATGCTGAAAGCGACCACCGCGCTGCCTCCCAACCACGGCAAGGGCAAGCCCTTCGCCCAACTCGTCCTGACCTCAGACCAGCGCCGCCTGCGCCGCAAGGTGCTGAACGTCAAAGGCGAGGAGGTCATGGTCGATTTTCCCGAGGCGGTGACGCTCGAGCATTTCGGCGGCCTGCTGCTCGAGGATGGTCGCGTCGTCGAGATCGTCGCCGCGCCCGAGCCGCTCCTCGAGATCAACCCGCGCGGCGGCGAACACCTCGCGCAGATTGCCTGGCACATCGGCAATCGTCACATGGCCGCGCAGATCGAAAAGAAGCGCATCCTCGTGCCGCGCGATCATGTCGCCAAAGCCATGCTGCAGGGGCTGGGCGCAGAAGTCCGCGAGGTCACCGAACCGTTCCTGCCGATGCAGGGCGCCTACCACGCGCCGCATTGAGATGACCACCACCTCCTCGCTGCAGCGCCTGCTGACCTGGCTATCACCCGCCTTCCCGGTGGGCAGCTTCGCGTGGTCGCAAGGTCTCGAAACCGCCGTCACCGACGGCCGCGTCACCAACGCCGCGACGTTGCGCGACTGGATCGGCGGACAGCTCGCGCATGGCGGCATGCACACCGACGCCATCATTCTCGTCGAAGCGCATCGCCGCCACGTAGATCGCGATGGGCTGGCCGAGCTCGCCGACCTCGCACTCGCGCTAACCGCCAGCGCCGAACGCCACCGTGAGACGACCCTCACCGGCGATGCCTTCATCACCGCAGCGCGCACTTGGCCGTCCGACGTGTTTGCCCGCCTGCCCCAGCCGTGCCCATACCCGGTGGCCATCGGCGCGGTAGCGGCCGCGCAGCACATCGAAGTGGAAGATGCGCTGATCGCTTTCCTCACTGCGGCGGTGCACACCCAGATCTCGGTGGCCGTCCGCATGGTCCCACTCGGACAAACCGCCGGCCTGCAGGTCATGGCCGCGCTCGAGCCGATGATTGCCGAGCAAGCTGCGATAGCCGCCACGTCCACTCTTGATGACATCGGCGCGATCGCTTACGCCGCCGACATCGCGCAGATGCGCCACGAGACAATCCCAGTCCGGGTGTTCCGCTCATGACCGTTGTCGCCATGGTCGTTGCAGCCCTCATTTTTGTGCCACTGCTCGCGGCGGGCCTGGCGCATCTCGTCTGGTCCACCGGCCTCACCTGGCCGCTGCGTGACCGCGACCTGCTGTTCCGCACCGTCGTCGGCCGCGCCGGTGGGACGGTGATGCCGAACCGGTTCCTCACACTCATTGTTTCACTTTGCATTTTCGCCGCCGGTGTCTTCGCGCTCTCGCTCGCCGACCCGGCAAGCGGCGGCGTCCTGCTCACGCTTGTTGGTGTGGTGCTGGCGGCAGTGTTCCTCGCGCGCGGCATCATCGGCTTCACCCCGGGTTGGCGTAGCCGTTTCCCGGTCGAACCATTTGCGACCTACGACCGCCGTCTCTACTCGCCGCTGATCCTCGCGATCGGAATTGGCTTCCTGATCCTCGTCATCCTGAGGTTGCTATGAACTCGCTCAACGGACCCCTGCGCGTCGGTATTGGTGGCCCCGTCGGCTCGGGCAAGACAACGCTCTGCGAGATGCTGCTCAAGGCCATGCGCGACCGCTACTCGATGGCGGTAGTAACCAACGACATCTACACGCGCGAGGATGCGCTGATCCTCAACCGCGTGCAGGCGATCAGCGAAGATCGTATCGTCGGCGTGGAAACCGGTGGTTGTCCTCACACGGCTATACGCGAAGACGTGTCGCTGAACCTCGCCGCAATCGCTGACCTTAACCGTCGCTTCCCCGATCTCGATGTTGTCCTGATCGAGTCCGGTGGCGACAATCTTGCCGCGACCTTCTCGCCCGACCTCGCCGACATCACGATCTATGTCATCTCCGTCGCGCAAGGCGAAAAGATCCCGCGCAAGGGTGGACCAGCCATCACCAAGTCGGACCTGCTGGTGATTACCCACACCGACCTCGCACCTTATGTGAATGCGAGTCTCGAGGTCATGGAGAGCGACACAAGGCGGGTCCGTGGGGACCTACCTTACGTCTTCGGCGACATGCTGCGTCGTGAGGGTCTCGACGAGGTCATCGCCTTCATCGAGCGCTCCGGCGGCCTCCGTCCCGCTGTCGCGGCCGAATAGCGAAACGCCGGGCGATCGCTCGCCCGGCGCACGGAGCGCGCAATCCGCGCTCAGGACTCAATACAGATAAACGTCGACTTTGCCGCCGGTGTCGGTCACCGCGATGACGCGGTCGACATCGACCTTGTTCTTGACGAACCACGCCTTCAGCGCCGCGTCATTGTCGATGGCCTGATGGATCTGTGTGATATCGGCCATCATCTTGGTCTGGTTGGCAGAAACCAGCTTCAGCTGCGTTGTGTCGTAGAGCAGCTTGGTGTCGAACACCGTCACCGTGCTCGCTCCGTTGAGCGCCGTGAGTTGCTGCGGCGTCCATTTTCCGATGACGCCATCGAGCGTCATGGCGGGGACGACATTTGCCTTTGTACCCACTACGAGTGAGGCGGAGTCGATTGCCGCAAGAGCGGGAGCGACAGACATGGCCGCGATCAGCACGGCCGCCGATACTTTGAGCATCGGTTTCATTTTAGTCTCCTGAGACGGATTGGGGCTCCGGTTTCACGCCGGAAGTCCGCTGGCGCGACATCGCGTCGGCACGAGTGAGAAGATACTCCTCGCGCGGTGCTTTTATGCCTGCCTCAGGGAATGTTCTCGTTCGGATCGTGCCGCAATGACGTCATTTGGACCCGCTCCAAAAATGACGTTCTGGTCATTTCCGTAACGAGCCGGCCATCCTTCTCACGCCGTCTTGACCGGCGGCACCTCGACGGGCTCCTGCACTGGCTGTTCCGGCGGTGTCGGCGTCTGCTCCGGTGGAGAATTCGGAGGCGGAACAGGCTCGCGAACCGGCTCAGGCGTCGGCGGCTGTGGTACTTGATTGGGTGGCTCGTTCACCGGGATTTGTGCCGAAGGCACCAAGGCAGTCACCGACCGTGGCGGCAACACGATACTGCCCGGCATGATCATCAATTCGGCCTTGTCCAAAGAGACCAGACCAACCGCCCATTCCCCGGGAGGCAACTTCGCGTCGACCGCGTCCGAATGGCGGTTGAACCACACCAGCACGTTGTCATCTGCAGTGCGGACCCACATGCCCAGCACCGAAGCGCCACCATCCGACCAGTCCCCCTCGCTCATTTCCCGCCCGGACTGGTGGAACCACACGACATCGCGAACACCGTGCTTCTCTTTACCATCGAGAAAATGGTCGTGTGTAATCGCGTCATGCGCCTTCCTGAATTTGTTCGCTGCCGCGACGAAGTCAACGAGCGATCCGTCGGCCTTCTCCCAGTCCACCCAGGTGATCTCGTTGTCCTGCGCATAGGCATTGTTATTGCCCTGCTGCGTCCGGCCGAACTCGTCGCCCTGTTGGATCAGCGGCACACCGCGCGAGAGCAGCAGCGTAGCGAGCAAGGCGCGAACATCGCGGCGGCGCGCGCTATTGATCGCTTCGTCTTCGGTCGGCCCCTCGCCTCCGCAGTTCCACGAGGAGTTATTGTTATGCCCATCGCGGTTCCCCTCGCCATTGGCCTCGTTGTGTTTCTCGGAATACGACACGAGGTCAGTGAGCGTGAAGCCGTCATGCACCGCAAGGAAATTGACACCGGCGCTCGGCTTGCGACCTGCGAAGTTGTAGATTTCCGCCGAACCGGCAACCTTGCCCGCGAGGGCGCCGATCTTGCCCTGGTCCCCGCGCCAGAAGCTGCGGACCTCGTCGCGGTAGGTATCGTTCCACTCGCGGAATTCCTTGCCGAACTTGCCCACGCCATAGCCGCCCGGACCTGGGTCCCACGGCTCGGCCACCAGCAAAGACTTGCTCAGCACCGGGTCCTTCTTGATCATCTGCAGCATCAGCGCGTCGGGGTTGAACCCGGGTTCGCGTCCCAGCACTGTCGCCAGGTCGAAGCGGAAGCCGGATACACCCATCTCCTCCACCCAGTACCGCAGTGACTCGATCACCAGTCGCTGCACGGCGGGATGATCGCAACGCAACGTGTTGCCGGTGCCGGCGTCGTTGACGAGGTGCTGCTTGCCGTCGACTTCGACGTGCCGGTAGTACGCGCGTGCGTCGAGCCCCTTCATGCTCAGTACGGGCCCCATATTGTCGCCCTCGCCGGTGTGGTTGTAGACCACGTCGAGGATCACCGAGATACCGTTCTTGCGGTAGAGATCGGTGAGCATCCGCAATTGCTGCGGCCCCGCGGGCGCCAGTCGCGGATCGATGGCGAAATAGCTGACGGGATTGTAGCCCCAGGCATTGGTCAACCCCAGCGCGGGCAAATGGCCGTCGTCGATGAACGCCGCGACCGGCATCAGTTCGACGACATCAACGCCGAGATATTTGAGATGATCGATCACGCGGCGCGTCGACAGCGCACCGATTGTCCCGCGCAGCGGCCCCTGCACGGAAGGGTGGCGCATCGTGAAGCCGCGCACATTGAGCTCGTACATCAATGTGGGCGCCTTTCGGCGCGGCATGATCGGCGTGTTCAAGTCGGGGCTGCCGACGATCGCCTTCGGGATGAGCGGCGCAGTGTCTTCGGCGTCCTCGCGCGGCAGGCGCAACCGGGGCGAACGCACGAACACTCGATCGAGCCGCTTCGCATACGGGTCAACCAGCAGCTTCGCCGGATCGAAGTGAAAACCCTGTTCCGGATCGTACGGCCCGTCAGCGCGCAACCCGTAGCGCGCGCCAGCGCCGATACCAGCGATCAAGCCGTGATGGATGTTGTTGTCGTGGCCATCGAGTTCGAACTTGCCGATCTCGTTGTCGGCCTCATCGAACAGCGACACGAACACTGCCGACGCCGTCTCCGAATAAACCGCGAAGTTCACCCCTTCCGGCGTAACCGTCGCGCCAAGCTTTTGTGCGCTCCCCGCACGTGGAGCGATCCGCGGTCCGGTCTGGGTCACAGGATCACGTAATGACGCTGGGGGCGTCGCGGCCGGTCCGTTCGCGGATTCCGGCAATTCTGTCAGCAAGGGAGATGAGGAAAGAGAGGGCAGACTGGGTGTCGAGATCGTGCTGTCCATGCGGTGGCTCATACCTTTCGAGGTAGAGCCGTAACGTTGCGCCCACCGTTCCTGTTCCGCTCAGCCGCAGCACGATCCTGCTGCCGTCGGAGAATCCGATGCGAATGCCCTGCTTGCCGCTGACCGACTGGTCCACGGGATCGTTGTAAGTGAAATCGTCGGCATAGGTGACTTTCACCGAATCGAACGGCTCCCCCACCAGACCCGGCAGTAGTGCCCGCAGGTCATCGACCAGTTTGGTTGCTACCACCGCGTCGACCTCGTCATAGTCGTGGCGCGTGTAATAGTTGCGGCCGTAGATGGACCAATGGTCGCGCACGATCGTGTCGACTTCTTCGCCTCGCGCCGCGATGATATTGAGCCAAAGCAGCACCGCCCAAAGGCCGTCCTTCTCGCGCACATGGTTTGACCCGGTGCCGGCGCTCTCCTCCCCGCAGATCGTTACCCGGCCGGCATCGAGCAGATTGCCGAAGAACTTCCAGCCCGTCGGCGTCTCGTGCATTGCGATACCGAGCTTCTCCGCCACCCGGTCCGCCGCTGCGCTGGTCGGCATCGAGCGCGCGATGCCCGCGAGGCCGTTGGCATAGCCCGGTGCCAGCGGCGCATTGGCCGCCAGAAGCGCCAGCGAATCCGACGGGGTCACGAAGCGCTTGCGGCCGATGATGAGGTTACGGTCGCCATCGCCGTCGGACGCCGCGCCGAAATCGGGCGCGTCGGGTCCCATCATCAGGTCGTAGAGATCCTTGGCATAGACCAGGTTCGGATCCGGATGCCCCCCACCGAAGTCCGGCGAAGGCGTTCCGTTGACCACCGTTCCCGACGGTGCTCCCAGCATTCCCTCGAGAATCGCATGGGCATAAGGACCGGTGACCGCATGCATCGCATCGAAGCGCATGCGGAAGCCGTTCGCGAACATCGTGCTGATCGCAGGAAAGTCGAACAGCGTTTGCATCAGCGCGGCATAGTCAGCAACCGGATCGATGATCTCGACCACCATGTCGCCGGATCGCTGCGAGCCCACGGTCTCGAGGTCCACATCAGCGGTGTCCGCGATCAGGTACCGGTCGATTACCTTCGTCCGCGCAAACACCGCGTCGGTGATTTTCTCGGGCGCCGGCCCGCCGTTACCCACATTGTACTTGATGCCGAAATCGCCATCCGGCCCGCCGGGGTTGTGGCTGGCCGACAGGATCAGACCGCCGAAGGCCTTGTGGTGGCGGATGACGTGGCTCGCCGCAGGCGTCGACAGGATGCCGCCCTGCCCCACCAGCGCTTTGCCGAAGCCGTTGGCGGCAGCAATCTTGATGATCGTCTGGATCGCGACGTCATTGAAGTAGCGGCCGTCCCCGCCGACAACCAGCGTCTTGCCCTTGAACCCCTCGAGGCTGTCGAAGATCGACTGCACGAAGTTCTCGACATAGTTGGCCACCATGAACGCCTTGGTCCGCTTGCGCAGACCAGACGTCCCCGGCTTCTGGTCGGTGAACGGGGTGGCGCTAATCGTCTTTGTCGTCATTGTCCCTCAGTCCGAGCAGGCTTCTATAGAGCGCGGCATATTTCTCAGCGCTGTTGTCCCACGATACGTCCGACTTCATGCCGCGCCGCTGCATCTTGCGCCAGAGCTTCGGCCGCGCATAGAGGCGCATCGCGCGGCGAATGGCATCACTGAACGCATCGACCGTCGCCGGCGCGAAGACGATACCCGTGGCGACACCCGCTTCCACCGCTGCCTCGTTGGCGTCGATCACCGTATCGGCAAGGCCGCCGACACGGCTCACCAGCGGCACGCAGCCGTAGCGCAGGCCATAGAGCTGCGTCAGGCCGCACGGCTCGAAGCGCGAAGGGATCATCATCACGTCGGCGCCGCCCTGCACGAGATGGCTGAGCCGCTCGTCATAGCCGGTCACGATGCCGACCTTGCCGGGGTGGCGCATCGCTGCGCCCTTCAGGCCGTTCTCGATCTCTGTGTCGCCCGATCCGAGCACCACCAGCTTGCCGCCGGCCGCTACCAGCTCGTCGGCAACCTCGACCAACATGTCGAGGCCCTTCTGCCAGGTCAGCCTACTCACCACGGAGAAAAGCGGTCCGGGTGTATGATCGAGGCCGAAACGTTCGCTCAGCGCGGCGCGGTTCGCCGCGCGCTGGTCCGTGGTGTTGTGACCATAGCCTTGGGGCAACGCCGGATCGCGCGCCGGGTCCCAGTCATCGTCGTCTATGCCGTTGAGGATGCCGGTAAGCACGTCGGCGCGCGTCTGCAGCAGGCCTTCGAGCCCCATGCCGTAGGCGCTGGTCTTGATCTCGTTGGCGTAGGTGGGACTGACCGTGGTCAGCGCATCGGCGGTCTGCAAGCCGGCCTTGAGAAAACCGATGCCGCCGAAATACTCGATCGCGCCTTCCTGCGCAGCGCGATAGTCAAGCCGCAGGTCGTTGAACACATCCCAGCCGTAGTGTCCCTGGAACGCGATGTTGTGGACAGTCAGCACCGTCTTCACGCGCGTCGGCGCATTGAACGCGACATAAGCCGGTGTGAGCGCTGCCTGCCAGTCGTGGCAGTGGAGGATCTGCGGCCGATAGCCGTCGACGATCCCGCGGCCCACCTCGTAACCCGCAAAACTCAGTGCCGCGAAGCGCACCGCATTGTCGGGCCAGTCCTTGCGATCGGAACCGACATAGGGGTTGCCCGGGCGGTCATAGAGATACGGCGCGTTGATCGCGATTACGTCGAGGCCGTTTGTCTTGCCCGCGACCAACTGGCCGAAGCCGCCGAAGAAATCCGGCATCTCGGCGATGATGCGGCCGTCATCGAGCGCCGCCATCACCGGTTGATAGCCGGGCAGCAAGACGCGCATATGCACATCGTGCCGAGCCAGTGCCGCCGGTAGCGCGCCCACCACATCGGCGAGCCCGCCCGTCTTGATCAGCGGATAGGCCTCCGAAGCGACCGAGACGACATCGATCATTTGTCCGCCAGGTAATTATCGATCATCACCTGCGTGATCAGCGTGACGCCGTCGTCGGTGCGGCGGAACCACTTCTTGTCGAAGTCCTCGTCGACACCGACCACCAACCCCTCGGGAATGCTCACGCCACGATCGACCACCACCTTGCGCAGACGCGCGCCGCGACCGATCGTACAGCCTGGAAGAACGACCGCCTCGTGCAGTTCCGAATAGGAGTGCACGCGCGAGCCCGTCGAGAGCAGCGTGCGGGTCAGCGAACCGCCCGACACGATACAATCGCCCGACACCAGCGAGTTTACCGCCGAGCCACGGCGGCCTTCGAAATCGTGCACGAACTTGGCCGGGGGCGTGACCTCGGCATAGGTCCAGATCGGCCAGTCACGATCATAGAGGTCGAGTTGCGGATTGACGTCCGTGAGATCGATGTTGGCCTTCCAGTACGCATCGATCGTTCCAACGTCGCGCCAGTAGGCGACTTCCTCGTTGGTCGAGCGGACGCAGGAGCGTGGGAAGCGATGCGCCCAAGCCGTGCCGTTCTTGACGATATAGGGAATGATGTCCTTGCCGAAATCGCGCGCCGACCCTTCGGTCTGCGCATCGCGGCGCAGCTGATCCATCAGGAAGCGCGTCTCGAACACATAGATGCCCATCGACGCCAGCGCCATGTCCGGCTTGTCCGGAATGCCCGGCGGGTCTTTAGGCTTCTCGACGAAATCGATGACCCGGTCACGCCCGTCGACATGCATCACGCCGAAGCCGGTCGCCTCCATACGCGGCACCTCGAGGCAGCCGATGGTCACATCGGCGCCGGTGTCCACATGCTGGCGAAGCATGATTTCGTAATCCATCTTGTAGATGTGGTCGCCCGCAAGCAGCACGATATAGCGCGGGCCATAGTCCTCGATGATGTCCATGTTCTGGAACACGGCATCGGCGGTGCCTTCGTACCATTGCGTCTCCGATACGCGCTGGCTCGCGGGCAGCACGTCGAAACTCTCGTTTCGCTCGGTGCGCAGAAAGTTCCAACCGCGCTGCAGGTGCCGGATCAGCGAATGCGCCTGATACTGGGTCGCCACCGAAATACGGCGGATGCCGGAATTGAGCGCGTTAGACAGCGCGAAATCGATGATGCGCGACTTGCCGCCGAAATAGACGGCGGGTTTGGCGCGCCGGTCGGTCAGGTCGTACAGACGCGTCCCGCGTCCACCCGCGAGCACATAGGCCATCGCCTCACGCGCGAGCGGCGATGGTGTCCGGTAGTCAGCCATTGTTCCCTCCTCAGCCCGATTAGTCCGGGTCGTATTTCAAGATCAACGTCGCCAGCGGCGGCACGTAGAGATCGGCATAGGCCGGCATCCATCCCGCCTCGGCCTTGTGCGCAACCACCTTCCCCTGGTTACCGGTGTTCGAACCACCGTACCAACCGGCGTCTGTATTCACACGCTCGCTCCACTTGCCTTCCTTGGGCATGGGAACGCGGTAATTGTCGCGCGGCACCGGCGTAAAATTTGAGATGACCACGACGGGGTTCGAACCGTTGGACTTGCGCGTCCATGCGAAGACCGCGTTGGCGTGATCATTGCCGATCAGCCACTCGAACCCGTCCGGCTCGTTGTCCCGTCCGTGCAGCGCAGGCAAGTCCTTGTAGGCCGTGTTGAGATCGCCCACGAGACGACGAACGCCCTCGTGCATGCTGGCATCGAGCAGCCACCAGTCGAGCCCCTTGGCCTCATTCCATTCCTCGCGCTGCGCGAACTCCTGTCCCATGAACAGCAGCTTCTTGCCCGGCCAGCCCCACATGAAGGCATAGTAGGCGCGCAGCGAAGCGAATTGCTGCCAGTCGTCGCCGCTCATCTTGCTGATCAGCGAGCCTTTGCCATGCACCACTTCGTCATGACTGAGAGGCAGTACATAATTCTCGGTGAAGGCGTAGAGCGCCGCGAACGTCATGTCGTTGTGGTGGTAGCGGCGATGAATCGGATTGCGCGACATGTAGCGCAGGGTGTCGTTCATGAACCCCATGTTCCACTTGAACCCGAAGCCAAGCCCGCCGGTGTTTGTCGGTGCCGAAACGCCGTTCCAGGACGTTGACTCCTCGGCGATCATGAACGCGCCGGGATGCTGACGATAGACTTCTGCATTCACCCGCTGGAGGAACGCTACTGCCTCGAGATTGTGGTTTCCGCCAAACTGGTTCGGCACCCATTCCCCGGCCTTCCGCGAATAGTCGAGATAGAGCATCGAGGCCACTGCATCGACCCGCAGGCCGTCGACGTGAAACTCCTCGAACCAATAGAGCGCGTTGTTGGTGAGGAACGCCGAGACTTCCTTGCGCCCGAAGTTGAAGATCGCGGTGTTCCAGTCGGGGTGAAAGCCCTGCCGCGGATCGGCATGCTCATAGAGCGCCGTTCCATCGAAGTGCGCGAGACCATGCTCGTCAGTCGGAAAGTGTGCCGGCACCCAGTCGAGGATGATGCCGATACCCGCTTTGTGCGCCGCATCGATGAAGCGCTTGAACCCCGTTGGATCACCAAACCGTGCCGTCGGCGAATAGAGGCCCGTCGGCTGATAGCCCCAGCTCGGATCGAACGGATGCTCGCTGATCGGCAGCAGTTCGATATGGGTGAAGCCCATGTCCTTGGCATAGGGGATCAGTTGTTCGGCGAACTGGTCGTAGCTCATGAAGCTGCCGTCGGCGCGCTTCCGCCAGGAACCCAGATGCACCTCGTAGATCGAGATCGGCGTCCGCCGGCAATCCTTCTTCGCGCGAGCTTCGATGTACTTGCCATCGGTCCACTCGAACGCGGTCGGATCGGCGACGACCGACGCAGTCTTCGGCCGCAGCTCCGATTGCCGCGCATAAGGGTCGGCTTTGAGCGGCAAAAGCTTGCCGTCTTGCCCCACGATCTCGAATTTGTAGATCGTGCCCGGCCCCACAGCCGGCACGAACACTTCCCACACGCCGATCTCGAATCGCGCCCGCATCGGGTGACGCCGACCATCCCAATCGTTGAAGGGCCCGACGACAGAAACACGTCGCGCATTTGGCGCCCACACCGCGAAGTGCACGCCGTTGACGCCCTCGAACTCGATGTCATGCGCACCGAGCTTGTCGAACAGCCGCAGGTGCGTGCCTTCGCCGATATAGTAATCGTCCATGGGGCCGAGTACGGGACCGAAACTGTAGGGGTCCTGCACGTCCCACTCGCCGCCCGCATTGCGCGCGCGATAGCGGATCGGTTGCCGCTCGGCGATCTCTACCTTGCCCTCGAAAAACCCTGCGGCATCGCGCAGGGTAAGCTCGCCCAGCACCTTGCTGTCGCGGCCATAGGCAGTAACGGCATCGGCATGAGGGATGAAGGTGCGCGCCACCCAAGCGCCGCCCACCTGTTGCAACCCGAGAACTGCAAATGGATTGGCATGCTGCCCGGAGACAATTGCCCCCACATCACCCGGATCGGCCTGCCACTTCTCCAACGACCCGTATCCTTACGCCTGCACCACCGGAACGCCCCAGATCTCCTCGGCATATTGCCGGATGGTTCGGTCTGAGGAAAACCAGCTCATATGAGCCGTATTCCGTATGGCCATGGAATACCATTTCTTCGGTGACTGCCAGACGGCATCCACCTGACGCTGCGCCGCTGAATACGAGTCAAAATCGCGGGCTACCATGAACCAGTCGTGGTCATAGAGCCCGCCGATCAGGTCGCGATAGCGGTTGGGATCATCCGGTGAAAACACACCCGAAGAGATCATTTCCAGCGCTTCACGCAACGGCGGGGAGTTGTCGATGGCGGAACGCGGCACTTCCATGCGCACGCGCTTCTCTGCGACCTGCTCGGCCGTGAGGCCGAAGATCACCATGTTGTCCTGCCCCACGGCATCAAGCATCTCGATATTGGCGCCATCCAGTGTTCCGATGGTAACCGCGCCGTTGATGGCGAACTTCATGTTGCCGGTCCCTGAGGCTTCAAGTCCGGCCGTCGAAATCTGTTCCGACAGATCGGCCGCAGGCATGATGATTTCTGCCAGCGACACATTGTAGTTGGGCAGGAACAGCACCTTCAGCAGCCCGCGCACGGACGGGTCGTCGTTGATCACTTTTCCCACGTCGTTGATGAGCTTGATGATCAGCTTGGCATTCCAGTAACTCGGCGCCGCTTTGCCGGCGAACACCTTGACGCGCGGCGCCCAGTCCTTCTCCGGATGCGCCTTCATCTGCTGATAGAGCGCCACCGCCTCGATGACGTTGAGCAGCTGTCGCTTGTACTCGTGAATGCGCTTTACATGCACATCGAACAGTGCGTCGGGCGACACCACGACGTTGAGCCGGTCCTTGATCACCTCGGCCAGCCGCTGCTTGTTCGCGCGCTTCACCGCCGCGAACTGTGCCTGGAAATTTGGATCGTCCGCGTGCCGGTCGAGCTGAACCAGCAGGTCCATATTGTCCTGGAAGTCGGGCCCGATCCGGTCGGCAACGAGCTTGCTCAACCCCGGATTGCACTCGAGAAGCCAGCGCCGCGGCGTCACGCCGTTGGTTTTGTTGTTGATCCGCTCGGGGTAGAGCCGGTTGAGATCGGCGAACACCGTTTTCTTCATCAGCTCGGTGTGCAGCGCCGAAACGCCATTGACCGAATGGCTGCCGACAAACGCCAGCTGGCCCATGCGCACCCGCCGGGCCCCGCCCTCGTCGATCAGCGAAACGTTCGCGATCTGCTGGTCAGTCAGCCCGCCGATCTTGCGCGCTTCGCCGAGCACGTCGGCATTGATCGCGTAAATGATCTGCATCTGCCGCGGCAGCATCCGCTCCATCAGCGACACCGGCCAGGTTTCCAGCGCCTCCGGCAGCAGCGTGTGGTTGGTGTAGCCGAACACGCCGCGCGTCAGCTTCCACGCCTGCGCCCACTTGAGCCCGTGAATGTCGATCAGGAGCCGCATCAGCTCCGCGATCGAGATCGCGGGATGCGTATCGTTGAGTTGCACGGCAACCTTGTCGGGCAGCGAACCCAAATCGCCATATTGCTGCATGTGGCGCCGCACGATGTCCTGCAGCGAAGCCGACGAGAAGAAGAACTCCTGCCGCAGCCGAAGTTCCTGACCCGACGCGGTAGAGTCCGCCGGGTAGAGCACACGGGTGATGGCTTCGGCCCGCGAACTCTCCTCGAGCGCGCCGATGTGGTCGCCGGAGTTGAACTTGTCGAGCAGGATGGGGTCGATCGGCTGCGCGCTCCACAGACGCAGGGTATTCACCCGCTTGCCACGCCAGCCGACGATCGGCGTGTCGAACGCCACCGCGAGCACGTGCTCTGCAGGCCGCCATTCGAGGCGTGTCGACCCGTCCGGTTCGGCCACCGGCACCACCTGCCCGCCGAAGCCGACTTCGTAGCTCGACTCGCGCCGTTCGAATTCCCACGGATTGCCGTGTGCCAGCCAGTCTTCCGGCAGTTCCACCTGCCAGCCTTCGCTCATTTCCTGCCGGAACATGCCGTTGGCGTACCGGATGCCGTAGCCGTAGGCGGCGATGCCAAGGGACGCCATCGAGTCCATGAAGCAGGCTGCGAGACGGCCGAGGCCACCATTGCCCAGCGCCGCATCCGGCTCGAGGTTGATCAGGTCGCCGACATCGACATTGAGGCCCTTGAGCGCCTGCCGAACCGTCTCCAGCACGCCGATATTGCTCATCGCATCGCGCATGAGCCGTCCAATCAGGAACTCGAGGCTCAAATAATAGACGCGCTTGCCGGAATTGCGCCACGTCTCGCGGCTTGATTCCATCCACTGGTCGATCATGCGGTCGCGGACCGCCAGGATGGTCGCCTTAAGCCAGTCATACGGCCGCGCGACAATTGGGTCCTTGCCTACGGAATAGGTAAGCTTTTCAAGGATTTCGGACTGCAGCGCCTCAGCAGTCAGCGCTCGTGGCTGCGGCTTGGGGGCGTCCAATACGATGGGCTTTTGCGACATGACGCAATCCGATCAGCATGACGATGTATTCCCCTCTAGAACCGTGAGCATTGCATCAAAAACGGGCACTTGGAAGCCACCAAAAGCAGCGGTCCGCCATTAGCAGAGGCGGCTAGTCGGCGGATTTTTCGTCGGTTTCCGGCTTGGGCTTTTCCAGCATCACCGGTTCGCTTGGCGCACCCACGACGCCCGTCTCGCGCGCCTGGTCCTCGGCGTTCGACAGCAAAAGGTCAGCCGGCGCCGCATTGAGCCCACCCAGAAGCTGCGCCTCGAAGCGAATGCGATCGCGCTCGCGCACGCCGGCAATCGTGTCCTGCACCGCATCGGGGTCGACGCCAAGCGACCGCAGGGCCTCGCTGCCGAACACCAGCGCCGACTCGAACAATTCACGGATCTGGAAATCGACACCGGCCTTGATCAGTTCGAAGGCATGGCGCCGGTCGAACGCGCGCGCCATGACCTTCACGAGCGGAAATTCCGACCGCAAAAGCTCGACGATGCGGTTGGACTGCTCGGCCTTGTCGACGCACACCAGTACCACATCAGCCTCACCGGCCCCGGCCGCGCGGAGAATGTCGAGCCGCGTCCCGTCCCCGTAATAAACCTTCATGCGGAAGCGGGCCGCCGCGCGGATCATCTCGGTATCGTTGTCGATGATCGACACACGGTATCCCTGCGCGATCAGCGGCTGGCTCGCGATCTGTCCGAAACGGCCGAAGCCGATGACGAGGATCTGCGCCCGCAACTGCTGCACCACCTCGACGCCGTCCATGGACGGCTCGGTCACCTTCGGCAGGGCTTGCCGCATGATCAGGACGGTGATCGGGGTCAGCACCATCGAAATGATCACCGTCGCGGTGAACATGGCGCTCTGTTCGGGCGTGAAGATGCCGCCAGACAGCGCTGTAGTATAAAGGACAAAGGCGAACTCGCCGCCCTGCGCCATCAGTACCGCACGCTCCAGCGCCACCGCGTGCCCGGCCCCGAGCACACGGGCCAGCAGGTAGATCGCCACGCCTTTGACGGGCATGTATCCGACGACCGCGAGCGCCACCGTCTGCCAGTTGGCCGCGACGACGCCCAGGTCGAGCGACATGCCGACCGCAAGAAAGAACAGCCCCAGTAGGATACCGCGGAACGGCTCGACGTCCGCCTCGAGCTGGTGCTTGAAGATCGAGGTGGAGAGCAGCACGCCTGCAAGGAACGCCCCCATCGCCATCGATAGGCCGACCGAAGACATGGCAAGCGCCGCGCCGAGCACCACGAGCAACGCCGCGGCGGTCATCACTTCCCGGGCCCGAGAGTCAGCGAGAATCTTGAAGAGCGGATTGAGAATGTAGCGGCCGACAAAGATCAGCCCGACGACCGCAGCCAGTGCCACGCCGATACCGATCCAGCGCCCCGCCAGCGTCGTCTCCTCACCGACTGCCGGTGCAAGCAGCGCGACGATTGCGAGGAGCGGCACGATGGCGAGATCCTCGAGCAACAGGATCGACACGATCTTCTGCCCCGGCTCCGTCGCCAGCGTCCCTTGCTCCTGCATGACTTGCATGACGATGGCGGTAGAGGTGAGGACGAATCCCATACCCGCCACGAACGCCACGACGGGCGGGAATCCGATGAGGATCCCGAACACGGTCAGCAACGCCCCGCATGCCAGCACCTGCAGTGCTCCGAGCCCGAATATCTGCTTGCGCAGGCTCCACAGCCGCGACGGCTCCATCTCGAGCCCGATGATGAACAGGAACATCACGACGCCTAGTTCGGCGGCATGGAGAATGGCCTCAGGCTCGGTGACGAGCCGGAACCCGTAGGGCCCTACTGCGAGACCGGCAGCGAGATAGCCGAGCACCGAACCCAGCCCCAGCCGCCGGAAAATGGGCACTGCGAGCACACCGGCCAGCAGCAGCCCGACCACATGGATGAGCCCCAGCCCACCCGCCGCCGCTGCATCCGCCGCGTGAGAAACGACCTCGCCTTCCATTTTCCGCCCCGCTGAACCCTAGTCCAGACACATGCGTTCGGAGCGGCCCGAGGTCAAGGCGCGGACGAAACGGCTGCCTTGCGCCGTGCGCGCGGCTTGTTCGCCACAACCGGCGAATTGGGTTCCGGGAGTGGATCAGGAGGCGGTGGCGGCGGATTCGGTGCCGAAATCTCGGCATCCTGGGTCGCGGCCCGGATGACATTTCGCCTGATCCGCCGCGGCGACACCGACCGCCCTGGCAGGATATGCCCGACGACTGACTGCAGCACGAGCAG
>JBEBHC010000325.1:0-1881 GCA_040081185.1 Devosia sp. | reverse complement strand
GCGCTCGCCCGTGATCCGCAGGCTTTCGCCGCGCTCGCTCGTGCGGCCCAGGCCGGCGCTGCTCAGTCGATGGACGCGCAAGCACGCAACGCTGAAGCGTTCACGGCGATGGCGCAGAACGCTCAAGCGTTCCAAGCCATGGCGCGTCAGCCGCAGGCCTTCGCTGCAATGGCGCAGCACCCGCAAGCGTTTGAAGCGCTAGCCCGTCACCCGCAGGCGTTCGCCGCCATGGCGCGCAACCCGCAAGCGTTTGCGTCGTACGCGCGCAACGCTCAGGCGTTCCAAGCTGATGCACGCCAAGCTGGCGCTCGTCTCAATCAAGCGCGTGACGCGCAGGCGTTTGAAGCTCTCGCCGCCGATGCTCAAGCGATGAGCGCGCTGGCAGCTGATGCGCAAGCGTTCCAAGCGCTCGCATCAAATGCACAGGCTTTCCAAGCTTTGGCTCGCGACGCGCAAGCGTTCGACGCTATGGCTCGCAACGCTCAGGCGTTCCAAGCGATGTCGCGCAACGCGCAAGCGTTCCAGGCGCTCGGCCGCGATGCGCAAGGCCTTGCCGCCATGGCGCGCAATGCTCAGGCGTTCCAATCGCAAGCTCTGAGCGCGCGTGCGTTCGACGCACAAGCCACCTCGGCGCTGGCTGCGAACGCGCAAGCGTTCTCGGTGATGGCGCGTGAACCGCAAGCCTTCGCGGCAATGGCGCAGAACCCGCAAGCGTTCGAAGCTCTCGCCCGCCACCCGCAAGCCTTCGCGGCAATGGCGCGCAATCCGCAAGCGTTCGGAGCCTTCGCGCGCAACGCAAACTTCGCGGCGGCCGCACGTAACCCGCAAGCCAACACGGCGATGGCTCAAGACGCACAAGCGTTCCAAGCCCTCGGCCGTGACGCACAAGCCATGAGCGCCCTCGCCAGCAACGCCCAGGCGTTCGATGCCATGGCGCGCAATGCCCAAGCGTTCCAGTCTCTTGCCCGCGACGCGCAAGCGTTCGACGCCATGGCGCGCAACGCACAAGCGTTCCAAGCCATGGCGCGCAACGCTCAAGCCTTCCAAGCTCTGAGCCGCGACGCACAAGGTCTCGCCGCGATGGCGCGCAATGCTCAGGCTTTCCAGGCTCAAGCAGGCGCAGCTCAAGGCCTGAACGCTGCTGCGATGCAAGCAATGGCGCAGAACCCACAAGCCTTCGCTGCAATGGCGCAGAATCCGCAAGCGTTCGTAGCGCTTTCGCAGAACGCTCAGGCGCTGCAGGCGCTGGCCCGTAACGCTCAAGCCTTCACCGCTCTGGCGCGTCAGCCAGCCTTTGCGGCGCTGGCGCGTGAACCTGCCTTCGCGGCGATGGCGCAAGACGCCAACTTCGCCGCCGCTCTTCGGGCGAACTAAGTCAAAGCAACACGCCGCGTCGAGCGAGACGCGGCGTGTCTGCCTTTGAAGCGTGCTAGGCGGGGATATGGGGATCCGCACGCTCTTCTGCGCAACGGCGCTGACGCTGGCATCGATCGCTTCCGCGCACGCGCAGACCGATCCTGCGGCCGAAGTATCTCCCGCTACACAAGCCCCGGAAGTCGTTGCTCCAGATGTAGCCGCGCCGCCGATTACAGACGAAGCGCCGCCGCCCGAACCACCGCCGCCAAGCCGCGCGCCGGACGACATTCCGCTGATCGATCTCTCGGTGCTGGAAACCGATCACCTACGCCTACTCTATTTCGATCCGACTGAGACTTATCTCACGCCCTACGTCGCGCGCAGCTTCGAGAATGCGTTCAACTTCGAACAGCGCATCTTCGGCTGGGAGCCGTGGGACCAGGTCACGCTGCTACTCAAAGACTTCGGCGACTACGGCAACGCGGCTGCGCGCTCATCGCCAAACAACGCACTGCTGATCGACAT
>JBEBHC010000324.1:0-1888 GCA_040081185.1 Devosia sp. | reverse complement strand
GCGTCAACGCCAGCGTCATGAACGCCATCGTGGTCGCCTGGCGCAAGCCCTTGCCCTCGGTCCCGTGCCAGTGCATGCCGATGCCAAAAGCGAGGAGAGTGACCCCGGCGATCAGCAACCCTTGCCAGACGATCAGGCCGATGAATCGTGGAGTGAGTAGGGACTCTTTCGGGTCGCGCGGCGGGCGCTTCATCATGTCGGAACCCGACGGCTCCAGTGCCAGGGCAAAGGCGGGGAAGATGTCGGTAATCAAGTTGAGCCACAAGATTTGGAGGGCCACCAGCGGCAGAGGCCAGCCGATCATGAGGGCGACAAATACCGTTAGGATTTCTGCAAAATTGCAGGAGAGTAGATAATGGAGGAACCGGATAATGTTACCGTAAATGATCCGCCCCTGCTCGACCGCACCGACGATGCTAGCGAAATTATCGTCGGTAATCACCATGTCGGCGTTTTCCTTCGCGACCTCAGTGCCCTTGATGCCCATCGCGATGCCGATGTCCGCCTTCTTCAAGGCCGGGGCGTCGTTCACCCCGTCGCCCGTCATGGCGACAACGTGCCCCTGCTGCTGCAGAGCGTCCACGATCTGGAGTTTGTGCTCGGGCGAAACACGGGCAAACACGGCGGCAGTGCCTACCGCTCGTTTCCAGCCTTCAGCGTCCAGATCCGTCAGCTCGCGGCCGTGGACAGCACGTAACGGACGCCCATCAAGATCAACGTCGATCCCCAATTGACTTGCGATCTCGGCGGCCGTCGGCTGCTGGTCACCAGTGATCATCACGGTCCGAATACCCGCTTCGCGACAGGTGGCGATGGCGACTTTGGCTTCCTCGCGGAGCGGGTCACTCATGCCGACCAGTCCCACGAAGATCAATTCTTTGGCGAAGTCAGCCTCGAGGTATCCCTCCGGCAGTTCGCGATACGCCAAACCGAGAACTCGCAGGGCCGCACCGGCCAACTCCTGATTCGTCTCTTCCCAACGCCGGCGATCCTCTTCTGTCAGCGCCGTCACTCCTGGGGCCCGAACCTGACCGGTACACGCCGCGAGCAGTGTTCCTGGCGAACCCTTGAGAAACGCGGTCGTCCGACCGTGCGGCGCGCGATGCACGGTGACCATCCGTTTGCTGGTGCTGTCGAACGGCACTTCGCTGAGCCGCGGAAAGTCGATCGCCAGAGCCGCTCGATTCATTTCTGCCTTTTCCGCGACGACGATCAAGGCCGCTTCTGTGGGGTCGCCCAACACCATATCGTGGCCGTCGGCACGTTCTATTTTGGCATCGTTGCACAACATGCCGATTCGCAGGGCCATTGCGAGGTGCTCGTCGGTCCGTGGGTCAACGAGCTTGCCACCATCCTCGAACTTGCCCCTCGGCTCGTACCCCGCGCCGGTCACCTTGACGCGGCGCTGGTCCAGTGCGTAGACGCAGACCGTCATCTCATTCCTGGTCAGTGTCCCGGTCTTATCGGTGCAGATGACGGTGACGGAGCCCAGGGTTTCGACGGCGGGAAGTCGGCGAACGAGCGCTCGCATCCGGGCCATGCGCTGCATCCCCAGCGCCAGCGTCATAGTGGTCACTGCAGGTAGTCCTTCGGGGACCGCGGCAATCGCCAGAGACAGGCCGATCTCCAGCATGTGCCAGAAGTCGGTGGCACCGCGAAGCCAGCCCGCCAATACGATTACGGCGCACAGCGCCAGTACGACCAGGATGAGCAGACGACCGAGCCGGGCCAGCTTTTGTTCCAGTGGGGTATTTCGGGTCATTGCTTCGTCGATCAGGATGCCGATCTTGCCCACCTCTGATTGCGCACCGGTGGCCGTCACCAGCAAGCGGCCACGCCCGTCCGTGATCGTCGTCCCCAGGAAGGCCATGTTGAGACGGTCTCCAAG
>JBEBHC010000149.1:0-7288 GCA_040081185.1 Devosia sp. | reverse complement strand
TCCTCGGCATCGGCCAGGCTGTGTTCCCGGCCGCCGCCAATGGCAGCGTCGTCACTCGGGACAGCGCCGTCGTTGGCTCCGCGCTCATCGGGCAGTCCGGTGCCGATCCGCGCTATTTCTGGCCCCGTCCGTCGGCGGCGGGAAATGGCTATGACGCGGCCAATTCGTCGGGCTCCAATCTCGGGCCGACCAGCCGGAAGCTGATGGACCGCATCGGCGAGACCATCGGCACGCTGCGTGCAGGCGGAGCCGAGGGCCTATTGCCCGCGGACGCGGTGACGGCATCGGGCTCGGGACTCGATCCCGACATCTCGCCGGACTATGCTCGGGTGCAGATTGCTCGTGTCGCCAGGGAACGCGCGCTGTCGGTCGAAGCGGTCGAGCAGCTCGTGACCGCCCACGTCGAAGGGCCGTTTCTCGGCTTCTTTGGAGAAGCCCGCGTGAATGTGCTGAACCTCAACCTTGCCCTCGACGCGACCGCTGCACCGGGCGGCTGATGGCCGAACGCCAGACTGATCGCCGGCCGGATCCCGATGCGTTGCTTGCGCTGGCCGGCGCGAAGGGGCGCGGCAAGCTGACGGTCTTTCTCGGTGCGGCCCCGGGCGTCGGCAAGACTTATGCCATGCTCAGCCGGGCCTGCCGGTCGCGGCTGTCACGGCAATTACGCTTGTGGGGCAGGTGCTCTATGCCGTCCTGCCGCTCCAGAACCTCTCCATGCTGTATTTGGTGGCCGTCGTGGTGTGCGGCATCCTGCGCGGCCGGATTTCCGCAATCGCCGCGTCGCTGCTCTCCTTCCTCGCCTACAATTTCTTTTTCATCGAGCCGCTCTACACCTTCACCGTCGCCAAGCCGCACGAGCTTTTCGCCCTTGCAATCTTTCTGGCGGCCGCTCTGTTCACCGGAAATCTGGCGGGACGCATGCGCGAGCAGGCCGAGCGCTCGCGCCGGCAGGAGCAGGCGACCCAGGCGCTCTACGAATTCAGCCGCAAGCTTGCCGGAGCGGTTCGTCTCGACACCGTGCTCGATGCGACCGCGGCCCACCTATACGCCGCGCTCGGCCAGGGCGCCGTTCTTCTGGTGCCGGATGCCGGAGAACTGGTCGTCGGCACCATCTGGCCGCCCGATCTCACACTGAGCCCCATCGACATGACGGCCGCGCGATGGGCCTTCGACAAGCGCGAGCTGGCGGGGAACTCGACCGGCACCCTGCCGCAGATCCCCTGGCAGTTCCGGCCCATCATCGCTGGGCGCGCAGCCTCGGGCGTCCTCGGTCTCGTGCGTCCGCCGTCTGCCGGCATGCTCTTGCCGCATGAAGAGCAGATCGTCCGGGGTGTGCTCGAACAGGCCGCCATCGCCATGGATCGGGCCCGGCTGGTGCGCGAGAACGCGCGGACCGTCGCGCTTGAGGAAAGCGAGCGGCTCAACTCCGCGCTCTTTGCCTCGCTCTCGCACGACCTCAAGACGCCCCTCGCCACGATCTCGGGCGCGACAACGAGCCTCAGGGACCTCGGCGACAAAATGGACCCGGCGACGCGCAGCGATCTGTTGCTGTCCATCGAGGAGGAAGCCTCCCGCCTCGCACGGTTTGTCGCCAACCTCTTCGACATGACCCGCATCGAAGCGGCCACCCTCAAGCCTCGCAAGGACCGGATCGACATCGGCGAGGTCGTCAGCGACACGGTCGAGCGGGCAAGGAGGCTCCACCCCGACAGCCTGTTCGAACTCAGCCTTGCCCCGGATCTGCCGGCCGCCCGCGGCGATGCGACGCTGCTGGGTCAGGCGCTCTTCAATCTGCTCGACAACGCCTCCAAATATGCCGGCGAGGCGCCGATCGCCCTGTTCGCGCGCGGCGAGGACGATCAAGTGGTGATCTCGGTGACCGACCAGGGCAAAGGCATCCCCGAACGCGATCTCGAGCGCATCTTCGACAAATTCTTTCGGCGGACCAAGGGCGACGGGCGGTCCGCCGGCACCGGGCTCGGACTGTCAATCGCGCGCGGCTTCGTTGCGGCCATGGGCGGCTCGATCAAGGCGGAGAGTCCGGCCGTGCGCAAACGCGGCACGCGGTTCACCATCAGGGTGCCGATGGATCGCGAGGTGAGCAAATGAGTGAGGGCCGCATTCTCGTCGTCGATGACGAACCGCAGATCCAGCGCTTCCTGAAGCCCGCTCTCACGGCAGCGGGTTACGATCCGATCCTTGCCTCTACTGCGGCTGAGGCCGAGCGGCTAGTCGCCACCGCCGCGCCCGATCTGATGATCCTCGACCTTGGCCTGCCCGACAAGGACGGCCGGGAGGTCATTCGCTCGATGCGAAGCTGGTCGCGCCTTCCCATTGTGGTGCTGTCAGCCCGCGATCAGGAGGCCGACAAGATCGAAGCGCTCGACCTCGGCGCCGATGACTATGTCGAAAAGCCCTTCAGCATCGGCGAGCTGCTGGCGCGTGTTCGCACGGCACTCCGTCACCGCGAGCCGGCGACCCTCGCAACCACCCGCTGGGAGGGTGACGGACTCGTGATCGACCTAGCGAAACGCCTTGTGACTCGCGATGGTGAGCCGGTGCGTCTCACCCCCAAGGAATACGATCTGCTCGCCCACATGGTCAGGCACGCCGGGCTCGTGATGACCCATCGGCAGCTGCTCAACGCAGTCTGGGGTCCGGCCCACGTCGAGGACGTTCACTACCTCCGTGTTTTCGTGGGCCAGGTTCGCTCAAAGGTCGAGCGCAGTCCCTCAGCGCCACTGCTAATTCGCACTGAGTCCGGCGTCGGCTATCGCTTTGCTCAATGACCGCTACTGGCGCACAGCGGCCACCCCCGCCCGTAGCAAGGGTGGGGGTGCACTTGCTGTCTTTCAAAACTCGGCATCAAAGTCCACGCAAGCAATCAGGGGACTGACATCGTGCGAGCTGGAAGGACAATGCGACTGACACCGGAGCTTGTGGCCCGGGTGATGCCGTATACGGGCGAGTACCGCCCGCAAGCCAACGTGAAGACGCCCGACGAGCACTATGACAAGCTCGTTGATGCTGTGTTGGCGAGGCTTCCGGTCGATGGACGGCTCTGGATTTTCGCTTTCGGATCGCTGATGTGGAAGCCCGGTCCGGAGTTCGGCGACAGGCGGCCTGGCACCATCCGTGGATGGCATCGCGCTTTCTGCCTTGGCTGGGATCGCGCCTGGAGGGGCAACCCCGTCAATCCCACATTAATGCTGTCGCTCGACCGCGGTGGACAGTGTCGAGGTGTGGCGTTGGAGGTTAGATCGGATGAGCCCGGATTGCGGGCAAATTTGCTCGCCATTCTAAAACGGGAGCCGCCTATCCCTACGAGGTGGGTAAAGGTCGACACCGCCGACGGACAGTTGAGCGGCATCGCTTTCACCAATGACCGTAAAGGGCCGATTTACGTGGGCGGCCTTACGGAAGAGGAGATCGCGGAAGCCATCAGCAAGGCTTCAGGAAAACTAGGCTCGATGGCCGAATACCTTCGCAACACCATCGAGCATCTGGCTACTCTCGGCATCCACGACAGCCACCTTTGGCGGATGCAAGAACTGGTTGCCGAGCGCCTTGAACAGCTACCGGCGGTAAATGCCTGAAGACGGCAGGGTGCTAATGCAACCTACCCCCGGATGTGGCAAGGGTGGCAGGGGGTTGCCCGAGCCCCTTGACGCACCGCTAGGACGGGCCGACATGCTTATCGCGAAGAGCATGGAAGGTGGCCGGAATGAAGAGTTATTGGGTCGTGTTCGCGGATGTAAATGACCCAGCAGCGTACAAGGCATACCAAGCAGCGAACGCAGCGCCGATCAGCAAGTATGGTGGCCGGTTCTTGGTGCGCGGTATGGGGCACAAAGTTGTCGAGGGAAGCCCGCTCACGCTTGGTAGTGATCGAGTTCCCATCGGCCGACGCGGCGAGCGACTGCTACAACTCGCCAGAATACACCGCCGCCAAAGCCATTCGTCACGAGCTATCCATACAAGATTTTGTGGTCGCTCCCGGTTACGACGGCCCGCAACCGGCTGACTCTGGGAGTAGCTGAACTGGGGCGTGGTGCCCGGAGACTTGGCGTACACTCTCATGGTGATGGGGCGGTTGTGTCCGTTTTTGGCGCGAGGCGGGCGTCGGCAATGGCTTTGACGGTCTTCAGCCAGCCGCAGCCACCTTTTGCACCGTGGCCTTAGACAGGCCGATCTCCGCTGCGATCTTCCGAATGCTCGAGCCGGCCTCGCGCTGTTCAACGATGGTGGCTCGAATGGCGTCGGTAACGAGCGCTGGACGCCCGCCGGTGCGACCCTCGGCCTTCGCTTTGGCGATACCTTCCATCTGACGCTCGCGACGGATCTCGGTCTCAAACTCGGCGATTAGCGCAAGAATACCCATCACCAACTTGCCAGTACGGGTCGTCGTATCGACTGCGCTGTCATCCAGGACCTTGAAGGCCACTCCCTTCTCAGCGAGCTCACTGACGATGCGATAGAGATCGGACGTAGACCGCGCCAAGCGATCCAGTTTCGTAACAAGCAGGGTGTCCCCCTCCCTGGCGTACTCCAAGCAACGAGCCAGTTCCGGTCGCTGACCGTCTAGGCCCGATCGCTTCTCGCTGAAGATCTTTTTCGCCCCAGCTGCCTTGAGCCTATCGATCTGAGCGGAAGTGTCCTGTTGACCAGTCGATACTCGGGCGTATGCGATTACCGACATTTGTCCATTTATCCCTTAGGTTAGTACGGACACATAGTTAGTGGACGCTAAGTGGACGGTCAATAGACCTTGGACAGAAAGTATACTTTTCTGGACGCTGCCGCGCCTACACCGCTTTGTATGAACGCGGGCGGCTGGACCTTACCGTTGAGGCGATGGTCACGGAGAATGCCGAGTGGCACGACCTGTTCACCGCAGAGGAACTCAGTCGCAGCAGGGAGCGTCTTCGGCGATATGGGTACGAAAGTTGGAAAAGTGACAGCAAGAGTGCGTCGCACGAGCGATGAGGCGGCCGCCAAGTCGTCGGAGGTCCGGACGGCCCACGCCCCACCGGCGACCCCTACCAGCGCCCGGACGGTTTCTGGGAGGTCAAGCCGATGAACGCCGACTGGGCTGTGAACCTTGCCGAGGGGAAGGCCGGCGCATAGCCGCGGCGCTGGCGAAGCGGCGGAAGCCCAACCCTGAGCCCTGTAACGACTTTCCTTGGCTCAAGCCGGGTTGGAAGTGGTAGTGCGAGCCGAGGACGGCGCCCAAGACACTATGCCCACAAAGGGAGGCTTTCCCATCCTTCGGGAAATCCCATCGTCTTGGGGGATATGTACTGATTGGTCGGGAAAGTTGCGAGGTGGTCCTTCAACCTCGTCGACCATTCAGTTCTGGGATTTACCTTCAGCAGTAAGTATCGCGCCACTGCGCAAGCTGCATAGAGACGCTTGGCCCCAAACGGCGAACTTGAGACATGGTTGAGCAACTGAACGCTTCCGGGCGGGGGCAGACGAGGCTGGTCGACCAGGGGCTTGTTCCAAAGCCGGGAGTGGTGCGCGCAGACATTTCGGACGACTGACAGCGACCTAATCCAGCTAGCCAGTACCTCGCGATTTACAGCCCCACATGATCTCGCAATGGCGTCCACGTCGACCCATTTCATTCCACTCAGAAGCATCGATAGGGGTCCGAAGTCGAGCAATTCGACCGCGATCCAGATGGGCATATGAGACGTCGAATATTTGGACCGAAAGTGTTCCGCAAATTCCTCTTTGGAGAATCGGGCTTTGTTGTCGAGCGTAGCCAGCCACTCCGTGTGCGCGACCAGCTTGGTCCTCGGGTCGAGCCGGGTGAACTTGCTGTCCAGTAGCTTGGGATTGCGGTGAGCGTGTGAGTCAAACTGACCCAACTGCAGGGCAACCGCGGTGCGCACGAAGATCTCTATTCGCTCGAGGACGTCAAGCAGCTGAAGTCTGAGTTTCTTGTCGAAGCTGTAGAGATCCAGCGCCCATTTGAATGACGTTCCCGCCTTGAAGTTGTCGGTTACAACGCCGCCTGATGTGACCCGAAACGGGTACCAATATGCGCTTAAGCGATAGTAACCCAAACGCGACAGGTATTCGCTGGCTTTGGCCTCGTCAGGTATCGACATCCCGCGGCTTCTGAGAAGCGCAATCTGATCGCGGACCGGTAAGTAGGGCTTTGTGTACTGGGGCATCAACACTGCCCCGGACAACAAGAAGGCCGACCCTTGCATACCGCAGAGGGGCCGGCCGTGTTGCCGTCCATATGCGCATGGTCACGCGATTTGTCAAACATCCAGCATCTCCAGGAACCGCGTCGCTCATGTGCCAAATCATGTGCCATGGAGACGCGGGGGGCTATGCGCAACCGCCGGAAATCCTCGGTATTCTTTGGCACACGGGCGGCACACAGAAGCGGGCGCAGGCTCGGCGATCAGGCGATCTAAGCAACTGATATTATTGGCAGAAAGGGCTGGCTGGGGAACCTGGATTCGAACCAAGATTGACGGAGTCAGAGTCCGCTGTTCTACCGTTGAACTATTCCCCAAGCTGGGCTTGGAACGGGCCGGGGGCTGGGCCTCTTGCCGGTCGGCGTGCCTTCTAGCGACAATCTGTCACCCGATCAACACCTCCATTTGCGGCGCTTTGCCCTTTCATCGCCCGGTTTGATGTCCATCTGGGACGCAACCGAAGAGGGCCCGCCCTCGTTGGATGAATGAAGCGCCTCCGGGCCTCGCGTCCTCCCGTGAACCCCAAATCAGTGCCGGATCGCCGGCTAAGGATAGGACTATGACACGCCTCATGAAGACGTTCGCCGCGCTTGCCGTGGCCTCTCTCGCTGCCGCACCGGCCTTTGCCGGCTCCGCCGCAAGCCCCGTGGGCAAGTGGCAGGTGACCACCGGCGATGCTCGCTACAGCGTCACCGCCTGTGGCGATGGCCTCTGCGCCAAGCTCGTGTGGCTGAGCCCCGACCAGCGGACCGCCGAAAACCTCGCTCTGCTCAATACCTACGTGGTTAAGGGCGCCGTCGAAGTCGATGACAACAAGTGGCAGGGTAGCGTCGTGATGGACGGCCGCGCCTTTGCCGGCACCATGACGATGGTTTCGGCCGATATGATGAAGCTCAGGGGCTGCTCCGGCATGCTCTGCCAGACGCTCGAGTTTACGCGGATCTAAAGCAACTTCCGGCCGGAGCCCTCTCGGCCAAGCGCCCCGGTTCGCCGGGGCGTTTTTTTATGGCCCGTACCGGCAAGTGCGGGCAGCCCGCGTTCCTTGCGCACATTCCTGCCATGATCTAGGT
>JBEBHC010000038.1:0-25994 GCA_040081185.1 Devosia sp. | reverse complement strand
TGCCTGCGCCGACTGGTCCGCTGCTCAGGCGGCCGGTGGTCTCGGTGCGTACAACATCGGTGTGTTCGGTCCGTCGACGGCCACGCTGACCATGGCGATCGCTGTTCCGCCGAACGCACTCGTCGACCTGTTCCCGGCGAGCCTCGAGACGCCGCTGCGGTTCGATTTCTTCGGCAAGCAGCTCGAGACCATCCGCAGCTTCGATCCCGAGAGCCAGCGTTCTACCGGCAACCTCAAGGCAGTGGACCTCGCCCCGATGAGCGAGGTGTTGCTGAACGAGGAGACGATCAAGCGCTTCCGTGCCCGCTACACGGCACAGTTCGGCGGGAATACGGGCGACGATCAGCTCTATGCCGCCATCAGTTCCGGCCAGCGCTATCCTGGCCACGAGCACTGGCTGGCGTTCTACTACGACCACCTCGAAGGCCTCGGTGCCTATACCGGCGGCGCCCCGATGGTGTTCGACGATCAGGTGCGCGAGGCGTTCGCCGACCGGCAGACGCAGATCCAGGACTATTATGAAGCGCGCGAAACGGCACGCACGCAAAAGCAAGTCGCCGCCGGGACACCCTACAAGCCGGTCCCGCCCGTCGAACTCTACGAGGTCGCCGCGCACCCATACGGCCTCGCGGGTGCGCCGGCCGTTCAACTGTCTCCGTTCGCCCTCCCGGACGAGTCCCGCACGGAGGATGCGGGTGGACGCATCGCGCACAACTTCGCTGCCGAGCGCCAAGCCACCGACCTGAACTTGTTCGAGGCGGTTGTCGCGGTGCTCAAGCGCGAGCGGGGCAAGCGCCACACGATCATCGCCTGCTGGACCGAGGGCTCGCGCGACCGCATGGCGCAAGTTCTGGCCGATCACGGACTTGCCCATCCGCGCATCGCCGAGAACTGGCAGGACGCAGCCACGACCTCCAGCAACACGACAGCGCTAGCCATCCTGCCGCTCGAAAGCGGGTTCGAAACCGCCGATCTCGTGGTCCTCTCCGAGCAGGACATCCTGGGCGAGCGCCTGCTGCGCCAGCAGCGCAAGCGCAAGGCATCCGACGCGCTGACCGAAGCGGCGAGCCTTGCTGCCGGTGATCTGGTCGTTCACGTCGATCACGGCATCGGCCGCTTCCTCGGGCTCAAGCAGATCGAAGCGATGGGTGCGGCGCATGACTGCGTCGAGATCCAATACGCCGGCGAGACCAAGCTCTACCTGCCGGTCGAGAACATCGAACTGCTGAGCCGCTACGGCTCGGATGGCAGCGATGTGATGCTCGACAAGTTGGGCGGCGTCGCGTGGCAAGCCAAGAAAGCCAAGCTCAAGAAGCGCATCCGCGACATGGCGGAGCAGCTCATCAAGATCGCGGCGCAGCGCCTGATAGTCCGCGCCGAGCCGGTCGAGATCGCTTCGGGCGCGTACGACGAATTCGCCGCACGCTTCCCGTATGACGAGACAGAGGATCAGCTCACGGCGATTTCCGCGGTGTTCGACGACATCACTTCGGGGAAAGTCATGGATCGTCTCGTGTGCGGCGATGTGGGTTTCGGCAAGACCGAGGTCGCCCTGCGCGCTGCCTTCGCCGTCGCCATGGCGGGCAAGCAGGTGGCCGTCGTGGTGCCGACGACCCTGCTGTCGCGCCAGCACTTCAAAACGTTCAAGGAGCGTTTTGCCGGCCTGCCGGTGCGCGTCGCACAGGCCAGCCGCCTCGTCACGGCTCCCGAACTCAAGGCCACAAAGGAGGGCATCGCGGACGGCAAGATCGACATCGTTATCGGTACGCATGCGCTGCTGAGCAAGAATGTCGACTTCAAGGATCTCGGTCTGCTCATCGTGGATGAGGAGCAGCATTTCGGCGTCGGGCACAAGGAGCGGCTAAAGGAACTGCGTGCGCACGTGCACGTCCTAACGCTCACCGCGACGCCTATTCCCCGCACCCTGCAACTCGCGCTCACAGGCGTGCGCGACCTCTCGCTGCTAGCGACGGCGCCGGTGGATCGTCTTGCCATTCGAACGTTCATCTCGCCGTTCGACGCGCAATCGATCCGTGAAGCGCTGCTGCGTGAGAAATATCGTGGCGGACAGGCGTTCTACGTCGTGCCCCGCATCGCTGATCAGTCCTACATCGCCGAGTTCCTCAAGGAGCAGGTGCCGGAGGTGAACTTCGTGGTCGCCAACGGCCAGATGCCGGCCGGCGAACTCGACGACATCATGAACAATTTCTACGACGGGAAGTTCGACGTGCTGCTGGCGACAACGATCGTCGAATCCGGCCTCGATATTCCAAACGCCAACACCCTGATCGTCCACCATGCAGACCAGTTCGGCCTGGCGCAGCTTTACCAAATTCGTGGCCGTATCGGCCGGTCGAAGCAGCGAGCCTATGCGCTTTTCACGGTGTCTGCCGACAAGAAGCTGACCGATACGGCCGAACGACGCCTCGGCGTCCTGCAATCTCTCGAGAGCCTTGGTGCGGGCTTCCAGCTGGCGAGCCATGACCTCGATATCCGTGGAGCGGGCAATCTGCTCGGCGAAGAGCAGTCCGGCCACATCAAGGAAGTCGGCTACGAACTCTACCAGGCCATGCTCGAGGAGGCCGTTGCCGCCCTCAAGGACGGCGCGGCCGACTACGACGACACCCACGAATGGAGCCCGCAGATTTCACTCGGCATGCCGGTGATGATTCCTGAGCACTACGTGCCTGACCTGCAGCTTCGCATGCAGCTCTACCGGCAGCTGGGCGATCTCGCAGATGCGCGCGCCATCGACGCCGCAGGCGCGGAGCTGATCGACAGGTTCGGCCCGCTTCCGGACGAGGTCGAGGCGCTACTCAAGATCATCCTGGTCAAGTCGCTCTGCCGCCAGGCCAATGTCGAGAAGGTCGAGGCTGGTCCAAAGGGTGCGGTCGTCACCCTGCGGAACAATGAGTTCCCCAACCCTACCGGCTTGGTCAAGCTGGTACAGGACCCGGGCATGGCCGTTCGCCTCAAGCCGGATCAGAAGCTGGTGTTTGCCCGCGACTGGCCGAACGCCGCGTCGCGCCTGAAGGGAACCGCGGCGATCCTCAATCGAATGGCGGGTCTGGCACAGGGCGCTTAGCCCTCGCCGCCGGAATGACCCGGGAGGGTCAAACTCGCGCCCGAAAATCCGGGCAGATTCGATTCATCGCATTGCAACGCCGGGCAGGTGTCATGCAGGGCGGCAACACAGCCGGGGTGAAAGAATTGGAAACCCAACCCGGCCATGTTATTGCCCGATTTCGCCCATTGAAGGGCCTCCAACTGCCAGTTGGCCGCAGAAGCCAAGCCCGGGAACTTCAAGGACCGTCTATGACCTTCAAATCGCTCCTCGCCGCAGGGCTGACCTTCGCCGTTCTCTCGCAGGCGATCCCGGCCTTCGCGCAGGATGCTGCAGCGACCACCACGCCGGCCGCCGCCGAGCAGCCCGCGACCACTCCTGCCGATCCTGCCAAGAACTGGCTTAAGGTGTGCGAGCCGCTCGCAGATGGCCAGCGCGCCTGCCTGATGCGTCAGGTGATCGTGACGGCCGGCAAGCAGTTCATGGGCTCGTTTGTGCTGCGCGATGATCCCGGCCAGCAGGCCCGGCTGACGGCGGTTGCCGCCGTTCCGGTGGGCGTGCTTCTGCCGATGGGCCTCTATTGGCAGATCGACAACCAGAAGCCGATCCGCACCGAGTACTTCACCTGTGACCCGCTGTCCTGCTCGACGCAGCAGTTCGTCAACGAGAAGTACATCGACATGCTCAAGAAGGGCTCGACCCTCAAGCTGATCGCCAAGAACCGCAAAAACGAGGACCTGGTCGTCCAGATCAACCTCGCCGGGTTCACTGCCGTTTACGACGGCGAGTCGGCGCTGACCTTCGACGAACTCGCAAAGAAGCAGTCCGGCGAAGATGCGCTCGAGAAGATGCTGCAGGATCGCGCGGAATCGCTGCGCCAGCAGCTCGGCGGCGCCTCGTCGTCCGCGCCACCGGCGCAATAACTCCGGCTGTTCTCAAGTTCGGAGGGCGCCTTCGGGCGCCCTTTTCGTTTTCACCTGATGCCCATGCCCAGGTCGAAGGCGGCTTGCCGCAAGGGCGGCAGAGACTTGAGCGCCCACAGTCCGCCGGCACGCAAGGCTTGCACGGGCAGGAAATCGGTCAGGAGCGAACGGAACAGAGTGTCCACCATGGTCCCCGTCCGCATGAGGTCGCTGGCCCGCCGGCGGCTGTAGTCTGCCGATACCGCTTTCGCGCACCCCGGGGTTAGCTCGTCCGCGGTGGCCACTGAGGCCGCCAGGTCCCCTACGTCGCGCAGGCTCAGATTGAGCCCCTGCGCCCCGATCGGCGGGAAGGCATGAGCGGCCTCCCCAACCAGCACGACACCGTCGCGTCCAGCCTCGTCTACGCTCAGCGTCGAGAGCAGGAACATGTGGGCCGGGGTGAGAATTTCGATCGGTCCGAACAGACGCTGCGACTTGATGAGGAGGGTCTCAGTGAGCACTTCCTTGCCCGATTCCTGAGCGGCCTTCAGCACGGCGCGGTCGTCGATCCAGACCAGGTTTGCGCGATTGCCACCTGCCGGTACCAACGTGAACGGGCCCTGCTCATAGTGAAACTCGATCGAGGTGCCGCCGATCGGCCGGGCAAGCCCGAGATCGCACACCAGGGCCGCCTGGGTGAAGCCGTGCTCCCGCGCCCGGAAGCCGGCCGTTTCGCGGACACGCGATTTCTTGCCGTCGGCGCCGACCACCAGGTGGGTTGTCAGCGTCTGGCCGTCGGCCAGATGCAAGCGTGTACCGGCTTCGGCCGGTTCGAGATCGCTCAGCGTAGTTTCGATCGTCGTGAGGTTGGACAGGCGGCTCCGCGCCGCCTCGAAGGCTTCGTTGAGCTTCACGTTGGGGAAGTTCCAGCCGAACGCCTCGAGCCCCGAGTCGGCGCTGTCGAACAGCGTCTCCGGCGCCCGGATCAACCGTTTCGTGGCGTCAATTATCCTGATCTGCGTGAGTGGATGACCGATGGCCGAGGGCTCAGGCACCAGCCCCGATTGCCTTAGGTAGGACACCGCCGGCTGCATCAGCGCCGAAGTCCGCCTGTCGGGCGGGCCCTTCGGAACGAGATGGATCGTCCTCAGGCCAACTCCGGCCACGGCAACCGCGGCGGCCAGCCCAGCCAGTCCGCCGCCTACGACGACCGCATCGCTATCCTGCGGGCTCATTGGGCGACAGCGAGCCGCTTGTCGTGCCCGCTCGGAATGATGAAGGCACCGGCATATGAGCCCACGAACAGGGCTACGAGGTAGATCAGCAGGTTCGGTGGCCAGAAGGCGACGAGCGAAATCGCCGGGCCGGGGCAAATGCCCGACATGCCCCAGCCGATGCCGAACAGCGCCGCGCCCCCCACCAGACGCAGGTCGACCTTTTTGAACTCCGGCTCGTGGAAATGATTGGCGAGCAACGGCTTCTCGCGGCGCTTGCCAATCTGGACAGCGATGAAAAACACCGGGATGGCGCCAATCATCACGAAGGCGAGGCTCGGATCCCAGCCACCTGTCGGGATCGCCGTGAAGTCGAGGAAGCGCAGGACCTTCAGCGGATCGACCATCTGCGAAACGTAGAGCCCGATACCGAAGAGCAGTCCGGCCAATGCGGCGACTGCAAGATAGGGCAGGCTGATCGTGTGCTTGGTGTCCATTACACGATCCCCGTAACGGTGACCGTGACGATGGCGACGCCGAAGAACACCGCAGTGGCGATGATGGAGCGCTTGGAAAGGCGCGCGATACCGCACACGCCGTGTCCAGAGGTGCAGCCGTTGCCGATCTTGGTGCCGAAGCCCGTCAAAAGCCCTGACGCAGCCACCCAGAGGATGGTTCCACCGGCGAACCAGGCCGGCGCCGCTGCGAGTTGCGCCGGACGTCCTGCCGGTCCTCCGACGCCGAGACCCGGGATAAGGTAAGACGCAAGGAGAGCGCCGGCGATCAGCGCGGCGAGAAACACGAAGCGCCAGATCACTGTCTGAGCCGGCGGCAGCAATTGCCCGAAGATTCCGGAAATGCCGGCGATGCGGCCGTTGCCGAGCCAGAGAATCGCCGAGGCGAGGCCGATCAGCGCGCCGCCGAGCAAGGCGGGGAGGGGAGTGAAGGTGTCCATCTGCGTGGATCCGTTGTTGCGATGACTGAATCTACCAGCGGGTGGCCGAAGCAACCAGCCGTGGAACGATGGGTTCATGCTCTCAAGGGGCCTGCGACAGAAAAGGCTAGCTGCGGATTTGCTGACGGTTAGGCTTCCAACCCGCGGGAAGCGCACCTAAATTGACCGCACATTCAACATTTGGAGCCGTCGATGCTGGAACTTCTGTCCGATCCCGCCGTATGGGCGGCCTTCGGCACCCTAACCGTCCTCGAGATCGTTCTGGGCATCGACAACATCGTCTTCATCTCCGTGCTTGTCTCCCGCCTGCCCAAGGAGCAGGCGGATCGGGCACGGCGACTCGGCCTGGCGCTGGCGCTGATCTTCCGCATCGCGCTGCTGCTGCTCCTGAGTTGGATCATCGGGCTCGACAGTCATCTGTTCGAACTGTTCGGCCACGCCTTTTCGTGGAAGGATTTGATCCTGCTCGGTGGCGGCCTGTTCCTGATCTACAAGGCGACGCACGAGATGCATGCCGAGATCGAGGAGCCGCACGACGCTTCGCTCGCGTCCACCGCGAAGGCCGCTTTCTCGGCCATCATCGTGCAGATCATCATCATCGACATGGTGTTCTCGATCGACTCGATCATCACGGCGGTCGGCATGGCGCAGCATGTCGAGGTGATGATCGCCGCCGTGATCGTTGCCGTCGCATTGATGTTCGTCGCCTCGGGCCCGATTGCCGGCTTCGTCGCGCGTCATCCGACTACCAAGATGCTGGCTTTGGCCTTCCTGCTGCTCATCGGTGTGTCGCTGGTGGCCGACGGGCTCGGGTTCCACATCGAAAAGGCCTACATCTACGCTGCGATGGGATTTGCGGTGCTGGTTGAAGCCGTCAACATCATCGCCAAGCAACGCAAGATCGCGCGCGGCGGGTTGAAGGCGCATTCTACTGCCGGCAACGCCATCCGCGAGGCCATCGCAGGCGTCAGTCCAGTAGCGGTCACGAGTGCGGCGCCCTCCGGTGCAGATAGTCCGGCGGTGAAATCGAAGCCGAAATCCACTGCATCGACCCGTTCGCAGTCCCGCCCCAAATCCGCGCCACGGAAGAAATCATGACATCTGCCTTCGTCATCCGCGAGCCCGGCGGTCCCGAAGCCATGAGCTTCGAGCAAAGGCTTGTCGGTGGCCCCAAGGTTGGCGAGATCCGGGTCATGAACCGCGCTATCGGCGTCAACTTTGTCGACGTGTACCAGCGCAGCGGTGCCTACAAGGTGGAACTTCCCTTCGTGCCGGGAAACGAGGGCGCTGGCGAGGTGGTAGCCGTCGGTGAAGGCGTCACCGACTTCAAGATCGGCGACCGTGTCGGTTACACCGGCCCAGTCGGCGCGTACGCGCAGGAGCGCATCCTGCCGGCTGCCCGGGCCGTCCACCTGCCGCAGGGCATCGACTTCGAAACCGCCGCCGCGGTCATGCTCAAGGGCGGCACCGCGCAGTATCTGCTGTTCGAAACGCATCCGGTCAAAGCAGGCGAAACGCTGCTGATCCATGCTGCCGCCGGTGGCGTTGGGTCAATCCTCGTGCAGTGGGCGTCAGCGCTCGGCGCCAAGGTGATTGCGACCGCCGGGTCGGACGAGAAGGTGGCGCTCGCAAAGTCCTATGGCGCCGAGATCGCCATCAACTACCGAAACGGCGACTGGTCGAAAGCCGTCCGTTCAGCCACAGACGGCAAGGGGGTTGACGTCGTCTACGACGGCGTGGGCCAAGCAACTTGGGAAGGCTCGCTCGATTGCCTTCGACCACGAGGCCTGATGGTCAGCTACGGCAGCGCCTCGGGCTACGTCACCGTGCCGAACCTGACGATCCTCTCGCAGAAGGGCTCGCTCTACGTCACTCGCCCGACCACCGGCCACTACCACGGCACGACGGAGCAATTGCGAGCTTCGATCGGCGCCGTCTTTGACGCCGTCTTGGGTGGCAAAGTCAAAGTCGCCGTCAACCAGAAATTCCCGCTGGAAAAGGCCGCCGAAGCCCACAAGGCGCTTGAGGCGCGCGAAACCACCGGCGCGACGCTGCTGGTGCCATAGGAGGCTGGCGGGCAGGGAGGGATTCGAACCCCCGGAACGCTTGCACGTTCGCCGGTTTTCAAGACCGGAGCAATCAACCGCTCTGCCACCTGCCCGACGGGTGGGGGGTAGCGAAAAGCGGAAGTTTCGTCCAGTTTCTTGCTCAATCCGTGCGCAGCAGTTCAGACGCAATCACACTTCGTCGCTTGGCCACGATTCCGCCGACGTTCGGGTAACCTCAATTGACCGTTACGGTTTGCGTAACCAGTGAGGCCACAAATGACGAAGATCATACTGTCTGCCGTTACCGCCTTCGCTCTGCTTACAGCGCCAGCTTTCGCATGGGGCGCGCACAATCCATCCCAGGTCGATCATCCGGATATTCCGAACTGTACGATAATGGATGGGCCAAACAACTACGCCAACAACCCCAGTTGTGAGACAGTGCCTGGCGCTTTGGCGTCGAGCGTCAGCGAAGCGGGGAGCAGCTATTCGGAAGTCCCCTGCGTCAGTTGCAGTGGCCGACTCTCCCTACTGCAGGAAGTTTCCTGCTGCCCTTCCGGCAGTTGAGAACAACCGAGGCCTGCCCCCAAGGGCAGGCCTCGCCGTCTCGGTCAGCTCTCGTCAACAACTCACTGAAGCCGTAGCGCGGCCTTAGGCGCGCCTTAACGGCGGGCTGGCAAAGTGCGGAAAATGCCTGCTCCCGCCCAGAATCCGCTGAACGACGCCATCCGCGCCAGCCGGTCTTACCTGCTGGCTGCGTTCGGTTTCAGCCTCGCGATCAACCTGCTCTACCTCGCGTCGCCGCTCTACATGCTGCAGGTTTACAACCGGGTCGTGACCTCGGGCAGCCAGATCACGCTGGTCCTCCTCACGGTGATCCTGCTCGTCGCGCTCGGGGCACTGGCGGTACTGGATGGCGTCCGCACGCGTATCCTCACCCGCATGGGGCTGCGGCTCGACCGGTTGCTGGCCGACAGCGTCTTGGCCGCATCCTTCCGCGCGCCGCCGGGAGATGCGCGGCCTCGGGCGCTGCGTGATTTCGACACCGTGCGGCAGTTCGTCGGCTCCGGCAGCTTATCCAGCCTGCTCGACCTGCCGTGGGTGCCGCTCTACATCGCCGCCGCGTTCCTTCTCCATCCGCTGATCGGATGGTTCACACTGAGCGGTGCGACGATCCTGCTCTGCCTCGCAATCGTCAACGAACTGCTTCTGTCGAGCGCCATGCGAGATGTGGGCGAGGCCGCCCAGAAGGGGCACGCCTACGCGGAAATGAGTTTGCGCAATGCAGAGGTTGTCGAGGCCATGGGCATGTTGCCCGGCATCATCGCCCGATGGCGGCGCGACCGGAACCGCTTCCTCGCGCGGCAGTCCGAAACAGCCGACCGCTCGCTCGCCATGGGCGGGCTGATCAAGTTCCTGCGTCTTGCGATGCAGTCGTTGGTGCTCGGTCTCGGCGCCTGGCTTGCCGTTGAGCGGCTGGTTAGCGCCGGCGCCATGTTCGCGGGCACCTTCCTCCTCGGCCGCGCCCTGCAGCCCATCGAGCAGATCGTCGGGTCGTGGCGGAATATCGTCGCTGCCCGATCGGCGTATATGCGTGTGCACGACCTGCTGGCGCTTGCGCCGAAGGATGGCGACCGCATGGGGTTGCCGAGGCCTATGGGCGCGGTGAGCGTCGAGGGGTTGCGCTACGCCGCACCGCGCACCACGCGTTACATCCTGCGTGACGTGAATTTCTCGCTCCACGCCGGTGAGGCGCTTGGTATCATCGGTCAATCAGGGGCCGGCAAGTCGACGCTGCTCCGCGTGCTGGTCGGCGTGTTGCCTCCGTCAACCGGAGCCGTCCGGCTCGATGGCGCGGAGCTTCAGAGCTGGCCGCGTCAGCAGCTCGGTCGCCACATCGGCTACCTGCCGCAGGATGTCGAGTTATTCGCCGACACGATCGCCGCGAACATCTCACGTTTCACGCGCGGCCCCGAAAGCGAGATCATTGCTGCCGCCGAAATGGCCGGCGTGCACGAGATGATCCTGCGCCTGCCGGATGGCTATAATACCGAGGTCGGGGAGGGCGGTGCTGTCCTGTCGGGCGGCTACCGTCAACGCATCGGTCTTGCCCGCGCCGTGTTCGGTAACCCGAGCCTAGTCGTGCTGGACGAACCAAGTTCTAATCTCGACGCTGATGGTGAGACAGCGCTCGGGGACTGCATCGCGCGCCTTAAGGCTTTAGGCACGACGGTGGTGATGGTTTCGCATCGTCCCGCAACCGTGGCCACCATGGACCGGCTGCTCGTCATGCGAGACGGCGCCGTCGATGGCTTCGGTCTGCGCGAGGAGATCACCAATCGCCTGCAGCAGGCCGCGGCCCGCCCAGCCAGGCCGGAGCCAAAGGTGGCCCATGGCTGACCTGTCGGTGACCGCGGGAGACGCCCCGCAAGTGTCGGATTCTGCTCGGAGCGCGATCGTTACGGGTCTCATCGTCCTGGCATTGTTCTTCGGCGGTTTTGGCTTGTGGTCGGCGCTGTCTCCGCTCGACGGTGCAGTCGTGGGCGAGGGCGTGGTGACCGTCGAGGGTAACCGCAAGAGCATCGACAGTCTCGATGGTGGCATTGTGCGTGAGGTGCTGGTTGTCGAAGGTCAGCATGTCGCCGTTGGCGACGTCCTTCTCGTTCTCGACGACGGGCTCTCCCAAGCACAGGTCGACATCTACGCCCAGCAGTTTGCCGTTGCGCTTGCAACACAGGCGCGGCTCGAGGCTGAACTCAGCGATGCGAAGACGGTCATATATCCCGATGGTTTGGGCGAGAGCCAGGCGGGTCGTGCAGCAATCGCGGCTCAGGATCAGGAGTTTTCATCTCGGCGTACGGCGCTCGATGGGCAAGTGACAATTCTCACGCACCGAGTCAACGAACTGACCGGGGATCTCGCGGCGAAGCGGTCAGGCGACGTTGCTCTGCGTGCGCAACTTGCCTCGGTCCAAGGCGAGGCGTCGACGCTTCGCGATCTGCTGCTGCGGGGCCTCACCATCCGCAGCCGCGTGCTCGATCTCGAGCGTGAAGCATCGGCGCTAGAAGCGCAGGTCGCGGAGAATGTAGCGGCGATATCCGCTGCGGAGCAGAATATCGCGGAGACCCAACAGCAGATAGCACAGCTCGGCAATGACCGCCGGGCCGACGTCGCGAGCCAGCTCAACGCCACGAAGTCGCGCATCCTCGACCTCACGCCAAGTCTCGCCAACGCCACCGCGACCCTTGAGCGCTTGATGGTTCGCTCGCCATACGAGGGTAAGGTGCTGGGATTGCAAGTGTTCTCGCAGGGTGCGGTGATCGCGCCCGGGGGCAAGATTGCCGACATCGTTCCCGACGAGACCGCGCTGTTTGTCGAAACGCGCGTGCGGGTGGAGGATGTATCCGACCTGAAGGTTGGAGCTGAAGCCGAGATCCACCTGACGTCGCATCGCCAGATGTACGTGCCGGTGCTCACGGGGCATGTCGCGTCCGTGTCCGCGGACCGCCTGACCGATGCGCGGACGGGATTCGCCTATTACGCGGCGCGGGTCGAGGTCGATCCCGACGAACTCGCTGCAACTCCCGACGTCGCCCTTTATCCGGGTATGCCCGCTTCGGTCATGATCATCACGGAGCGCCGCACCGCGCTGCAATACCTGCTGGGGCCGCTGTTCGCCTCATTCGATGGCGCCTTCCGGCAGAACTGATCCTGGCCTAGGATTGGGCGTGAAAGCAGACGAACCGGCCTTTGAGATCAAGCCCCTACTGCGCCCCTTGGGGGACAGTGCTTTGCTTGTCCGGTTTGGTGACACGCTCTCCGACGCCGCAAATCGTGCGGCCATAGCCGCTGCCGCCAAGCTGAGTGGAGCCTGCGCCATCGGGATCGAAGAGATCGTGCCCGGTCTTGTCTCGGTCACGCTGAGGTTCGATCGTTCGAAGACTCGCTATGCCGACCTCGCCGGCGAAGTGAGGCTGTTGCTGGAAGGTAAGAACACTGCTCTACGACAAGCGAACACTCACTCAGTTCCGATCATCTTCGACGGCGAGGATCTGGCAGATGTTGCAAGGTCACTGTCGGTCTTGCCGTCGATTATCGAGGCCGCGCATTTGCGCTCGCGCCTGCGGGTCCTTGCCACGGGCTTCGCACCCGGCTTCGTCTACCTGGGATTTCACGAGCCGGCGCTTACCGCAAATCGCCGGACCCAGGTTCGTCCGATGGTCCCGGCAGGCACTGTTCTCTTCGCTGCAGGCCAGACCGCGATGGCGGCCACGCCAATTCGAACCGGTTGGCACGTCATAGGCCACACCAGCTTCCGCAACTTCGACGCATCCCGCAATCCGCCGACGCTGCTTCAGCCTGGCGATGAGATCGTCTTTGAGGTTGTGCGATGAGCGGGATGACCATCGAAAACGCCGGTCCAATGGCCACGCTGCAAGATACTGGACGGCCGGGCATGCTGTCGCACGGTATCAGCGCGTCGGGGCCGATGGACCGCGCAGCCTACGTTGAGGCTGGAGCGCTTCTCGGGATCGCGGGCGCGACCTCGATCGAATGCGCGGCCGGTCGCTTCAGTTTAACCGTTGATGCGCCGGTTGCGTTCGCCGCTGCGGGCGGAGCGTTTCACGCAACCTGCAACGGGTCCGAAACTGCATGGCCATGCCAACTCAGCTTGTCGGCAGGCGATCGTATTGAGATTACGCCGGGATCAGCCGGCAACTACTTCTATCTGCGTTTCAACCGAGAACTCGACGTTCCTATTGTGCTCGGCAGCAGGTCCACCAATCTCGCGGTCGGGCTGGGCGGCATCGGTCGGGCATTGCGGGGAGGGGACCACCTTTCGTTCGGCGGCGCAGGTTCGCCGCAACCGTCGCCGTTGCCGCTATCAAGGCAGGATGGGCCAATCCGTGTGGTTTGGGGGCTGCACGCCGATGTGCTGCCGCGCGAGACGCTGGAAGGTTTTTCGCGATCGGGTTTCGTCGTGTCTCCCCGGCTCGATCGGATGGGAGTGCGATTGACCGACAGTCATGGTGTCTTTGCCGGCCTGTCGTCGTTGTCGCTTGTGTCGGATGCCATCGTTCCGGGCGACATCCAGGTTCTCGGCGACGGCACGCCGATCGTGCTTATGCGCGATCACCAACCCACTGGGGGTTATCCGCGCATCGCGACGATCGTTTCTGCCGACTTCGACCGGTTTGCGCAGATTCGACCGGGGACAGAAGTCCGTTTCCAGCCTGTCACCCTCGAGCACGCGCGATGAACTGGCTCGACCTCAATGCCGATCTTGGAGAGGGTGTTGGCGACGACGCTGCGATGCTCGACATCGTGTCCACCGCAAGTATCGCCTGCGGCGGTCACGCTGGTGACGAGCATTCGATGCGTGAAGCGATACGCGCCGCCAAGTCGCGCGGTGTCGTCATTGGCGCACACCCATCGTTTCCGGACCGTGAGAATTTTGGCCGTTCCCGGATGCTGTTGCCACCAGACGAACTCGACGCAGCTATTCGCGCACAAACTCGGGCATTGGTGGAGCTGGCCGACGAGGAAGGGTGGCCGGTCCGCTATGTGAAGCTTCACGGCGCTCTCGCCAACATGGCAGCCGAGGAACCGGCTATCGCGGCGCTCAGCTTCGCCGCAGTTGAGGGCCTTGTGCAAGGCATGGCCATTCTTGCCATCGACAATTCGGCTCAGGTGGAAGTAACTGAGCGCCTCGGCTTTCCGCTCGTTCGCGAGGCCTATGCCGACCGCGCCTATACCCCTGACGGTCTGCTCGTACCGCGAAGCGCTCCCGGAGCGGTCTTGCATGATCCCGCGGAAATTGCCGATCGGGCGGTGCGCCTGGCGGAACGCAGGGAAATCGTCACGATAGACGGGACTGTGCTGGCTACAGAAGCTAGATCCCTGTGCATTCATGGCGATACGCCCGGTGCCGTAGCGATCGCCCGGCAGGTCCGGGCGGCGCTCGAGGCCGCCGGGGTTGAGATACGCGCGGCATTGTGAAATAGCCGCGCCATGACCGCAAAGATCATCGACGGCAAGAGTTACGCAGAGGGCCTCCGCGCCCGTATCGCCGGACATGTGGCACGCCTCAAGGCAGAGCACGGGATCACGCCGGGCCTGGCCGTGGTCATCGTGGGGCACGACCCGGCGAGCCAGGTCTATGTGACCAACAAGGCCAGGCAGACCGTCGATGTCGGCATGCATTCCGAGAAGTACGAACTGCCAGAAAGCGCTCCCGAGGCCGAGGTCCTGGCGCTCGTCGAAAAGCTCAACCGCGATCCGGCCATCCACGGAATCCTGGTACAACTGCCGGTGCCGAAACATATCGATCCCAACAAGATCATCGCGACCATCTCGCCGGACAAGGATGTCGATTGCTTCACGCCGGCCAGTGTCGGCAAGCTCGTCATCGGGCTGCCGGGCCCGGTGAGTTGCACACCCCTCGGCTGCCTCATGCTGCTGCGCGATGCGCTGGGCAAGCTCGACGGGTTAAACGCCGTCATCGTCGGTCGGTCGAACCTTGTCGGTAAGCCGATGGCGCAGCTTCTGATGCGCGAGAACTGCACAGTGACAGTGGCGCATTCGAAGACACGCGATCTCGCCACCGTCGTGCGTCAGGCTGACATCGTGGTCGCGGCGGTCGGCCGTGCAGAGATGATCCGCGGCGACTGGATCAAGCCGGGTGCCACGGTCATCGACGTCGGTATCAACCGCGTCCCCGCGCCCGAAAAGGGCGAAGGCAAGATGCGGCTGGTGGGCGATGTGGAATTTGCAGGCGCCTCGGCCGTTGCAGGCGCCATCACGCCGGTGCCGGGCGGCGTCGGTCCGATGACCATCGCGTGCCTCTTGGCCAACACGGTGACGACCGCTAGCCTTATCAACGGCCTGACGCCACCGTCGGACCTCACGCCCTGATGCCGTTCGAGTCCGTTCCGACCGGTATCGCTCCATCATCGGCGCCCGTTGCGGACGCCAACCGTGCGGGCAATCACGTGTGGCTGGTGGCGATCGCTGAAGATCCGGTCACGGGCGAGATCATCTCGGGCGGCATCGAGGATCAAACGCGCCGCACGCTGCAGAACCTGGAGATCGCGGTTCGTGCTGCCGGCGGCACGCTCGCGGATATCGTCGCGGCGCAAGTCTTTCTGACCGACAAAGCTGATGCGAAGGGCATGAACGCCGTCTATCGCGCGTTCTTCCCAGCGCCGCCCTATCCGGTGCGGGCGACCGTCGTCGTGAAGGAGCTGCTGGCCGAGGGCCTACGCATCGAGATCACCGCGACGGCGGTGCTCAGATCACCCGGCTGAGGTGAAAGCTGCGTGCTACGGTGTGATCGCGGAGGCCGAAGGCGGGGATGACGCCTTTTTCCAGCCGGGCGATCACGGGTCTGACGTCGCGCAGTGCCGACGCGTCCACCACCACCGAGAGAACCGGGTTCTCGCCCCGTTGTCGCGAGCGCTGGAGCACGTCGAACAGCAGCGCCCGCACGTCGCCGCGAGCCGCACAGGCAACGCATTCACTACCCGGCTCGTGCTCGTGCAGGGCAGGCTCCAGCCGCAAGACTTGCGCGCCCGGATCGGCGAACTGCCGCGCATTGCCTGAGGTCACAACGGTCACGGGGATCGATGAACGGGCGCTGTCGAAAGGCGTGCTCATGAGCCCGCCTTGTCCGATACCGGTGTGTAGTTGAGGATTGGGCCGAGCCACCGCTCGACTTCCCGGACGGCCATGCCCTTGCGCCTGGCATAGTCCTCGACCTGGTCGCGCTCCACCTTGGCTACGCCAAAGTAGTAAGCCTCGGGATGGCTAAAATAGAGCCCGCTCACCGATGAGCCTGGCCACATGGCGAAACTCTCCGTCAGCTCGACGCCAATGCGTTGCTTGGCGTTGAGCAGCCGGAAAAGCGTCGTCTTTTCCGTGTGATCGGGCTGCGCCGGATAGCCCGGGGCAGGGCGGATGCCGCGGTACTTCTCCTGGATCAGATCGTCGACGGGAATCGCCTCGTCCTTGGCGTAGCCCCAGAACTCCTTGCGCACCCGCTCATGCAGGTTCTCAGCGAACGCCTCGGCGAAGCGATCCGCCAGTGCCTTGATAACGATCGCCGAATAGTCGTCGTTCTTACGCTCGAAGCGCTCGGCGATGAGATTTTCCTCGAGTCCGGCGGTCACCACGAAGGCACCGATGTAGTCCGGCGTTCCAGTGGGCGCGATGAAATCGGCAAGGGCGAGGTTCGGCTTGTCCTTCTGTTTGGAGAGCTGCTGCCGAAGCGTGCAAAGCCTCGCGAGTTCTTCGCTGCGGGTGTCGTCCGTGAACAGCTCGATGTCGTCACCGACGGCGTTCGCGGGCCAGAAGCCGATCACGGCTTTCGGTCGGAACCAGTTTTTCTGAAGCACCTCTGCAAGCATCGCTTGCGCATCGTCCCAAAGCTGCCGCGCGGCCGGACCCTGGTCCTTGTCGTCGAGGATAGTCGGGTAGCGACCCTTCAATTCCCACGCCTGGAAGAACGGCGTCCAATCGATGTACTTCGCCAACTCGCTGAGGTCATAGTTCTCGAACACGCGTGTGCCAAGGAAACTCGGCTTGGGTGGCACGTAGCTCGCCCAGTCGGTGTGAAAGGCGTTGGCACGTGCAGCGGCGAGCGGCAGACGCTGCTTTTCCGCTTCGCTCTGCCGGTGCTTCTCTGCGACCTTCTCGTACTCGGCTTTCACGTCGGCGACATAGGCAGGCCGCTGCTCTTTGCTCAGCAGTGCCGAAACCACGCCCACCGCGCGGCTCGCGTCATGGACGTGCACCGTCGGCCCGCCGCGATACTGGGGATGGATCTTCACGGCTGTGTGGACGCGGCTAGTGGTCGCTCCGCCGATGAGCAGTGGCACCGTAAAGCCCTCGCGCTCCATTTCGGAGGCGACGTGCACCATTTCGTCCAGCGATGGCGTGATCAGGCCGCTCAGGCCGATCACGTCGACGTTTTCCTTCTTCGCGGTCTCAAGAATCTTGGCGGTCGGCACCATCACCCCGAGATCGATGATCTCGTAGTTGTTGCAGCTCAGCACGACGCCGACGATGTTCTTGCCGATGTCGTGGACATCGCCCTTCACCGTGGCCATCAGGATCTTGCCGGCGGATTTGACGCCCTGCGCCTGACCGCTGGCATCCTTTTCTGCCTCCATGAAGGGAAGGAGGTGAGCCACGGCCTGTTTCATCACACGGGCTGACTTCACCACCTGCGGCAGGAACATCTTGCCGGAGCCGAACAGGTCGCCGACGACGCTCATGCCGCTCATCAGCGGTCCCTCGATGACGTGCAGGGGTCGCTCCGAGCCGATGCGCGCCTCTTCGGTGTCGGCGTCGATGAACTCGGTGATGCCATTGACCAGCGCATGAGCGATACGCTCCGACACCGGCTTGGTCCGCCAGGTCATATCCTTGGCCTTTTGCTCCTGGCCTGCGCCGCCCTTGTAAATCTCGGCAAGCTCGAGCAGCCGCTCGGTAGCGTCCTCGCGGCGGTTGAGGATCACGTCCTCACAGGCATCGCGCAGTTCCGGATTGAGCGAGTCATAGACGGCGAGTTGCCCCGCGTTGACGATGCCCATGTCCATGCCGACCTTGATGGCGTGGTAGAGAAACACCGAGTGCATGGCTTCGCGGACCGGCTCATTGCCACGGAACGAGAAGCTCAGGTTCGACACGCCGCCGGAGATATGGACGTGCGGTAGCGTCGCGGTGATGCGCTTGGTCGCGTTGATGAAATCGACGCCGTAGTTGCGATGCTCTTCGATGCCGGTAGCGACAGCGAAAACGTTGGGGTCGAAGACGATATCTTCCGGCGGGAAGCCGACTTCTTCCGTCAGCAGCTTGTAGGCCCGGGTGCAGATGTCGACCTTGCGCGCCTCGGTGTCCGCCTGGCCCTGTTCGTCGAACGCCATCACCACGACCGCTGCGCCGTAGGCGCGGACGAGGCGAGCGGTTTCAAGGAACTTCTCTTCGCCCTCCTTCATGGAGATCGAATTGACCAACGGCTTGCCCTGCACGCATTTGAGCCCGGCCTCGATCACCGAGAACTTGGAGCTGTCGATCATCAGAGGGACGCGAGCGATATCCGGCTCGGCAGCGAGCAGGTTGAGAAACTCGACCATCACCTTCTCGGAGTCGATCAGGCCCTCGTCCATGTTGACGTCGATTACCTGAGCGCCATTCTGTACCTGGTCGCGTGCCACTTCGAGGGCAGCCGTGTAGTCGCCTGCGGTGATGAGCTTGCGGAAGCGTGCGGAGCCGGTGACGTTGGTGCGCTCGCCGATGTTGACGAACGGAATTTCGGGCGTGAGCGTGAACGGCTCCAGACCCGACAGGCGAAGCTGCGTCGGGACCATGGGAACAGCGCGTGGCTTGTGACGTGCAGCAACCTCGGCGAACGCGCGGATGTGATCAGGTGTCGTCCCGCAGCATCCACCGATGATATTGACCAGTCCTTCGCGAAGGAACGTGTCCAGCTGCCGCGCCATGAACTCCGGGCCTTCGTCATAACCGCCGAATTCGTTGGGCAGCCCGGCGTTCGGGTAGGCCATGATGAACGTGTCGGCGACGTCGCTGAGTTCGGCGACGTGCGGCCGCATAGCGTCGGCTCCAAGGGCGCAGTTGAGCCCGATCGTGAAGGGCTTCGCATGGCGGACCGAATACCAGAACGCGCTCGGCGTCTGCCCGGACAGGGTGCGGCCGCTGAGATCGGTGATGGTACCCGAGATCATGATCGGCAGCTCAAAACCGCGCTCGGTAAAAATGCGCTGCGCCGCAAAGATACCCGCTTTGGTATTGAGCGTGTCGGTGATCGTTTCGAACAGCAGCAGGTCGGCGCCGCCATCAACCAAGCCGTTGATCGCCTCGGCGTAGCTCTCGGCTATCTGATCGAACGTGATGTTGCGGGCACCCGGATTGTTGACGTCGGTCGACATCGAAGCGGTTTTGTTCAGCGGCCCGAGGGCACCGGCGACGAACCGCCGCTTGCCGTCCTTGTCCTCAGCCAACTGGGCAGCCTCTCGCGCCAGCTTGGCACCCGCATGGCTCATCTCATAGGCAAACTGCTCCATGCCGTAGTCGGCCATGACGATCGAGGTCGACGAGAAGGTATTGGTCTCGCAGATGTCGGCGCCTGCCAGGAAGTACTCGAGATGGATGGCGCGGATGGCGTCCGGCTGGGTCAGCACCAGCATGTCGTTGTTGCCGCGGACATCCTTGTGCCAGTCCTTGAACCGTTCGCCGCGATAGTCGGCTTCCGACAGTTTGAGCTGCTGGATCATGGTGCCCATAGCCCCGTCGAGCACGAGGATGCGTTCGGCGGCAGCGGCCGTCAGGGCGGCGCGGGCATCGTTGAAGGGCGGGAGCGGCTTCATGGATCAATCCTCTCGCAGTCAGACTGCGCGGCAAAGCTATGCGGCGGGATATAAAGATATCTTTATATGATGCCGAATGTCTCGGCAAGCAACGGCTTTCTGAGCTACCACGTTGAATTGAAAAGACATCATCGCGGAGCCCTCAGTTGGCTGTCCTCCTTATCCCCGGTCTGAATGCCGACGCGCGCGTGTTCCGCGCCGTCACCGAGGCCCTTTGGGCTACCGACGGTGTGATGGTGGCAAACCACCTCGGCGGCGAGGGAATGGCAGAGATCGCTCGCAGAATTCTCGCTGACGCTCCACCGACGTTCGCGCTCGCGGGCTTCTCGTTCGGTGGCTACCTGGCGTTCGAGATTCTCCGGCAGGCGGCTGAACGGGTGACGCATCTTGCCCTCATCGATACCTCTGCCCGTCCGGACACCAGCGCGAGCACTGAAACACGCCGGCAGAGGATCGCTCAGACCAGGGCAGGGAAGTTCTCACTCGTCGTGCAGCAGAGTTTTGCGAACTCCGTGCATCCTGACCACCAGCAAGACGACACCTTGAAGAGCCTCCACTCGGGCATGGCGCTTTCCAATGGACCGGATGCCTATGTCAGACATCAGGAAGCGATCATCGGACGCCCGGATTCACTGCCTCTTCTCGCATCGATTGCCGTGCCCACCATCGTCATCGTCGGCGAAGCGGACCAGATCACGCCGCCCGAGGTGGCAACAGAGATGCACTCCGGGATCGCCGGCAGCCGGCTGGCGGTCATCCCGAAGGCCGGACATCTCGCCTTGCTCGAACAGCCAGACGCGGTTGTGCGAGCGTTCGATGGCTGGTTGCGTAACTGACAAACCTGCAATTCGACTCAAATTAACCCGGCTGCAACCACGATCCGGCTCTTAGGCGGAGCGGAGTCTTCGGCTCCGCTAGAATGGCGTGGTTGAGTTGAGGGTTTCTGGGATTGGTTCTGCGTTCCCGCATCTGGCGCGCTCTCGCGCTGTGTTTTCTCGTTGCGCCGATCCTCGCTGCCTGCGGCGGTAGCGTCGGGCACTCGGGCGTCAAGCGCTCGGCCTTCACCTCCAAGGAATACGGTGTCGCGGTTTCGCCGCGCGTCACCAAGACGAAATTTCCAAAGCGTGGCGGCGGACGGATAATGCCGCTCAAGCCCTATGTCGTTCGCGGCGTCACCTACCGCCCCGTCGAAGGACCCGGCTATGTCGAGCAGGGCAGGGCGTCGTGGTACGGCCAGGACTTTCACGGCCGTCGCACGGCCAACGGCGAAATCTTCGGCGCCTACTACCTCACGGCTGCAAGCCCGGTGCTGCCGATCCCGAGCTATGCCCGCGTGACCAATCTCGAGAACGGACAATCGGTGATGGTCCGCATCAATGATCGTGGCCCTTACGTTGCCGGGCGCATCATCGATCTCAGCTATCAGGCCGCGGAAATTCTAGGCTACCGCAACAAGGGCAGCGCCTCGGTCGAAGTCCGCTATGTCGGTCCCGCTCCCGTCAGCGGCGACGACACCAAGATGCTGATGGCGTCGGTCAACAAACTGACGCGGTTCGAGCAACAGCAGCGCGACGCTCTTCCGGTCTTTGCCGACAATCCGGTCGTTCCAACCATCCAGGTGGCATCCGTCGAGTCCGGCCGGATCAATCTTGGAGACGTCCCGCAGCGCCCGTCGAGCCGCGATCCGTTCTCGGGCGGCCTGATCGGCGACATCATCGGCGCCTTTTCCTACGCGGAAGCGGAACAGGCGGATGCCGCCGTGTTCGGTGCCGTGGACGCGGCGAACGCCATGGCGACCCGCAGCCCGGCGCTGCAGGACTGGGCCAGTTCCGTCGATGCCGATTCTCGGAAGCTCAGGCTGCAGTTGGGGATATTCGCCGATGCCGGGAATGCGGCCGAGATCGCCACGGCTTTCGCGCTTTACGCCGCAGTCGACGAGGAAGTGGTTGCGCTGGGTGACCGCCACGCCACGAGATTGACAATTACCGAGCTTAAGCCCGGCGTTGCGCGGGAAGACGTGCTGAGCCTCGCGCGGGAACTTGGACTTGCCGATATAGTTCTCTATTAGTTCGGGCATGCGCCGCGGCGGCGCCCAACTGGTTGGATCGATGCGGTTTCTGGTTCGCACTCTGCTGCTGCCCTTGGTGTGCGCTCTGGTGGCCGGTTCGGCTGCCGCGCAGGATGATTTCGACACGAAGGCGCGGTTCGCCGTGCTGATGGACTACGAGTCCGGCTCGGTCCTGTTCTCCAAAGATTCCGACAAGGAGATGGAACCGGCCAGTATGGCCAAGCTGATGACCATTGCCGTGGTCTTCACCTATCTGCAGCAGGGCAAGCTCAAATTCACCGACGAGTTCTTCATTTCGGAACACGCTTGGCGAGACGGTGGTGCGGCGTCGGGGGGCTCCACGATGTTCGCCGAACTCAATTCAAAGATCAGCGTCGAAAACCTGGTCAAGTCCGTCATCATCCAGTCGGGCAATGACGCTGCCATCGCGCTGGCCGAAGGGATTGCCGGGAACGAGGCGACGTTTGCACGCATCGAGAATGCGCTCGCCAAGGAGATCGGCCTTACGGGTTCCACCTTCGTCAACGCCACTGGTCTTCCGGATCCTGCGCAGGTGGTCACAGCGCACGACCTCGCGCTGCTCGCGCGTTACATCATCAAGACGTTCCCGGAATATTATCCGATCTTCTCCGAGCCCGAATTCACCTGGAACAAGATCCGCCAGGAGAACCGCAACTCGCTGCTCGAAAACGGCATCGGCGTCGATGGCCTCAAGACCGGCCATACGGAGTCGGCAGGATACGGCGAAGTGGTTTCAACCACCGGCTCCGGACGTCGCCTGATCGCCGTGCTGCATGGTCTGACGTCGATGTCCGAGCGCGCCGAAGAAGCGCGCAAGTTGATCACGTGGGGCACGCGCGGTTTCGAGTTGCTGCCGGTGTTCCCGGCAGGCAAGGCCGTTGCCTATGCCAATGTCTTCGGTGGCACCGAACCGCAGGTTGGTCTGGTGGGGGAGGGGCAGATCGATCTGTTTATCCCCAAAGGCGCCGAGAAGTGCCCCGAAGCCACCGTCACCTACACCGGCCCGCTCGTCCCGCCCGTGATCGAGGGCACGCGCATCGGCACTCTCAACATTTACTGCGCTGACAAGGTCGTGCAGACGGCTCCGTTGTTCGCCGCCAGCACCGTCGAGTCAGGGGACCTGGTGCGCCGCTCGCAGGACGCCCTCAAGCAATTGCTGCTCGGCTGGCTCCCGCTCTGATGCTCGATCGCGGTCCAAGTCCGCCGGCGCGGTTCATTACCTTCGAGGGCGGGGAAGGCGTCGGCAAGTCGACGCAGGTCAAGCGTCTCGTCGGCGCGCTCAGCCGTCACTCAATTGCAGCGGTCCGGACGCGTGAGCCGGGAGGCACCCCGCGCGCCGAGGCCATCCGCGCCTTCATCCTTCAGGGGCGGTCCGAGCAATGGGGACCGGGCGCCGAAGCGGTGCTCTTCGCATCCGCGAGGCTCGATCACGTCAACCAGTTGATCGGCCCAAACCTCGACGCCGGGCGCTGGGTCATCTCCGATAGATTTGCGGACTCGACCCGCGCCTATCAGGGGCTCACCGGCGGTGTCGGAGATCAGGTGATTGGTGCGCTTGAAATCCTCGCGCTGAACGGCCGCAAGCCCGATCTCACAATCGTCCTCGACATGGACCCCGAGACGGCCTTCCATCGCGTCAATCAGCGCGAGACGGAAGCCGCCCTCGCCGAGACCGGAGACCGGTTCGAGAAGGAAGACCTCGAATGGCACGTGCGGCTGCGCGAGGCATTCCTTGCCATCGCTCGTAACAATGTCGAGCGCTGCGTCGTGATCCCGGCCGCGCAAAGCGAAGATGCCCTCGAACAGGAAATCTGGGATGTGCTGACGCGCCGTTTTCCCGAACTGGTGCCTGAGCAGGACGCGTGAGCGGCGATACGGAAAAGCGCGAGCCCGACCAGCTCGAAGGCGTCGCGTCGCCGGAGATGCAGACCCTCGTCCTCGGTCACGAAACGCCCCGCGCTGCGATCATCGAACAACTTGACCGGGCGCGCCTGCCGACAGGCATCCTGCTCCACGGACCCCGTGGCATCGGCAAGGCGACACTCGCATTCGACATCGCGCGGACGGTGCTAGCCCGTACGGGTGATGAGGCCGCCGAGCATGTCGCCGCACAGATTGCCGCCGGCAGCCATCCCAACCTCCGGGTTCTGCGCCGCGCGCCGAAGGACAGCGGCAGTGGTTTCTACACCGTCATCCGCGTGGAAGAAGTTCGTGGCTTCGTCGAAGAGCTGCGCATGACCCGCGGCCGCGCCGGCTTCCGCCTCGCCATCATCGATGCGATCGACGATTGCAACCCAAGCGCCTCCAACGCGCTGCTGAAAATCCTCGAAGAGCCTCCGCCGGAGACGCTGTTCATGCTGGTCTCGCACCGGCCGGGTAGCCTGCTGCCGACCATCCGCTCGCGTTGCCATTCGGTGGCGCTTCGTCCAATGACAGACGCTGATGTGCGCGAGGTGCTCGTTGCCGCGGACGCGGCGAGCGAGGGGCTCGATGAAGCCGTTGCGCTTGCAGGCGGGAGACCGCGTCGCGCATACGAAGCCCTTGCCCTTGGTGACGCCAAGCCGCTCAGCGATCTCAAGTCTTGGCTCAGTGCGCCGGACCGTGGCGCTGCTGCCATTTCGACAGGCATCGCCGATGCCCTTGCTGCCGATCGGGCCGGGGCAATGCATGCGTTCGCGCAGCAGATGACGCTCGACTGGATCGCGGAAGAAGCCCGGAATGCCGCAGAGTCCGGCCGGAGGGCCCGGCTTGCCTCGGCTGGGGAGCTATGGGACAAGGCCACCGCCCAGTTTGCCGACGCCGAGGAATACAATCTCGACGCCCGGCAGACCCTGACCGGCGTCTTCGACGCCATCAGGCGGCACGCCCTGACCCATTTCTCCCTTGCCGAAGCCCGATGAGCCGCAACGCCTACTACATCACCACCGCCATCGCTTATCCGAACGGCGAGCCCCATATCGGGCACGCCTACGAGATGATTGGTACCGACGCCATTGCACGCTGGCGCCGCCTCGAGGGCAGGGACGTCTTTTTCCTCACGGGGACGGACGAGCACGGCATCAAGATGGTGCAAACGGCGCAGCGTGAAGGCGTGACGGCTCGCGAACTGGCGGACCGCAACTCGGCGCGCTTTCGCGAACTGGCAAAGACGCTCGAAATCTCAAATACCGACTTCATCCGGACCACGGAAAAGCGGCACCACGAGTCCAGCCAGGCGATCTGGCGCGAGATGGCTTCGCGCAACAACGGTGACGTCTACCAATCGACCTACAAGGGTTGGTACTCGGTGCGCGATGAGGCTTATTTCGACGAGGACGAACTCACTGATGGCGAGGGCGGCAAGAAGTTTGCGCCAACGGGTGCCGAGGTGCAGTGGGTCGAGGAGGACAGCTACTTCTTCCGCCTCTCCGCCTATCAGGACCGCCTGCTGAAGCTCTATGCGGATAGGCCGGATTTCATCGCGCCGGATGAGCGTCGCAATGAAATCATCGCCTTCGTGAAGTCCGGGCTGCGCGACGTTTCGATCAGCCGCACGACATTCGACTGGGGCATTCCCGTGCCGGGCGCGGCCGGGCACGTGATGTATGTCTGGGTCGATGCGCTCACAAACTACATCACCGGCGTTGGCTATCCGGATGCCAACTCCGAGCAGTTCAAAACATTCTGGCCCGCAGACCTGCATGTCATCGGCAAGGACATCATCCGCTTCCACACGGTCTATTGGCCTGCGTTCCTGATGAGTGCCGGGATCGAAGTCCCGCATCGCGTTTTTGCTCACGGCTTCCTCACGTCCGAGGGCAAGAAGATGAGCAAGTCGCTGGGCAATGTCGTCGACCCGTTTGCGGTCGCCGAGGAGTTCGGCGCCGATCCGGTCCGCTGGTACTGCCTGCGCGAAGTTTCGTGGGGCCAGGATGGCGACTGGGGCCGCGAAAAGTTCGTCAATCGAAACAACTCGGACCTCGCCAACAATTTCGGCAATCTCGCGCAGCGCTCGCTGTCGATGATCGCCAAGAATTTCGAAGGGCGGATGCCGGCGCGTGCCGACAGCGAAGCCGATCGCGCCATTGTCGACGGCACCATCGCGGCGGTTGCCCGCATGCAAGAGGCCATGGCCACGGAGCAGTTGCACGACGCTGCCAATGAACTGGTGACGGCGTTGAGCGCCGCGAACCTCTATTTTGCCGAGCAGGCACCGTGGGGACTGAAGGCGGACCTGCCTCGTATGGGTGCCATCCTCGCAACGACCGCGGACGTCGTCCGGCGCTGCGCCATTGCCGCGCAGCCCTTCGTTCCGGCATCTGCGAACAAGATGCTGAACCTGCTCGGCTGTCTCTT
>JBEBHC010000148.1:0-7307 GCA_040081185.1 Devosia sp. | reverse complement strand
CAGCACGAGGTACAGCGGCTGACCGCGGCCGAGTAGAGCGGCCGTGACCGACAACCATTGCGGCGCATCGCCCTGCGCTGCACGGCGCCGCCGGCGAACATGTCGAACATGCCCGCGATACCCTGCTGGGCCTGCTGGAACTGCGTGGCATAGGCGTCGGGGTCGATGCCGGGGACCGGAATATAGGTCCCCAGGCGATAGACCAGCAAAGCGCCGAGGGTGAACCAGATACGCTGCTGGAGGGCCTTGGCCTTCGAAAAGGTGGCAAAGCTCAGATTTCGTGCAAGCTGCTCGGCTGCGGACGCCATTTGTGCTCCCTAACGTAGAGATTAGGGCCGGCGATTACGCGTCGGCTTTGGTTTCTTCCTTGGCTTTGGGCATATCGACCTTGCCGCCCAGAGCTTCAATAGCCTCGACGACACCGGCCGAAGCGTGGGTGACGTTGTAGCTGACCTTCTTGGAGGTGAAATCGGCCTTGCCCTTGACCAGACGGACGCCATCGCGCTCGCGGCGGATGACCCCGGCCTTGACCAGCGCGGCGGCGTCAATGACGCCCTTGTGGTCCAGCTTGCCGCTGTCGATGTAGTTCTGGATGCGGTCGAGGCGCACGGTGTTGTAGGTCTTCACGTTCGGGACGTTGAAGCCGCGCTTCGGCATACGCATGTGGAGCGGCATCTGGCCGCCTTCGAAGCCGTTTATCGCAACGCCGGAACGCGCCGTCTGGCCCTTGCCGCCACGGCCGCCGGTCTTGCCCTTGCCCGAGCCGATACCGCGGCCAACGCGCATGCGCGTCTTGTTGGCGCCGGGGTTGTCGCGAAGTTCGTTCAAACGGGTCATCGGTCCAGTCCTTCAGTCTCTTTGCGCTTGCAGCCGACGGTTGATGCCGCCAGGCGAAGCGCCGTGATTATTTGTCGCCGACGACGCGGACGAGGTGCGGGATCTTGTTGATCATGCCGCGCACTTCGGGCGTGTCCTTGAGCGTCCGCTGGCCGCGGATCTTGCGCAGGCCGAGGCCCACCAGGGTCGCACGCTGGTCGGCGGTGCGGCGAGAGGGGGAGGCGATCTGCTCAACGGTTACGGTCTTGTCAGCCATCTTATGCCTCCACCGATTCCATGCCGCGACGGGCCTGAAGCTCGGACACCTTGAGGCCGCGACGGGCCGCGACGGAACGCGGGCTGTCGACCTGCTTGAGGGCGTCGAACGTGGCGCGAACCATGTTGTAGGGGTTCGAAGTGCCCTGCGACTTGGCGACGATGTCGTTGATGCCGAGGGTTTCGAAAACGGCGCGCATGGGGCCGCCGGCGATGATGCCCGTGCCGGGGACGGCGGCGCGTAGCACGACTTTGCCTGCGCCGTGGCGACCGGTGACGTCATGATGCAGCGTACGGGCTTCGCGCAGCGGAACACGGATGAGCTGGCGCTTGGCCTGCTCGGTCGCCTTGCGGATGGCCTCAGGAACTTCGCGCGCCTTGCCGTGGCCGAAACCAACGCGGCCCTTCTGGTCGCCGACGACGACGAGCGCGGCAAAGCCGAAGCGCTTTCCGCCCTTGACCACTTTGGCCACGCGGTTGATGTGGACCAGGCGATCCACAAACTCGCTGTCGCGCTCTTGTACGTCTCTCATAGCTCTTCCTTCCGCGCGATCAGAACTGCAGACCGGCTTCGCGCGCCGCGTCCGCAAGCGCCTTTACGCGCCCGTGATAGAGATAGCCACCGCGATCGAAAATGACGGCGGTGATATTGGCCGCCTTGCCGCGCTCGGCAATCAGCTTGCCGACGGCAACGGCGCCATCGGTGGAGCCGCCCTTCCCCGCGGACCGAAGGTCCTTGTCGAGGCTAGAGGCGGCGGCGAGTGTCTTGCCAGATGCATCGTCGATGATCTGGGCATAAATGTTCTTATCCGAGCGGTGCACGCTCAGGCGCGGACGACCGTTGGCACGGGCCTTGATGGCTCTGCGCACGCGGGCTTTACGCCGTTCTGCACCCTTAAGGCTGATGGGCATCTCTGGCGCTCCTTACTTCTTCTTACCTTCTTTGCGGGCGATGTACTCGCCCACATAACGCACGCCCTTGCCCTTGTAGGGCTCAGGCCTGCGGAAGGCGCGGATGTCGGCTGCCACCTGGCCGACCTGCTGCTTGTCGGCACCCGTGATGGTGATCTCGGTCTGGGTCGGCGCCGCGATGGTGATGCCCTTGGGAGTCTCGAACACGACCTCGTGCGAGAAGCCGAGGCTGAGCTTGAGATCCTTGCCCTGCATGGCAGCGCGGAAACCGACGCCCTGGATCTGCAGCTTCTTCTCGAAGCCGTCCTTCACGCCCTTGACCATGTTGCTGATCAGCGCGCGCGTCGTGCCCCAGGCAGCGCGAGCAGCCTGTGTGTCGTTGGCCGGCTCGATGACGATGCCCTCGTCGGTCTGCTTGGCGTTGACGATGTCCATCAGCGTGAGCGTCTGCTCACCCTTGGGACCTTTCGCAGTCACGATGCGATCGTTGATCGCAACGGTCACGCCGCTCACTGCCGGAATGGGCTTTTTGCCTGTACGGGACATTCTATTCTTCCTTCGGAGTCATCGTCACACCGAGCAGTCTGATCAGAGATCAGAATACCCGGCAGAGTACCTCGCCACCCAGGTTCTGGGACTTTGCTTCATGATCGGCCATCACGCCCTTGGGGGTCGAGAGAATCGACACGCCAAGGCCGTTTGCGACCGAGGGGATGTTCTTGACCGACGACTACACGCGGCGGCCCGGGCGCGAGACGCGCTCGATGGTCCGGATCACCGGGGCATTATCGGAATACTTCAGCTCGATCTGGAACTCCGGCAGGCCGGCGTCCGACTTCTGTTCGGAGTAACCACGGATGAAGCCTTCCGACTTCAGCACATCGAGAACGCGCGCACGCACGGTCGAGGCCGGCGACAGGACGGTGTCGCGGCGGCGCATCTGCGCGTTACGGATACGGGTCAGCATATCGCCGATGGGATCAGTGAAAGACATCTGTGCTTCTCCCTACCAGCTCGACTTGACCATGCCGGGGACCTGCCCCAGATGGCTCATGTGGCGCAGCGCGATGCGGCTGAGCTTGAGCTTGCGGTAATAGCCGCGAGCCCGGCCCGAGAATTCACAACGGTTGCGGATGCGCGTCGCCGAAGAATTGCGCGGCATCTCGGAAAGCTTGAGCTGAGCCGCAAAGCGATCCTCGATGGTCAGCTTGTGATCCATCGTGATGGCCTTGAGCTTGGCGCGCTTGTTGCCAAACTGCTTGCTCATCTTCTTGCGCTTGTTGTTCTTCTCGATAGAGCTGGTCTTTGCCATATCTCGTCCTCTGCCTCTTCCCGCTTACTGCCGGAAGGGGAAATTGAATGCCTTGAGCAGCGCCCGCGCCTCGTCGTCAGTCCGGGCGGTCGTGCACACGACAATGTCCATACCCCACACCTGTTCGATCTGGTCGTAGGCGATCTCGGGGAAAATGATGTGTTCCTTGATGCCCAGGGCATAGTTGCCGCGGCCATCGAACGAATTGGGGTTGAGCCCACGGAAGTCGCGCACGCGCGGCAGGGCCACGGTAACGAGACGATCGATGAACTCGTACATGCGCTGCTTGCGCAGCGTGACCTTGACGCCTAGCGGCATGTCCTCGCGGACCTTGAAGCCGGCGATCGAATTGCGCGCATGGGTGATCACGGGCTTCTGGCCGGCGATCTTTTCGAGATCGGCGGCGGCGGCCTTGACCTTCTTGGTGTCGTTGACGGCTTCGCCAACGCCCATGTTCAGCACGACTTTGTCGAGCTTGGGCAACTGCATGACGTTGGTGTAGCCGAACTGCTCGGTCAGAGCGGCGCGGATGGATTCGTCATACTGCGTGCGAAGACGCGGGGTGTAGGCGGTGTCAGCCATCGATAGCGTCTCCGGTGGTCCGGGCGATGCGGACCTTCTTGCCGTCTTCAGTTTTGAAGCCGACGCGAGTCGGCTTGCCGGCCGCATCGACCAGAGCGATGTTGCTCAGGTGAATGGGGGCCTCACGGGTGTAGATGCCGGAATCCTGCGATGCCGTCTGCTTGGTATGGCGGCGCACCAGGTTGATGCCCTGCACTACCGCGCGGGTCTCTGTCGGGATGACCTGCTGCACGGTGCCGGTCTTGCCCTTATCCTTGCCCGCAAGGATGACGACTTTGTCGCCCTTCTTGATCTTGGCGGCCATTATAGCACCTCCGGGGCGAGCGAGATGATCTTCATGTGGTTCTTGGAACGCAGTTCGCGCGGCACCGGCCCGAAGATACGGGTACCGATCGGCTCTGCCTGATTGTTGATCAGGACGGCGGCGTTCTTGTCGAAGCGGATCACCGAACCGTCGGCGCGGCGAACCGGAAACGCGGTGCGCACGACGACGGCCTTCATCACCTGGCCCTTTTTCACGCGGCCGCGCGGAATGGCGTCCTTGACGGAGACGACGATGATGTCACCCACCGAGGCATACTTGCGGTGCGAACCGCCCAGCACCTTGATGCACATGACACGGCGCGCGCCGGAATTGTCGGCGACGTCGAGATTTGACTGCATCTGGATCATGGCTTGATCCCTCTTCCTTCATTCCGGCACGGGCCGGCGTTTATCCGTCAGGCGTGCTGGACCAGGGTCCAGCGCTTGTTCTTCGAAATCGGCGGGCACTCTTCGATCCACACCGTGTCGCCCACTTTGGCCGAGTTGGCCTCGTCATGGGCGTGGTACTTCTTCGAACGGCGCACGGTCTTCTTCATCACAGGATGAGTGAAAGCGCGGTCAACGCGCACGACCACCGTCTTTTCATTCACGTCGGAGACCACGGTCCCCTGCAGCAGGCGCTTGGGCATCTCGTCTTCTCCTTACTTCGCCGCGGCTTTTTCGCCGAGGATGGTGGAGATCCGCGCGATTTCGCGGCGGACTTCACGCACCCGGGCGGGCTTTTCCAACTGCTGGGTAGCGCGCTGGAAGCGGAGGTTGAACTGCTCCTTCTTGAGGGAAAGGAGCTGGTCCTTCAGTTCGTCGGGCGTCTTGGCCCTAAGGTCTGCGTTTGCCATCTTCTCTTCCTCAGTCGGCGATGCGGGTAACAACCCGCGTCATGATCGGAAGCTTCATTGCGCCGAGGCGCAGAGCTTCCTTGGCGACGTCCGGGGGGACGCCGTCGATTTCGAACAGGATGCGGCCGGGATGAACCCGGGCAGCCCAGAATTCCACCGAACCTTTGCCCTTGCCCATGCGGACTTCCACCGGCTTCTTAGAGACCGGCAGGTCGGGGAATATGCGGATCCACACTCGGCCGGCGCGCTTCATCTCACGGGTGATCGCGCGGCGTGCCGCCTCGATCTGCCGGGCGGTGACGCGCTCGGGCTCCTGCGACTTCAGGCCGAACTGGCCGAAGGCAAGCTCGGTACCGCCCTTGGCATTACCGTGGATGCGGCCCTTGTGGGCCTTTCGGAACTTGGTCTTTTTCGGTTGCAGCATTTATCCGATGCTTTCTCAGTTCGCCGCTGGCGTTTCGGCGTCGCGACGCCCACGCGGTCCACGGCGATCGCCTTCGGCGTCGCGATCCGGACGCGAGTCGCGGCGCTGACCAGCACCCTCGCCGCCTTCGGTCGCGCGACGCTCATGCGCCATGGGATCGTGCTCAAGGACTTCGCCTTTGAAGACCCAAACCTTAATGCCGATGATGCCGTACGTGGTCTCGGCTTCGGCCGTGCCGTAGTCGATGTCTGCGCGCAGCGTATGCAGCGGTACACGGCCTTCACGGTACCATTCCGTACGTGCGATATCGGCACCGCCGAGACGGCCGCCGACGTTCACGCGGATGCCACCGGCGCCCATGCGGATCGCCGTCTGCACGGCGCGCTTCATGGCACGGCGGAAAGCCACACGACGCTCGAGCTGCTGGGCAATGCCCTGGGCCACGAGCATGGCATCGGTCTCGGGCTTGCGCACTTCGACGATGTTGATGTGGACTTCGCTGTCGGTGAACTTCTTCACCTTGGCGCGGATCTTGTCGATGTCAGCGCCCTTCTTGCCGATCACGATGCCCGGGCGGGCGGTGTGGATCGACACGCGGCATTTACGATGCGGGCGCTCGATGACGATCTTGGAAACAGCTGCCTGCTTCAGATCCTCGAACAATGTCGCGCGGATCTTCATGTCTTCCTGCAGCAGATCGCCGTACTCACCCTTGGTCGCGTACCAACGCGAGTCCCAGGTACGGTTGATGCCAAGGCGCAGACCGATCGGGTTGATCTTCTGACCCATTATGCGGTCTCCTCGACTTGGCGAACCACGATCGTGAGGTTCGAGAACGTATGCTCCAGGCGGGCAGCGTGGCCGCGGCCACGGGCCAGGAAGCGCTTCATGACGAGACCGTCGCCGACATAGGCTTCGGCCACGATCAGGTTGTCGGGCTCGAGGCCGTGATTGTTTTCGGCATTGGCAATGGCGCTCTCGAGCGTCTTTTTCACCGGGCCGGCGACACGCTTCTTGGAGAAAGTGAGCTCGGCTAGAGCCTTGTCGACCTTCTTGCCGCGGATCATCGCTGCCACGAGGTTGAGCTTCTGCCCCGAGGTGCGGAGCAGGCGAAGGACGGCCTTGGCCTCGGTGTCCTTGAGCGCGCGCTTGGTTTTCGGCTTGCTCATGTTACTTCCTCTTGGCCTTTTTGTCGGCGGAGTGCCCGTAGTAGGTGCGGGTCGGTGCGAACTCGCCGAACTTGTGGCCGATCATTTCTTCCGAGACGACCACCGGGATGTGCTTGTGGCCGTTATGGACGCCGAAGGTCAGGCCGACGAACTGCGGCATGACTGTCGAGCGACGGCTCCACATCTTGATGACGTCGTTGCGGCCGGACTCACGAGACTTTTCGGCCTTCTTGAGCAGGTAGCCGTCGACAAACGGGCCCTTCCAGAGAGAACGAGTCATGGCTTAGCGGCCCTTCTTCACGTGACGCGAGCGGACGATGAACTTGTCCGTGCGCTTGTTGCTTCTGGTCTTCTGACCGCGCGTCGCACCACCCCACGGAGTGGTCCAGTGCATGCCGCCCTTGGTACGGCCACCGTGCGGGTGGTCGACCGGGTTCATCGCGATACCGCGGGTCTGCGGCTTGATACCAAGCCAGCGGGAACGGCCGGCTTTGCCGACCACGGTGTTCGAGTGATCCTGGTTCGACACGGCGCCGACAGTGGCGAGGCACGAACCGTGGACCTTGCGCTGCTCGCCCGAGTTGAGACGGAGGATAGCCCAGCCGGCATCGCGGCCGACATACTGCGCATAGGCGCCGGCGGAACGCGCGATCTGG
>JBEBHC010000323.1:0-1898 GCA_040081185.1 Devosia sp. | reverse complement strand
GTGGTGAAGGCGTCATTCGGGGTGCCGTGGGTATTGCTCGACGACTTGGCCTCTCCGAACTTCTCATTGGCCTCACCCTCATCGGGTTCGGCACGTCTGCACCTGAGCTGCTCACCAGCGTAAATGCAGCCGTCTCAGGCGCCCCCGGCATCGCGCTCGGCAACGTCATTGGCTCGAACATCAGCAACGTCCTTCTCGTGTTCGGTTTGGTCGCGCTGATCCGGCCCATTCCCGTCAATCCGGCGGCGATCACGCGCGACGGACTTGTGATGATCGTGGCATCGGCAACGCTGGTTGCGGTCGCGCTCGTGTTTGGTGAACTGAATCGTCCCCTCGGCGCCGCGCTTGTCGCGCTGCTCGTGATCGACATTATCACAGTCTGGATGCTCGAGCGCCGCGGCGGGCCAGCGGCGAACGTGCACAAAGGCGAAGCGCACACGCACGATCCTGTTCCGGATGCGCTTTGGGTCTCCGCATTGTTTGCGCTTGGCGGACTTGGACTTCTGGTTTTCGGCGCCGACCTTTTAGTCGAAGGCGCCGTCACGTTGGCGCGGGTCGCTGGCATGTCAGAGACGGCGATCGGTCTTACGATCGTTGCCGTTGGCACATCCTTGCCCGAACTGGTCGCCACACTCGCCGCTGCGCTCAAAGGCAAGAACGATGTCGCCTTTGGCAACATTGTGGGATCGAACATTTACAATATTTTCGGCATCGTCGGCGTGACGGCGCTGGTGAAACCGATCGCGGTCCCTCCCGAAGTATCGCTCGTCGATTGGGGTGTGATGTGCCTCAGCGCCGTCTTGCTCTTGCTATTCGCCACGATTGGACGACGCGTGACCCGCCTAGAAGGCGCATGCCTTGTCCTACTCTACGCAGCTTATGTCGCGCATTTGCTGGGCGTTCTGGGCTAAACCCGATTTTTTGCTGAGCCTCATGAACCCAGCACCGTCCCGCGGCGACTATAAGGTTGAAGGCGGGTGGCGATGCAACGTGGTCGAGACAGAGTTTTAGACGAATACCTTGTCCTTGCGGCGCATACGGGCAACCGCGCCGCCCTGGACGAGCTTGTTCGGCGCTGGATGCCAAGACTCTCGCGCCACGCTCAACACACCTGCTCGGCTCCGCCGATCAGGCCAAGGACGCGGTGCAAGAGACGTGGGCGCACGTGCTGCGTGGTCTACACAGGGGACCTGTAACCTCAAAACAGGCCCGTGCGTAAGCGTAACCGTCGAGGGGTCCAATGCTCAGAACTGTACTCACCGCGCTCTTTGCGATGGTTGCGACGTCCGCAAGCGCTGCGGTCTCCGACCAGGCGGCGCGCGCGTGCGGCGTCAGCGCGCAAACGATCGCCGCCTCCCACGCGGCAATTCCGGTATTGGCGACGTTTGAACGCGACGCCGCTTTCGCCGATCGCGGCGCCGGGCCGATTCGCATCATCGAGTTTGCTGACTATTCGTGTCCCGCGTGCCGCGTACTTCATCCAATTTGGGTCGCCTATGCCCGCGACAATCCCGACGTTCGCATCTCTGTGGTCGAGTACCCGATTTACGGACGCACCATTGTCTCGCGCGCCACCGGCAATCGCACCCTCAACGCATCGCGCATCGCGATCGCCGCCGGCGCACAAGGCAAGCAGCTTGCCTTTCACGACGCCTTAATGCGGATTCCTGGACGCGTCGACGACAGCGCCATCCGCCTCGCCGCGGAGCGCGCCGGTCTCGACCTGCAGGCCGCGCAAAGGCGCGCCAATTCCGCGACCGTCGTGGCCCAAGGCGAGCGAAATCTGCGCCTCGCGCAGCAATTGGGTTTCGCGGGAACGCCGCATGTCGTGGTAGATGGCGTATTGCTATCCTTGCAACGCGGCTGGACGTTTGAGCAGGTGGAATGCCTCGTCGGCG
>JBEBHC010000147.1:0-7342 GCA_040081185.1 Devosia sp. | reverse complement strand
TTCTCAACCTCACCGCGCTGCTGTGCGGCAACCGCTTCGGCCGCCGGCTCGTGCGGCCCGGCGGCAATGGCGCGGATTTCGTCGATATCGAGACGCTGCCGACGACGCCGCTCGCACGTCTCGGTGAGGGTTCGGTGCATCACCTCGCCTTCGCGGTCCCTGATCGGGCAGCGCAACTCGAGGTCCGCAAGGCCCTTGCCGACACAGGGTATAAGGTCACGCCGGTGATCGATCGCGACTACTTCTGGTCGATCTACTTCCGTACGCCCGGCGGTGTGCTGTTCGAAATCGCCACCAACGAACCCGGCTTCGACCGCGACGAAGACACTGCGCATCTTGGTGAAGCACTGAAGCTGCCGCGGCAGCACGAGCACCTTCGCCTAAAGCTCGCCCAGACGCTCGAGAAGCTGGAGTAACGTTCCATGGACACCTCAAGCTTCGCGGAGACCCGGAGTTCGCCCGGATCTCCCCTGCTCCTGCTGTTTCACGGCACCGGTGGCGACGAGCACCAGTTCATGGGCGTCGGCCAGCAACTGCTGCCTGGCGCTCATCTGATCGCGCCACGCGGCGACGTGTCCGAAAACGGCGCGCTGCGCTACTTTCGCCGCAAGGCGGAGGGCGTGTTCGACATGGATGATCTTGCCCGCGCAACCGACAAGATGGCCGGATTCATCCAAACGACCGTCGATGCGATGCAACCGGGCATGGTCGCAGCCATGGGCTACTCGAACGGGGCGAATATCCTCGCTTCGATATTGTTCGCCCATCCGGCCCTGATTGACCGCGCCGTGCTGATGCACCCGCTCATCCCGTTCGCGCCTGCGCCGCAACCCGGTCTTGCTGGAATGAAAGTGCTGGTGACAGCCGGACGCCGCGACCCGATCGGCCCGGCGGCGACTACAGAGGCGCTGATCGACTGGTTCACGGCTCAGGGGGCGGAGGTCACGCCGCTCTGGCACGACGGCGGCCACGAACTGCGGCAGGAAGAGATGCTCGCCGCGCGGGATTTCCTCAGCCCATAAAGACGACTGGGACGCCGGGTTCGACCATCTTCGAGAGTTCTTCGGCGTCCCAATTGGTCAACCGCACGCAGCCATGCGAGGCAGTCTTGTCGATCTTGCTCGGCTCGGGCGTCCCGTGGATGCCAAAGGTCGGCTCGGTGAGATCGATCCACATCGAACCCACCGGACCGTTCGGTCCCGGGGGGATGATCAGCACTTCGGTGTTCTCACCCTGCTGGAAATTGACATCGGGGTTGTAGGTGTAGTTCGGCATCGGCGCCACGGCGTTTACCAGGTGTGTGCCTTCGGGCGACGGATTGGATTCGCTACCGATTGTGGCCGGATAGGCGACGATCAGAACATCGTTCGCATCATACGCACGCAGCTGCCGCGTCGCCTTGTCGGCCTCGATGCGCGCAACTTTGCCTTCGCGATCCGGACCGTAGGCCGCGACGACGACCTGCTCGCCTTCGGCCCATGTCGCCGATGGATTGAGCGCCTTCAACAGGTCTTCATCCATGTGGAATCGCTCGGCCAACTCTTCGCTGACCCTGGCGTAGCCGAGGAACTCCATCTTGGCTTTTTCGGCATAGTCGTCGGGCGTGGGCGCGGTGATCGCGGAAACATCCTCGGCGGTGACGGTATAGGCACCGACCACCGGCTCACCCGTCTGAATAGCCGCGATAAGGTCTGCATTGAGCTGGCCGTCGGCGTTGAGGCCGTTCATCGCCTGATAGGCCGAGATGGCCTTTCTTACGTTGTCGCCGTCAAAACCGTCGATAACGCCAGGCGAAGCCCCTGCGCGGTCGAGGAGCACCTGCAGCTTGACGATGGCGGGATCGGGTGCGGCCGGAGGGACGGCCACATCCGATCCCGTTTCCGCTGCCGGGGGAGGAGAACCGGCGGGGAGAATCGAAAGGTCGGCGCTGTTGATGGCGTCGGCCGTAATCGCGACAACCGGGCTCGTTTCCTGAGCCAAAGTCATAGTGACGGTTGCTGCAAGCGGGCCGAACACCAGCAGGAAGAGGACAAGAAGCTGGAAGAGGCGCATGTGCCCGGACCCCGTTTGCGACACCAGCAAAGCGCCCGGATTGGGTTTTGGTTGCGGCAGGCCAGCCCTCACCTCACTGCATGGTGAAAGATTGACTAAAATGCCACGGATCGCGTGTGGCGACCCTCACGCCAGCAGGTCTGCCCATTCCTTGTGGCGCTGGAACTGTGTCACCGCATACGAGCAGTAGGGTTTGATCTTCGTGCCCTCACGGCGAGCGTCATCGATCAGCGCATTCATCAGCCGGGCCGCGATATTGCGCCCACGTAGTTCGGGCGGCGTGAAAGTGTGGTCAATGGCAATCACACCGGGGCCGCGCTTCTGGTAGGTCATCTCCGCTTCCAAACCCTCGGGAAAGCGGATCACATAGCGGCCTTTATTCGCGCCGTCTTCGCGCTCGACCGGGTATTCGTCGGACATCGGGGATTCCGTTTCAGATATTGGTGATCTTCTGCTGCAGCTCGGGGAAGAGCTCTTTCATCGACAGATAGGGATGAATGGCGAGGGCCGCCACCATGTCCTTCAGTGCAGCAGGCCTGTCGCCGAGGCGCAGCTCGATCATGATCTTGCCGCTGAGCGCTCCGAAGTGCCGCGGCTCGAGCGCGAGCACCTTGTCGATGTCTTCGAGCGAGCCCTTGTAGTTGCCCACCATGAACCGCAGCGTCGCCCGCCGGTTCCAGCCTTCGGCGTACGACGGATATTCGCTGATCATCTTGTCGAGCACACCGATCCCGGTGGCGAAGTCCCCACTGCTTTCGGCCCGCAAGACGACAGCCATCTCGTCGGCCAGCTTCCGGTCGGTCGGGTTGACCCAGAAGGCCCAGATTGTCTGGCTGATGGCTTCGGCGGCATTGGCATCGGGTGCCTGCCGAAGCTCGATAAAGAGATTGTCCAGCGCCTGCTGGTCGACGAAATCGGCGGCACTGACAGGAATTGCCGCAGCCAGCACGGGCAACAGCAGCAAGGCGCGGATCGTGGCGATCAGATTGCGCATGGCGGCACTGTCGCGCCACGCACCGGCCAAGTCCAGTGATCACATATTGGTGTGAACGGCAGTCCTAGTGCGAAGGGTCGGCATCCGGCTTTTGGAACCGCGCCTGGATCGACTTGCCCCAGCCGCCCATCCACGGCGCGAAAAACAGGAGGATCCGCTTCCAGTAGTGCAGCAGCAGGAACGCCACGCCCAGGATGAGCGCGCCGAAGATGATGACCAGTTCGAGGCTGAGCCCGATCGATTCCAGCCACTGCGTCAGGAACATGCCCGGCAGGATGTGCGTCGCCGCCCAGATGAAGGCTGAGATCGTGTTGATCAAGGTGAAATAGCCCCAGTTCATCCCCAGCATGCCGGCGATCCCTGGCACCACCGCCTTAAGCCCGGTGATGAAGCGGCCGATGAAAATGGCCTTGCCGCCATGGCGCTGGAAGAACACCTCGCCCTGCGCGATCAGCGGCAGGTAATTCTTGAACGGCCAGATGACCTTGATCCGGTCCTTGAGGAAGTGCCCGATCCAGTACGACATCGCATCGCCGATGATGCCGCCCGCGGTCGCCGCCAAGAAAATCGGCCAGAACGGCAGATCCTGCGTCGTGATCAGCCCGCCGACCAGCAGCAGGATGGGCAGCGACGGCACGAGGAGGCCGAGAATGAACACGGCCTCGCCGACGCATACGAGGAACACCAGGAAGACGAACAGCCAGTAATTGCTGGCGACAGCCAGCATGACTGAACTGATCCAGTCTGTGATCATGTGGAAGATGTCCAGCATGCGGTCGGGTACTCCTCGGCCGTAGCGGATTGTCGCCCGCGTCTCCGGTTAGACGGTTGCGCCACTCCTCTATGAGTTCCGGCGCGGCGGCAACCTTGTAGATTGTCGCATCAACCCCTTAAGCATGGGATACGAACCGGGCCGTTGCAAGGCACCCGGCTTTCCGGAGGATTTCCATGAGCCTGCCGATCCACCACGTTGTCGCTTCGGGCCCCCGGCCGGTGGCTCCGTTCTCGCATGCCGTCGAGGCCGACGGCTTCGTCTTCGTTACCGGGCAGATGCCGACCGACCCCGCCGCACCCGATGCCCCGCTTCCTGCAGGCGTCGAGGCCCAGACGCTGAGGGTCATCGACAATCTCAAGATTGTGCTCGGCTCTCTCGGCCTCGGTCTCGAACATGTCACCATGGCCCGCATCTACCTGACCCAGTTCGAGCGCGACTACGCCGCCCTGAACAAGCTCTGGCCGAGTTTCTTCGAACCCGGCAAGTTGCCGGCGCGCACCACCGTCGGTGTCACGGCGCTCGCCGTTGGTGCGCTCGTCGAGATCGACCTTGTGGCGCGGCGACCCTAGGCGAGCACGAGGCCCACTCCGCCGCAGGCCAGCACCACCGCCCAGGGCGGTACCCGCAGCAAGGCGGCAAAGGCGATTGCGACAAGTACGGCGTCGATCCAGTTATGGATCGTGCCGCTGATGATCGGGTCCCACAGAGCCGCGAGAACGAGCCCAACAACGGCGGCATTGGCCACATCGAGCCCGGACCGAAGCCGCGGTTGCTGCCGGAGCATCGCCCAGAACGGCAGTCCGCCAAGTACCAGCAGGAAGCTCGGCAGGTAGATGGCGGCGAGCGCGAGGGCGCCCCCGACCCAGCCGTTCGGCGGACCTTTCAACAGGGCACCGGCATACCAGGCGAACGAGAACAGCGGCCCCGGCACGGCCTGTGCCGCACCATAGCCGGCAAGGAACATATCCCGGTCGACCATCCCCGTGTCGACCAGTTCGCTCTCCAGCAGCGGCAGCACGACATGTCCGCCCCCGAACACCAGCGACCCGGCACGGTAAAACCGGTCGGCCACGTCGACAATGCCGTTGTCGGTGATCGCATTGAGGACCGGCAGGCCAGCCAGCAACGCCGCGAACGTCGCGAGCGCGACGGTGGCAAGCGGATGCGGCGACGTCGCCGACCCCACCGCCGGCGCCGCTCCACCCCGCAGCGCGCCGAGCCCGAGCGCGATGGCGAGCACCACCACGGGCGTAGCCGCGAACGGCAAGGCGATGACCAGCAATGCAGCGACCAGGGCGACCGCTCGGCGCGGCCAGTCAGGCGTGAGCCGCTGCGCCATCTGCAGCGCAGCCAGCGCAACCACGGCTGCCGCCGCAAGCATCAGCCCGTGTAGGAGGCCCTGTGCTGCCGGACCAGCCCACAGACTTGAACCCGCGGCGAAGCCCGCAAGCATCAGCACCGAAGGCAACGTGAACGCGAGCCACGCCAGCACGGCTCCCGGCAAGCCGCCGCGCATGTCGCCGATGGCAATTGCTACTTGGCTCGAAGCCGGGCCCGGAAGGAACTGGCAAAAGGCCACCAGGTCGGCATAGGCCGCATCGTCGAGCCATTTCCGGCGCGTGACGAACTCGTCGTGCAGATAGCCGATATGCGCAACGGGCCCACCAAAACTGGTGAGCCCGAGCTTGAGAAAGACCAGAAAGGTTTCGACCAGCCGTCCCACGCCACCTCCGATCAGGAGCAGGTGCCGGAGCGCTGCGTCACAATCAAGCGCTGTAGGCGACCGTGTTCTGCTGCTGCTCGCCCAGGCCCTCGACGCCGAGCCGCATCACATTGCCCGGCTTGAGCCAGACCGGCTCCGGCTTGACGCCCATGCCGACGCCCGGCGGGGTGCCGGTGGTGATGATGTCGCCAGGCTGCAATGACATGAACTGGCTCACATAGCTGACGCATGTGGCGACGCCGAAGATCATCGTCTTGGTCGAGCCGTTCTGGTAGCGGTGGCCATCGACCTCAAGCCAGAGTTTGAGGTTCTGCGGATCGGCGACTTCGTCGCGCGTCACCAGCCAGGGCCCGATCGGACCGAACGTGTCGCAGCCCTTGCCCTTGTCCCACTGGCCGCCGCGCTCGGTCTGGAAGTGCCGCTCGGACACATCGTTCACGACGCAATAGCCGGCGACGTAGTCGAGCGCATTGGCTTCGTCCACATACTTGGCTTCCTTGCCGATGATGATGCCGAGTTCGACTTCCCAATCCGGCTTCTTGGCGTTCTTTGGGATCATCACATCGTCGTTCGGGCCGACGATGGCGCTGGTCGCCTTGAAGAAGATGATCGGCTCGGCCGGGATCGCAGCTCCGGTTTCGGCCGCGTGGTCGGCATAGTTGAGGCCAATGCAGATGAACTTGCCGACATTGCCCACGCAGGGGCCGACGCGCAGCTTCGCATCGAGCACCGGCAGCTTGCCGGCATCGGTGGCGCGAATCTTGGCGATGGCTGCATCGCCGATCGATCCGCCGCTGATATCGGGCACGACAGACGACAAATCGCGGTAGGTGCCGTCCGAATGGAGCAGAGCCGGCTTCTCGGCGCCCTTGGGGCCAACGCGCAGCAGTTTCATGGGTCAGGTCTCCTGAATTTGCGGGCTCTCTAGCCGCCGCCGCCTGCCTTGGCGAGGGCAACTTTGGGCCAATCCGTCCAGCGCGGTTGGCGCGTACCGGCTTAGTCTGGCCGGATAATGCCCTTCTTGAGGATGAGATTGCCATAGAGCCGGTTCTCGCCCGTCTGGACAATCGCAAACGTGGTCTTGGCGCGCTCGTAAAACTCCATGCGCTCGATCGAACCGACCTTCGCCTTGGGTTCGTATTTGGCGACGATCTTTTCATATTCCAGGACGACCGGCGGCTTTGCCGACGGATCGCCCACTACCTGCATCACGAAGGCCTGTTCCGGCACGAACTCGTCGAGCGGCATCAGCTTGAGGATGGCCTCCGCGAGATCCGTGCCGCTGACTCCATCGATGCGGATCACCTCGGGGCCTTGGCTTGAGGCGGGGAAGTTGGCATCGGCGATGACAAGTTCGTCGCCATGCCCCATGGCGCGCATGATGTGCAGCATGTCCGGTCCGAGAATGGGGGGTATTCCTCTGAGCACGTTGGTTCTCCTATCCGAAAGCGTAAGTGCGCTCGCCCGGTTCGCTATCTGCGAAAACTCCGGGATTGTCGTCGGCAAAGGCGAGCAACTCCGCCATGACGTTGTCGATATGGGCCCGCATCGCCCCCGAGGCGCGCGCTGGCTCGGCCGAAACGATAGCCGAGACGATGATCTTGTGTTCGCTGAGCGATTTGGTGAGGCGCCGCGGATCGAGAATCAATCGGCGGGCCCGATCAAGAATCGCGCGGGCCGAGTTCATCACGGCTTTGACTCGGTCGAACTCCATCGCATCGAACAGCAGGTCGTGGAACGCCAGATCGTGCGCGTGGAAGCTGGCCCGGTCGTCGGCTTTTGCCGCAGCGTTCTGCGC
>JBEBHC010000322.1:0-1911 GCA_040081185.1 Devosia sp. | reverse complement strand
AATCTATGGTGGTGCTGGTGGTGGGTGGGATTGGTCACCCTGGGTATTTGTGAGTCCCCTTGCCGGACTCATGGTGCTCACAGGACTCGCCATCGATGCGGCAGCTAGAAAGATCAAAAATCCGATGTTGCGAATCATCGTTATTATCGCTCTGGCATCAGCCTTTGCGACAGTCTGGGTGCGCATCGTACAGAGTGACTAGTCTTACTTGTTTTTCTTCCTCCACCGCGGAGCGAAGCGAATCATGAACGTGTAAAAATGCGCCATGATGAATCCGGTGCCGTTCTTGCGCATGGCCTCATAACAGATTTTTTGAAATCCTTTTAGGTCACCCTCGTAACACAACTTCCCATCTTTGAAGCAGTAACTACAGTAGTTCTTACTTTCTCGTTTGCCCGTATCTTTGGCAAACGGCATGAGACAGGCTTGGCAGGCGTTGCAGGTAGACATACAAGAAGTATACAGGACACGCTACGACGATAAAACTGACACTCGCTTCCTTGGGTAGAAACGAGAAAAGAAAAGAAAAAGTAACTTCTAGACCCTTGAACAATCAGAGGTTTTTCTGTAGAACGCGCGCGCTATGAACCTTCTTCTTCGTCCATTTCGCTCGGTTTTGCACGTGCTACTGGCACTCAATGCTGCAGAAGCGACCGTTGTATCCTTTATCTGTGCCTCGCTCATTGGAGGCTTCATTCTTTTCCAGACTGAAAAGCACAGAACAGTAGAAACATACGTACCGGTTCTGCAACAAGTGCAGGTCCTACCCATCGGTACCAATACGCACGTCTCAGCAAAAGAAGAGACTCACGTCTTCACGCAAAAAGTAACACAACAAGGTGAAACATTCATCGACTCTCTGTTTATGGCGGTATCTGCCCTCTGTGTGACCGGACTCACATCTACAGATTTCTCTGTATGGTCCACAAGCGGGAAAATCGCAATTCTGATCATGATTCAAATGGGAGGACTTGGCATCGTGATGTTCACGTCCATCTTCGCACTCCTCATTGTGCGAGGGCTCACCGAGAGAGAAACTTTTCGAGATGTGCTCTCCGGCATTCTGGATGTTGATCGACCTCGTGTACTACACATGATGCGTCACGTTGCGATGTACACCTTCTTTATAGAGGGTGCAGGATTCCTGATTCTTGGCATTCATTTGCAGGCTAATCCTTCCATGATCGGCGACATCAACCCATGGTGGTGGGCACTGTTTCACAGCATCTCGGCCTTCAACAATGCTGGATTTGGGCTCTTAAATGACAATCTCATGCATTTCGTAAAAGATCCGCTGGTGAACTATGTCATCGCAAGTCTCATCATTTTGGGAGGCCTTGGCTATCCGGTGCTGATTGCCATTCATGCATCCATCCGACGGTTTCTGTTCCGCCATGACAATGTCATCCAATCCGCGCTCGATCGTGATGTCTCGGGTGTTGTCGCCTCTTCGGTGCAGACTCGCGTGGTGCTGACGTGCACAGCTCTGCTTCTCTTTATCGGAACAGCTATTCCTCTTCTTGTGGAATGGGGAAACCCCGTGCTCCAGGACATGAATATATTCCAGAAAATTACGGCAACGTTCTTCCAGAGCGTTTCCACTCGTACAGCAGGCTTCAACACCATTGATATCGGCGCACTGCATGTGACCTCACTCTTTCTCTACATGATGCTCATGTACATCGGAGCGAGCCCTGCTGGTACCGGTGGTGGTATTAAGATTCCCACCGTTGCGGTGCTGTATGGATACATCAAAGACTGGTTTGGAAAGCCTGGTGAACCTGTGCGCCTCTTCGGAAGAAAAATCAGCCGATTCGCTGTATCTCATGCTATTCGCTTGTACTTCTTCTCCACACTCTTCCTTGGGGTGATGGGTCTTCTCATCTGCTTTGTGGAAGGACAATATCTCAT
>JBEBHC010000146.1:0-7385 GCA_040081185.1 Devosia sp. | reverse complement strand
ATCGAGTCCGCGCATGCCAATGAGGTGTGGGCGGCAGAACCCGAGACCATCGACGCCCAGTCCGAGGTGCTGGCGCTGCTGGTCGAGCACCTGCCGCGCCATTTTCCGGAAATCTATCGCAGTGACGGCGCTGCGATGCGTGTGGCCGGACAGGCCGTTCCGCTCGATGGCGACGCGCCGCTGAAGGTGGCTTCACGCCTCGTACAGGAGGATCTGGTGCTGATGCGTCGCGGCGAGATCGGCTGGCGACTGGCGGCGGCCTCGCTGTGTTTTCCATCGGGCTGGAACCTCACCGAAAAGTTCGGCCGTCCCATACACGAGATCCACGCACCGGTGCCCGCTTTCGGTCCGCACACCCGCAACGCCGAACTCATCGCGCGGATGTTCGACAATCTGAAGCCCGAAACCGGCATGCTGCGCTGGAACTGGTCGATCCACCCCGCTGGAACGTTGTTCCGCCCGGCGATCCCCGGCATGCTTGTCTTCGGTCCACAGACATTTCTGCGCGTCGAGCGGCAAACGCTGCGGCGCCTGCCACAAAGCGGCGATATCCTCTTCACCATCCGGATTTATGCCGAACCGATCGAGGCCATTGCGAGACAGGCCAATGCCAGAGAGATCGCGGCCGGATTGGTCGGCCACCTGCAGGCCCTCGATGCAAGCCAGCTTGACTACAAGGGCATGACGGGAGCGCGCGACGAAGTTGTTCGACGCCTCGAGGCGCTCTAGGTCTTCTTGCCCGGCTTCTTCGCAGCAGCCTTTTTGGCAGGAGCCTTGCCCGGAGCCTTCTTGCCGACGGTCTTTTTCGCTGGGGACTTCTTGGCGTCAGATTTCTTGGCCGTGGCTTTCGCAGCACCCTTCTTCGTTTCGGGTTCGGCTTTCGCGTCGCCGCCCGAGGCCTTGCGCACTGCCTCGCCGATGTCGCTCTTGCCGCCGATGATCTGGAACGTCTTTCCAATACTGCCGCGGGTCGCTAGCGCCGCGAGGGTCACCGCTGCCAGGTCCGCACGGCTGATGGCGGTTTCGTTGTCGAGGCCATCGGTGGAGAGCTTGACCTTGCCGGTCAGTTTGCCGTCGGTGAGCTCTCCCGGCTCGATGATGGTCCAGTCGAGCTTGGAGGCGTGGATGGCCTTCGAAGCGGCACGCTTCTGCTTGTAGTAATCCTTCATCTCGGGCGTTTTGACCCACTCGCCCGGCACGGGCGTGCTGTCGCCGAGGGCTGAAATCGCCACGTAGCGCCTGACCCCGGCTTTCTCCGCCGCCTTCAGTGTGCGCATCACGCCCTTGCGGTCGATCGCGCTCGACTCGCCCGTTGCCGAGCCCGCCGCGAACACCACCGCATCGGCGCCGGTCATCACCATCGCGATTTCATTGAGCGGCGTCTTTTCGAGATCGATCATCACCGTCTCGGCGGCGCGCCTGACCAGCGACGCCATTTTCTTGGAGTCCCGGATCGTGGCGACCGGCCGGTCGCCCTGCGCCAGCAACTGATCCACCAGGAGACTGCCGGTGCGGCCGGAACCGCCGATGACGATGACGCGCGACATTGAGACTGCTTCTCCGTTTCAGGCACAATGCCAGCTTACCGCCACAGGTTGCGCCTGTCAGCGTGTGCGAATCTGCCGGAGCCGGTTTGTTCGCGCCGGTCTGGCGCCAATCGCTGGATGTGCTACCGAGGGCGCGGATCGGATGACGGAGTAGCCGGATGAACTTTGGGTCGCTGTTTGCGCGCGGCGTGGCCGTGATCGGTGGAGCCATGATCCTGCTGCGCAACTATCAGCGCACCAACTTCCCGCCGGCCTTCGGCACCAGCCCGCAGATCCCCGATCCCAGGCCGCAGGGCATCCCGACCCTCAAGATGCCCACCGCGCATGGCTGGCGTGATGGCCGCACGCCGCGGCCCGCGCCGGGCCTCAAGGTCAATGCCTTCGCCACCGGCCTCAAGCATCCGCGCCAGATGCTGGTGCTGCCCAATGGCGATGTGCTGACGGCCGAGGCTCTCGGCCCGCAAGGCGAGGTGCGCAGCGCCTTCGACTACGCCATCGACACGACGCTCCGCCGCGCCGCCGCCGTCGGCGACAGCGCCAACCGCATCACCCTGCTGCGCGACGCCGATGGCGATGGCGTTGCCGAAATCCGCCACACGCTGCTCGATGGCCTGAACCACCCCTTCGGGATGGCGCTGATCGGCGAGACGCTCTATGTCGGCCACATGGACGGGCTGTTCGCCTATCCGTTCAGGGTCGGCGATACGCGCATCACCGACAAGGGCCGGCGGCTCACCACCTACAAGTCGCACGGCCACTGGACGCGCAACCTGATCGTCAGTCCGGACAAGTCGCGCCTCTACATCGCCGTCGGCTCGCACTCTAATATCGGCGACAGCGGCATGGAAGCCGAACAGGGTCGCGCCTGCATCTGGGAATACGAAATTGCCACCGGAACGCACCGCATCTTCGCCTCGGGCCTGCGTAACCCGGTCGGCATGGCCTGGGAGCCATCGAGCACGACGCTGTGGACCGTGGTGAACGAGCGCGACGGCCTGGGTGACGAGACCCCGCCCGACTATCTGACCTCGGTGCTCGATGGCGGCTTCTACGGCTGGCCCTATAGCTACTGGAACCGCATCGTCGATCATCGCGTCCCGCAGGATGCCGCGCTGGTCGCGGGCTCGATCCAGCCCGATTTTGCGCTGGGCGGTCACACCGCCTCGCTCGGTCTGTGCTGGCTGCCCGCCGGTACGCTGCCCGGTCTCGGCGAAGGCATGGCCATCGGCCAGCACGGCAGCTGGAACCGCTCCACGCTGAGCGGCTACCGCATGCTTTTCGTCCCCTTTGCCAACGGCAAGCCGACGGGCGCCGCGCCGCAGGAATTGCTCGGCCAGTTCCTGTCGCCCGACGAAAAGCTGTCCTATGGCCGCCCGGTCGGCGTCGCCATCGCCGGCGACGGCAGCGTGCTCATGTGCGACGACGTCGGCGATGTGATCTGGCGCATCACCGGCGCCTGATTTTAGGAGAAGTTCGATGAAGTACCGCTATCTCGGCCGCTCCGGCCTGCTCGTGTCGCGCCTGTGCCTGGGCACCATGACCTTCGGCAACAAGGAATGGGGCTGCGACCTCGAGGAATCCCGCGCCATCGTGAAGGCCTTCGTCGATGGCGGCGGCAATTTCATCGACACCGCCGACATGTATTCGGCCGGCGAAAGCGAGACCATCCTCGCCGCCATTCTCAAGGACCACAAGCGCGACGACCTGGTGATCGCCACCAAGGGCTGGTTCCCCACCGGCAACGCCGTGACGGCGCGCGGCTCCTCGCGCAAGCATATCGTCGAGGCCTGCGAGGCGAGCCTCAAGCGGCTCGGCACCGACTATGTCGACCTCTGGCAGTTCCACGGCGGCGACCCCTACACGCCGATCGAGGAATCGCTGCGCGCTGCCGACGATCTCGTGCGCGCCGGCAAGGTCCGCTATCTCGGCTGCTCCAACTATTACGGCTGGCAGATCTCGCGCGCCAACGGCGTCGCTGCGCTGAAGGATCTGACCTCGCTGGTCTCCGCCCAGCACCTCTACAACCTGCTGCGCCGCGACATCGAACGCGAAGTCCTTCCGGCCTGCGCCGCCGAAGGCGTCGGCATGATCTGCTGGAGCCCGCTCGCCGCCGGCATGCTAACCGGCAAGTATCGCGGCCAGGAAAAGCCCGCCGAGGGCACGCGCCACGGCCTCACCACCAAGGTCGTCGCCGACCGCTACTGGTTCGACGAGGCCAAAGCCATGGTCGACAAGGTGACCGAAGTGGCGACCCGGCTCGGCAGGAGCCCGAGCGAAGTGGCGCTGAGCTGGCTGTTCGGAGACCAGCGCGTCACCGCCGCCATCGTCGGCGCCCGCCGCCTCGAGCAGATCACCCAGAACATGGCCGCCGGCGAATTCGACCTCGACGCCGCAACGCGCCAGGAATTGACCGACGCAATGCCGCTCAAGATGGGCTACCCGCACGAATGGGTGTCGCTGAACGCGCCGGCGCTCGACAAGGGTGAGTTCGCGCCGCCGCACAGGGTGGGGTGACCTTCTATCAGGACGGCGTTCACCTAACGTGCTCCGCGGCCTTGTTTGGAACACGCGGCATGTCTATATGAGGAACACGTTTCAGCCGTCATGGCTCTGATCGCCGGTTCTCCGGTTGCTTGGCTCCCCCTGATTTCGAAAACGTTTTAGGCCCGCCTGCGCATGTCGCGCCGGTGGAACAGCGCTTCGCGATCTCAATCCGGGCGATATACAAGGCAGACCACCATGATCAATGGTACCGTAAAATTCTTCAACGCCACCAAGGGCTTCGGCTTCATCCAGCCGGATGATGGCTCCAAGGACGCGTTCGTCCACATCTCCGCCGTCGAGCGCGCCGGGCTTTCGGGCCTCGGCGAAGGCCAGAAGGTCTCCTACGACCTCGAATCCGGCCGCGACGGTAAAGTGTCGGCGACGAACCTCCGCGTTCTCTAAGCCTCACGATTTGCCGGGTGCCCCCGCGGCGCCCGGCTCCGCCTCCCGCTTCCAGGGCGACAGTCCGGCGCGGTTCGAGGCCAAGACCAAGAAGACCACAATGACCAATCAAGACTATCTGGCGCGCGCCGAGCTCTATCTCGGCAGCGACCGGAAGAGCGCAACGGCCCACGGCCCGCGCGGCTTCCGCACCGCCGCCAACGCACTGCGTTTCGCCATCGAAGAAGCCGCTCCTGTCAGCCTGCGCGGTGCGCGGCTCAAGATCGGCGACAAGCTCCTCGCGCGCGCCGACATGCTCGCGCTCTACAACAGCCGGCGCTATCCGCTGGCCCGCAAGACCAGCGTCAAGAACGCCGTTTCAACCTCGAGGTAATGCCATGACCATCGACTATTCCACCCCCGCCGAACTCTTCCCAAGCCGCCGCTTCGCCAAGTCGCTGGCGCGCTACCGCAGGTTCGCATCCGCCGCCCAGGCCATCCAGTTCATCATCGAGGAACAGCCCGCCAGCTGGCTCATCGGCTCGATCCTCGACGTCGACGGCGCCCGCTTCGAAGGCCAGGCGATCAAGGCGCTGTACGAAGCCGATGCCTATCCGCTCGAGCGCGCCGTCGCGGCCTAGTTCGCCGCTGGCCTTAGCGCCGGCCCTGCAGCACTAGAACAACGTCCTCCGAGGGTCGATGCCGTGTCATGCGGCGTCGGCCCTTTCACATGGTCGCAGCGCAAGAGGCCGCAGCGGCATCTGTGCTACCACTTATGTTGTCACCGGTTCACCGGCGCACTACCCTCATCGCGGGCAATAGGCCGGCATACGCGTCGTCGGGCGATCGGGGGTGACTGATGCGGAACGCATTCGCTTCCGTCCTGTCAATCGTGATTCTAGTCGTCGGTTCGCACGCCGCGGGCGCGCAGGAATCGGCGAGACTGCGCGCTTCCATTGATTTCGGCCGGTCTGTCCCCTCCGGCGCGGTCGTCCTGTATTTCGATACCGGCTCCGACCTCGGTGATTCAAAGACCATCCCGATCGGCGCGGCGCAAGCCAACATGCAGATCGACGTGCCGGACATCAAAATTCCCCCCAAGGGCGACTTCCTGTTCATCCATGGCGAAATCCTCGATGGCAGCCAGAAGCCGGTGGGCTTCATCCCCGTGCGCGCCATCGATGTGTGGGCCAGACCGAGGCAGGACCTGATCGACGAGAACCTCGTCGCCTTCGCGACCCCCGGCAAGGCCTTCGAGGCGAGCTTTCCGTTCGTACCGTCGTTCAAGATGTCGCTGACCAAGACCAGCGTAGGGGCGGCCCTGCACGGCATGAAGCTGCTGCTCGTCAGGAAATGGATCCAGTCGGACATCGAATGGGACCGGATGACCAGCGACATCCTGCTCAACTTGCCGCCCCTGATCAGCGCCGACAGCTCCAAGGCCGCCGGTGCGCTGACGTTTCTGGATCAGTTCGTACAGATGGCGGACGACGAAAAGTATGACGGATTCTACGTGAACTTCCTGCTGCGGCTCAAAAGCGCTGGCATCGGCGGCATATCGCTGGGACAGGATCAGGACCTCGACGGCTATATCTTCGCAACGCTGCAGCGGATGTTTTCGACGCGCATCAGGACCACCGTCTTTTCAAGCGCGGAGACGCTGGCTGTCTTCAAGGAGCAAAGCACGGAAACCACCAGTGGCCGCTGCGTCGAGATCGCAGGAACCATAGCCTATGCCATTTCCGGCGCGGCCGCTGCCGGCACGCTCGATCTCAAATTTGGAACCGAGCTTGGCGGCGAGGTGGTGTCCTTCATGCAGAAGATGTCGGAATGCGCGCAGCAATATTACGTCGACGTGTCCGGCATAGCGACCGCCAACCGTAAGGACGTCGAAGGTGCTGCCAAGTTCCTGGTGCAGGACACCGGCGGCATCGGCAGCGAATGCGTCACCCAGTTCATTGGCCTGTTCGAGGCACTCGAACCACTGGGACAATTTCCCCGGCGGCCGGTGGGCGGCGGCGCGCAGCGCCGGCTTGAGGTCGCCAAGTATTACGAAGCCTTTATCGCATCATCCAGATAGGCGAGGGTCCGCATATGGCCGATGTCAACCGGCAGCGATTTGCACTCGATCTCGGCTTGGCCGTGGTTGCGTTCCACATCATCTTCACTCTCCTGATGTGGTTCGTCATTGCCATTCCGGGCGACCGCGTAGCGATCAAGGAAATCGCCACGCCCGTCACCATCGGCTACGCCGTGGCCGTCGTGAAATACTTCATCGACGTCAAAGGTCTGGTGCAAAGCGACGAAGTAATCGGCATCCGCCTGGCAGTGCTGACCATCGGTCTGGTCGGCGCCTTCATCGTCTCGCTCGTTGCAGCGCCCTTCATCTATCTCAACAACGCGGCGATCACGCCGGATCAGTTGAACGGCTTCTTCGTCGCCGTGGAGAGCGCCTTCGGTGCCCTCCTCGCGCTGCTCTTCTCCTTCCTCTACAAAATGTCTCCGTAGTCCATGCAGCAAACGAAAAGCCCGGGAGCGATCCCGGGCTTTTTGCTCGCTCAGCTGCGCAGGCCGTAGGTCTGCACTACATTGCCCTTGCTGGTGCTCTGCGCGCTCACGAGCTGGAGCCGGGTGACCGGGTCGCCAGGCTGGAACAGGTGGCGATAGCCCGAGCCTGCGACCACCGGATGGCTGATGAGCGTCAGTTCATCGAGCAGCCCCGCAAGGAAGAGATGGCGGACGATGGAAATGCCGCCCATCACCGCGATCTCGCCGCCGGACTGGCTCTTGAGGTCGCGAACGAAGCTGTCGAGGTCGCCCTCGATCAGCGTCGAGTTCTGCCAGCTCAGCCGGCCCTTCAGCGTGCGGGAAGCGACGAATTTGGGGACGTCGTTGATGAACGGCCCGAAGAAC
>JBEBHC010000145.1:0-7397 GCA_040081185.1 Devosia sp. | reverse complement strand
TGCCGTCCTTCGCGCAGGCCGAGTCGGTCTGGGACATGCTGGCGACCAACCGGCTGAAGAATTCGGTCGACGCCGACGGCGCCAATGCCGAAGCGCTCGCCCTGATCGATACGCCCGAGCCGATCCTCAGCTTCGATACGGCCTACAATCTGCAGCTCGCTATCGGCTACTATGAGAAGCTGGCGGCGAGCGACGTGTGGGTCGAGCCGACCCGCCAGACCTTCGGTCTTCAGATCAGCAAGACCGGCAAGGCCGTTTCCAACCTCAAGCGCTACCTCATTTCGCTGCAGGACATGGCGCCGTCGAAGGCCGTGAATTCGACCTTTGACGAAGAGACCGACCGTGGCCTCCGCAAGTTCCAGGTGCGCCACGGCATCCTCCCGACCGGCAAGGTTGATGAAGCGACGTTCTACGCACTCGCCGTCAGCCCGCAGCAGCGGCTGGCGCAGTTGCAGCTGAATTCTGCTCGCGTGGAGGCGCTCGCCCCGACGCTCGAGGATCGTTACCTGTTGATCAACATTCCGGCGGCCTCGATCGAGACCGTGCAGGGCGGTCAGGTTTACACGCGGCATACCGCGGTGTGCGGCAAGGTGGATCGCGCCACCCCGATCATGAGCTCCAAGATCCATCAGGTGAAGTTCAACCCGTACTGGACCGTGCCCAAGTCCATCATCGAGAAGGACCTCGTGCGGTACATGAACGAGGACATGCAGTACCTCGCCAAGTTCCACATCCGTGTCTTCGACGGCAAGGGCAACGAGATCGACCCGATGACCATCGACTGGTCGTCGGCCGCCGAGCCGCTGCGCTATACCTTCCGGCAGGACCCGGGTGGCGAGAACTCGATGGGCCACTGCAAGATCGACTTCTACAACCCATTCGACTGCTACCTGCACGATACGCCGGCCAAGGGCCTCTTCGCCGAGAACACCCGGTTCTATTCGTCGGGCTGCGTGCGCGCTGAGCATATCGACCAGATCGCGGCCTGGGTGCTGGCCGACAATGGCGGCTGGGATATCACGGCCGTCGAGGCGATGTTTGCAACTAACGAGAACGTCAACGTCCCGCTGACCTTCCAGATGCCGCTCCACACCACCTACATCACGGCCTGGGCCAACCGGCAGGGTGCCGTGAGCTTCCGCGACGACATCTACGGCCACGACGCGGCCGGCACCGTGATCTTCCAGCAGGGTTGAGATGGTGGGGAGGGGCCCGAATGGCGCTTCCCCCGGCTCCAGCGTCTTCTTCGAATTCACGCAGATCGGCCCGCAGATGCGGGTCGCGGCACTCGATGAGAGAACAGGCATCGAAGTGGTGGTGATTGCGCCGGTGAGTGCGACACAGGTTCAGATGCAGAATCTCGCGCTGGCCAAGTTGAAGCGGCGCCTGTCCCAGACGAGCTGATCCCCGAAACAGCTGAGGCGCGCGCCGCGGGGCGCACGCCTCAGAAGCAGTACTAGACGCTGGCTTTAGAGGCCGAGCGTGCATTCCTTCCACTTGCCACCGAACGACATGTACATGCCGGTGTCGGAATCGTACGACTGGTAGCGGGCAGCGCACAGTGCGTCATGGTCGCTCTGATCCTCGGAAACGACGAGATCGCTGCTGCCGCCGAGGCCGAAACGGCCGTCATGATCGTTATGCAACGCCGAAATGCCGACGCCGGTCCAGAAACTGCCGACGACCCAAGCGGCGACGAGGGGGGTGATGACCATTTTTCTAACTCCTTGTTCTTGTTCAGTGTTCTGGCCGAGCCAATAGCCGCCCTGCCGCTGGACGGCCGGTTCGGCTTCCCTGACGGTGCTTAAACTCTCCCACCGCTGAAGCGTTCCGGGGTTTCTCCCGGGTGGATGAGGCCTTCCGCCGCACCGGCGTGTCTGCAATAATCACTTGGTTCGCGCGACTGGCGAGATCGGATGGGACACCATCGGGGAACGCGAACGCCGATGCCGCTCGCCTGGGCACCCATCATGAAGCAAAGGGAGCCCGCATGATCACCGCCATCCTTACCGTTGAAGCTGCTGCCGCCGCGCTTGGAATCGTTCCGGCCGCCGTGATAGCCGCAACGCACCGCGACGCATCGCTCGAGCAGGGGGAACGCCAATGAACGCCGCAGCCAAACTCTATCCGGGCTTCTTCTCCCAGAGCCTCGCCGACGCCGATCCCGAGATCGCCGATGCCATCGCCAAAGAGCTTGGCCGGCAGCAGCACGAGATTGAACTCATCGCCTCCGAGAACATCGTGAGCCGCGCCGTGCTCGAGGCGCAGGGCTCGATCATGACCAACACGGATGCCGAAGGGTATCCCGGCAAGCGCTACTACGGCGGCTGCCAGTTCGTGGACATTGCCGAAACGCTTGCCATCGAGCGCGCCAAGCAATTGTTCGGCTCGGCCTTCGCCAACGTGCAGCCGAACTCCGGCAGCCAGATGAACCAGGCGGTGTTCCTCGCGCTGCTGCAGCCGGGTGACACGTTCATGGGGCTCGACCTCAACTCGGGCGGCCACCTCACGCACGGCTCGCCGGTGAACATGAGCGGCAAGTGGTTCAAGGTCGTGAGCTACGGGGTTCGCCGCGACGACCATCTGCTCGATATGGACGACGTCGCGGCCAAGGCGCGCGAGCACAAGCCGAAGTTGATCCTGGCCGGCGGCACGGCCTATTCCCGTGTCTGGGACTGGAAACGCTTCCGCGAGATCGCCGATGAAGTGGGTGCCTACCTGATGGTCGACATGGCGCACATCGCCGGCCTCGTCGCCGGTGGCGTGCATCCTTCCCCCGTGCCGCATGCCCATGTGACGACCACGACCAACCACAAGAGCCTGCGCGGACCGCGCGGCGGTATGATCCTGAGCAACGACGAAGACATTGCCAAGAAGATCAACAGCGCGGTGTTCCCCGGCCTTCAAGGCGGTCCGCTGATGCATGTGATCGCCGCCAAGGCGGTGGCGCTGAAGGAAGCGCTGCAGCCCGAGTTCAAGGTCTATGCGCAGCAGGTCGTCGACAATGCGCGGGCGCTTGCCGCGACGCTGATCGAACACGGGCTCGATGTGGTGTCCGGCGGTACGGACAACCACCTGATGCTGGTCGACTTGCGCAAGAAGAACGCCACCGGCAAGCGTGCGGAGCAGGCGCTGGGCCGCGCCTACATCACCTGCAACAAGAACGGTATTCCATTCGACCCGGAAAAGCCGTTCGTCACGTCAGGCGTGCGCCTCGGCACTCCGGCCGGCACGACCCGCGGTTTCGGCGTCGCCGAATATCAGGAGATCGGCCGCATGATCGTCGAAGTACTCGACGGGCTGCGCGAGGCCAATTCCGACGAGGGCAACGCGGCGGTGGAGGCGGCGGTGCGCGACAAGGTTCAGTCGCTGGCCGCGCGCTTCCCGATCTACCAGTAGGCCGTCGCGCCGCGCGGAAAAGTGGTCACCGGTTTTCCGTTCAGCGCCGCGATAAGGAAGGACTAGGCCATGCGCTGCCCGTATTGCGGCAATGACGACACGCAGGTGAAGGACTCCCGTCCCACCGAGGACGCCGGTGCCATTCGCCGCCGCCGCATCTGCCCATCCTGCGGCGGCCGCTTCACCACCTTCGAGCGCGTGCAGTTGCGCGAGCTGACGGTGGTCAAGAAATCCGGCCGCAAGGTGCCCTTCGATCGCGACAAGCTCTCGCGCTCCATCAATACCGCCTTGCGCAAGCGCGAGGTCGAACCCGAGCGGGTCGAGCGCATGATCTCGGGTGTCGTGCGTCAGCTCGAGAGCCTCGGCGACCAGGAGATAACCTCCGACCGCATCGGCGAGTTCGTCATGGAGGGCCTCAAGGGGCTCGACGACGTCGCCTTCGTGCGCTTCGCCTCGGTTTACAAGAATTTCGGCAAAGCCGACGACTTCCGCTCGTTCCTCACCGAACTGAAGGATGCGCCCACGCTGGACGAGGATGAGGACTAAGGCGGGCCGCACGCACCCCAGCCCTGCGCCGCGACGGTTGACCGTAACGCTGCCGGACTAGATAAGGGCGCCAGCGTCCGTTCCGAGTAGATCATGCCCGCCGAAGCCACCCCCGATAGCAGCTTTCGCACCGCTAATCAGCGCGGTGCGGCCAGGCTTGCCGCGGTGCAGGCGCTCTACCAGATGGATGTCGGCCGCCAGAGCCTTGAAGACACCCTGAGCCAGTTCAACGCCCACGTCATGGGCCGCGAGATCGAAGGCGAGCAGTACCTTCCCGCCGACGCCGACTTCTTCCGCCAGATCGTCACGGGCGTGATCAAGAGTCAGATCGACATCGACCCCACGATTGATAACGCGCTGAGCAAGGACTGGCCGGTCGGCCGCATCGACGCCACGCTCCGCGCCATTCTCCGCGCCGCGGTGTTCGAACTGCTGCGCCGGAGGGACATCCCCTCGCGCGTGGTGATCACCGAATATGTCGATATCGCCAAGGCGTTCTACGAAGACGACGCGCCGGGACTGGTGAATGGCGTGCTGGATACGGTGGCGAAAAAGCTGACACCGGCGGTTTAGACTTAGCCTTAGCCGAACGAGCCTAGCAGCTGTTCGAGGAAGGTTTTGTCTAGGCCATAAGACGGCGTCTTGCGGCCCTCGATGGTGATGACCTTGCCGTCCTGGGCGCCGTAGAGGGCGGTGTCGGAGACTTTCTTGTTCTTGTCGAAATAGACCGCGAGCACGGTGCGGCTTTGTATGGTGCGGGCGCCGAAGGCCGTTTCAGCGACTTTGGTCTCGACGTAGTACCAGGCAGATTCGTCGCCGAAGCTGTTGGTGCTCTGCGGCGAACCGAGCACGACTTGCACGAGGTCTTCGCTCTGGCCCTTGCGGATCTGCTGCAGGGCATCCTGCGAGATCGCGTAGCCTTCAGTCTTGTTGCTGACCAGCGCCATTCCGCTGCCGCAGGCGCTGAGCGTCACCGCGATCATAGATGCGGCGGCGAGGGCAGGGAGGAACCGGAAGGCGCGCACGGGCATGAATTTGACTTTCACGAGGTCTCTCGAATAAGACGCGGGCCTCGCGGCGCAGCGCCGATTGTTTAGCTGCCAAATGCCGGACAAGGCAAGCGCCGGTCCGCACCCTGATGCGGGAGCATGTGCATGATTTTCAATCTGTTCCGGAAATCCGCCCCAGACGCCGCCGTGTATTCGGCCTACAATTTCATTGTGGCGCAATCCCGGCAGCCCCGGTTCTACGCAGACTGGGGCGTGCCGGACACAGTCACCGGGCGCTTCGACATGATCTCGCTGCACCTCGCGCTGCTGCTGCGCCGGTTGAAGGCGGATGAGTCGGCCAAGGGCTTTGGCCAGCAACTGGTGAACCTGTTCTTTTCCGACATGGACCGCTCGCTGCGCGAGATGGGCGTGGGCGACCTGAGCGTGCCCAAGAAGATCGGCAACATGGGCAAGCTGTTCTACGGCACGCTGAACGCGCTCGATGAGTCGCTGACCTCGACCGATGCCGCGGCGCTGGAACCCATGCTGGTCCGCAACATCTATGGCGGCACCGCCAATCCCGGTGCGGCGGCTCTCGCCGGGCACCTTCGCGCCGAGGCTGCTGCGCTCGAGCTGCGGCCGGTGAAGTCGCTCCTCGCCGGAGATCTGGGAGTCGCGGCGTGACCGACCGTCTGCGTCTCAAGGATGCCAGCATCCGGCTCGATTCCATGCCCACGGCCGGCCGCGATGTCGGTGTCGCGCCCGATGCCGACGAGCGGGCGGCGATCGCGGCCCAACTCGACATCAGCGCGGTCAACCGCCTCGCGGTGAAGCTCCACGCGGTGAAGTTCCGCGGCGGGATGCGCGTGACGGGCCGGCTCACCGCCGAGATCGTCCAGCCGAGCGTGGTGAGCCTTGAGCCGGTCACGCAGGAAATCGCCGAGCCGGTCGATCGCGTGTTTCTCCCGGGCGGCGAGAAGAGCTATGCGGTGACCGCCGGCGCCGAGGTCTTCGTCGATCTCGATGGCGAGGACGTGCCGGACCATTTCGAGGGGCCGGAAGCCGACCTCACCGATCTGATCGTCGAAACGCTGGCTCTGGGACTCGATGCCTATCCGCGCGCCCCGGGCGAAGACCTCGCTCAACTCGATCTGCCGCAGCCGCCACCCGAAGAATCGCCTTTTGCCAAGCTCAAGGCCCTGAAATACAAGGGATAGTGGCGGACGGCACCGCTTCACGCCGGATTGGCGTTTGGATAAGGTGCAGCCGGGCCTATATTGCGGATCATGTCAGACACTATCCGGATTTCGGTGGACGCCATGGGCGGCGACAAGGGCCCGCGCATCGCCATTCACGGCGCGGCGCTTGCACTCCGCCAGCGCAAGAACACCCAGTTCATCTTCCACGGCCGCGAGGCCGAGCTGACGCCGCTGCTCGAAGAGTTCACGCAGCTCAAGGCCGCGAGCCGGATCGTCCATTCGGACAATGTCATCACCATGGATGACAAACCCTCGCAAGCGCTGCGCAAGGGGCGCAACAATTCATCGATGTGGGCGGCGCTGCAGAGCGTCAAGGATGGCGAAGCCGACGTCGCGATCTCGGGTGGCAATACCGGCGCGCTGATGGCGATGGCGACATTCTGCCTGCGGCCGATGCAGGGTATCGACCGCCCTGCGATCGCCGCCATATGGCCGACCATGCGTGCCGATATTATCGTGCTCGATGTCGGCGCGACTGTGGGTGGTGATGCCAAGCAACTCGTCGATTTCTCGATCCTCGGCGCTGCGCTGGCGCAGGCGCTGTTCGATCAGGAGAAGCCGTTGATCGGCCTGCTCAATGTCGGCACCGAAGAAATGAAGGGCCATGATGAGGTGAAGGAGGCCGCGCGCCTGCTCGGCGCGGCCAGCGGCACGAGCTTCATCTATCACGGCTTTGTCGAAGGCGACGATATCGGTAAGGGCACGGTCGACGTGGTGGTGACCGAAGGTTTCGCCGGTAACATCGCGCTGAAGACCGCCGAGGGTACGGCGCGACAGATCGGCTCTTACATTCGCGATGCGCTGCGGGCGGACTGGTTCTCGACTCTTGGCGCGATGCTCGCGGGGCGCGCGCTCAACGGCATCCGACGCAAGCTCGATCCGCGCAACATCAATGGCGGCGTATTCCTCGGGCTCAACGGCATCGTCATCAAGAGCCACGGCGGCACGGACGAGGTCGGCTTCAAGGCGGCGCTGGGCCTCGCCTACGAGATGGCGCGGCATGGTTTGATCGACAAGATTTCCGAAGGCGTGCAGCGTGTCTCCGCGCCTACTGCCCAGGACCGAGAGGCGAATCCGGCGTGACTGAACTGCGTTCCATCGTCCGCGGCGTGGGGAGCTATCTGCCCGAGCGGATCATGACCAATGCCGAACTGGCGACCAAGATTGATACGTCCGACGAGTGGATCCAGCAGCGCGTCGGCAT
>JBEBHC010000037.1:0-26415 GCA_040081185.1 Devosia sp. | reverse complement strand
GGCCGCGCCGCCCTTGACCTCGGGCTTACCGGCGGCGTTAGAGTGCCGCCGCGGAGCCGAACCCAGGTCAGGCGAACCAATGTTCGATCGATTGTTTCATCGCCGAAGGCACAGGCGGCGGTCCGAGCGGCCGTCCGAGCCTCCCGAGACGGTGCAGAGCCGCTTCAGCGTTGTTTCGGCGTTACGCGCGAAACGACGGGCGGAGAACGATCGCGCCGCCGATGACCTGGTCCGGCTGCTCCAGCAGGAGCCGGGCTCGAAGTAGCAGCTTCCACGCGTGGGCTCGGGGTTCGGTGGCAGCTCTGCGCTTTGATGATAAGCTGGTGTCATGACACATCAGATCATTGTTTCCACCGAGGGCTCCCTGGGCGTAATCGACCTGAACCGGCCGGAGGCTATCAACGCGCTTTCCCGCGAAATGATCGATGCGATTGCCGCGCAGCTGAGCGCCTGGCGCGACGATGGCGCGATACGCGTGGTGCTGTTTGCCGGCAACGGACCTAAAGGGTTCTGCGCTGGCGGGGATGTGCGCGCGGCACGGGCGATGGTCGTGAGCGGCGACGTGCTGGGCGCGGCCGGCTACTTCGCTGCAGAATATGCGATGAACGCACTGATCGCGGGCTATCCCAAGCCGATCATCGCATTGACGCATGGCGTGGTGATGGGAGGCGGTATCGGCATTGCCGGGCATTGCCGTTATCGGATCACGCAGCCGGGCTCGCGGTTCGCCATGCCTGAGGCGGCTATCGGGTTCTTCACCGATGTCGGTGTCAACGCCATCCTCGCCAAGGCACCGCTCAATCGGGCGTTGTTGTTTGCCATGAGTGGGCAGGCGGTGGGTGCCGAGGATGCGCTGGCGCTCGGGCTGGCCGATTGCATCGTAAAGCCCGAGCACGTGCCGGCGATCCGCGCCGGGCTCGCGACAGCAGCGGCCTCGCATCGGCCTGACGAAGCGATTGTCGCGCTGATGCAGGCGGAGTCGATCAGCGGTGAGGCGGCGAGCTTCGTGACGCTGGCAGATGCGCTTCCTGCCGAGCCGCCGGGGTCGCCGTCGGACTTCATCGAGCGGGTCGCTGCCCAGCCGACGTTGAGCGCGATTTCGGCGCTGCTGGCGATGCGCAGCCCGACCGCGTTGACGGCAATTTTTCATGCGCAGATGGCGGCGCGGCGCGTGATGGATGTGGGCAGGGCGCTGGAGATGGACCTGCGGCTCGCCGTGCTGATGGCGTCGCTTCCGGATTTCGCGGAGGGGGTACGGTCGGTCCTGGTGGACAAGGACGGCAAGCCGAATTGGTCCCCCACGGGCCTTGGCGAGGTCGACGCCAAGGCGATCCTGAGCGCTGTCGAAGGGGCCTGAATCCGGGCGTTTGCCGGGCTATCGAGCGGCCGATTAGCACTTCTTAAACCGTTCCGGCTCAACATCGGTCCCGACAGGAATGCCCGAGGGGCCGGGAACCCATGGCCGAATCAGAACAGCTGAAAACCCTGGCGCTGCCTGCGGTTATCGATCTCGACGCGCTTGACGACGTACGCGACCGGCTGGTCGACGCCATCGAATCCGGGCCGGTGCAGGTGGATGGGCGGGCCGTCGAGCGGGTCTCGACCAATGCGCTGCTGATGCTGATCAGCGCGGCGCAGACGGCGCGGCGCAACTCTTTTGGTTTTACGATTTCGGGGGCCAGTGCTCCCATGCTGCAGGCCATCGACCGGCTGGGTCTTTTGCCGAGCTTTGCCGGTTTGATGAAAGGCTAATGCCATGCGCGTTCTGACGGTCGATGATTCCCGCACCATCCTCGCGATGCTGCATCACACCCTGTCCAATGCCGGCTTCGAGGTGCTGCAGGCGGAAGACGGCCAGCGCGGGCTCGATGTGCTGCTGAAGGAAAAGGTCGATGTGGTGATCACCGACATCAACATGCCGGTGATGGACGGGATCGAGTTCATCCGGCAGGTGCGCTCGTCGGGGCAGCACAATTCGCTGCCGATCCTGATCCTCACCACCGAAACCAGCCAGGACAAGCGCGACCAGGGGCGCGCCGTGGGAGGTACGGGCTGGATCGTAAAACCGTTCGATCCCGAAAAGCTGATCTCGGTGATTCACCGCGTCGTGCATTGAGCCCTTTGCGCGGAATGCTCCCATGAGAGCAGAAGGATGGGCCGGACCCGACATCGATGAGTGACCTCGACACCTTCAAGGCCACCTATTTCGACGAGTGTTCGGAGCTATTGACCGAACTCGAGGAGCAATTCGCGCGCATCGAGGCGGGCGAACGGGATGCCGATCGACTCAACGCGGTGTTCCGCGCCATCCACTCGATCAAGGGCGGCGCGGGTGCCTTCGGCTTTGCCGACCTCGTGGCATTTGCCCATGCCTACGAAACCCTGCTCGACAATGTTCGCGACGGCCGCGTGGTGCTGGCTGCGCCGGTGGTGACATTGTGCATCCGGGCCAACGACCTCGTCACCGACCTGGTGCGCGCGGCGCGGGTCGGCGAGCGCTTGCCGGCGGGTTTCGGACTTGCCGAAATCGCGCAGTTCGATGCGCTGAGCAAGGGGGGGGAGACGCCTGCCGCTAAGGGCGAGCCGATTGAAGAGTTCGATATCGACTTCACCCCGGTGAAGGTCGATCTTACCAAGCACCAGGCCGGCGAACCTGAGCCGCTGGACGACAGTTTCGCGATGGCCCCGCTGCGCGTGGATCGGAGCCAGTGGGAGATCCGCTTCACCCCGCACGGCGAACTCTATGCGCGGGCCAACGATCCGCTCTTGCTGTTCCGCGAGCTCGGAAATCTCGGAGAGATCACCGTGCGAGCGCGGCTCAGCGACCTTCCGGCGCTTGCCGATTTCGAACCGTTCGGCGTCTATTGCAGTTGGGAGATAACGCTGGTCTCGGGGACTGCGAGCGATGCCGAGATTGCCGAGGTGTTCGAGTTCGTCGATGGCAATTGCGACCTGACGATCGCCAAGCTTGGCCTCGCGCCGCCGCCACGCGTGGACCTGCCGAGGGGCCTGTTCGAGCTCGCGGCCATGGTTACCCCGCCCTCGCTTGCACGCGCGCTTGAGGAGGAGGCGAGGCCGAGCTTTACCGATCTCGCCGAGGCGCTGAAGTCGGACCGCGCGCCGCCTCATACGCCGGAGGAATTGCCGGGGACAGAGTTGTCCGCCATGGAGGTGGAGTCGCGTTCCGAGCCACCGGCCGCGCCCGCGCCGAATGCGGTTGTTTCGGCGGCCGATGTGGTGTCCGAGACCGATGCTTCCGAGCGGCGTGTCGGTGAGGCCGACAGGCGCACCCCCATGCCGCAGTCGATCCGCGTCGATCTCGAAAAGGTCGATCGCGTGGTCAACATGGTTGGCGAACTCGTGATCACGCAGTCGATGCTTACCCAGCAAATGGATGACACTCTCAAGGCGCGATACCAGGAGCTTGTGCGCGGCCTCGAAGTGCTCGCACAGACAACCCGTGGTCTGCAGGACGCGGTGATGGCAATCCGCGCGCAACCTGTGAAATCTGTATTCTCACGGATGCCTCGGCTGGTTCGCGAATTGTCCGCCGCGACTGGAAAATCGATCCGAATAGAGACTGTTGGTGAAGCCACCGAGATCGACAAGACAGTGATTGAGCAGCTCTCCGACCCGCTGACGCACATGATCCGCAACTCTGCCGACCACGGTATCGAAGCGCCGGAGAAACGCTTGGCGCTGGGCAAGCCTGAGACGGGCACCATCTTGCTGACAGCCGAGCAGGCGGGCGGCAACATTCTCATTGCTGTCGAGGATGACGGGGCCGGGATCAACCGTGAACGAGTCCTCGAAGTTGCGCGGCAGCGTGGCGTGGTCGCTGCCGACCAGCAGCTCAGCGACGAAGAGATCGACCAGTTGATCTTTGCACCGGGCTTTTCGACGGTCGAGGCGATCTCGGACATTTCAGGCCGCGGCGTCGGGATGGATGTGGTGCTATCCAACATCAAGAAGATCGGTGGCTCGGTGCATGTTCGCTCGATCCGCGGGCAGGGCACACGAATAACGCTGCGATTGCCGCTGACGCTGGCCGTGCTCGACGTAATGTTGGTGAGAGTGGGCAGCGCGCCCTATGTGATTCCACTGTCATCGATCGTGGAGACAATCCAATGCGCACGCGCCGATTTCGGACGAGCACCGTCCGGTGCGCGTGTACTTCGCGTGCGCGGGGAGTATGTGCAGGTCATCGACCTATCCCAGCGATTCGACCTGCCCAGCGAAACCGATGTGGCGGCGCGCTTCATCGTGTTGTGCGAAGCCGAGGGCGGGGTGAAGGTGGCGCTGGTGGCTGATGACATCATCGGGCAGCAGCAGGTGGTGATCAAAAGCCTCGAAGAAAATTTCGAGCGTATCGAAGGCATTGCCGGGGGCACGATCCTCGGTGATGGCAGCGTGGCGCTCATCGTCGATGTGCAGGGGCTGAAGTCGACGCCTCGGCTGCATCGAAGCGCAGCGTAAGGGACGGACGATGGAAGCCTTCGGCTACAAGGACGAACTCACGGAAAACGGGGCGCCGTTGCGAAACGCGCTCCAGTTGATCGCCTTCTCGATAGGCGAGCAGACCTATGGGGTCGAGATCACCACAGTGCGCGAGATTCGCGCCTGGAACGGCGCGACGCCGCTGCCCAATACACGCGACTATGTGCGCGGTGTGATCAATCTCCGCGGCACGATCGTGCCGATTTTCGACCTGCGCGCCCGGTTCGGCGAGGGCCAGACGCTGCCCACCAAGAGTCATGTCGTGGTGGTGATGTCGGTGGGCGAAAAGTGGGTGGGTGTTCTGGTCGATGCTGTAAAGGACATCCTCACTATCGACAAAGACGATATCCATGCGGTTCCGGACGGCAATAGTGTCGATATGGATCTGCTCAAGGGCATCATTACGCATGACAACCGTATGGTGGGGCTGATCGATCTACAAGCGGTGGTGAGCGGTTCGCGAGTAGAGTAGGCGGCGACACCGCCCATCCAACGGACTCGCAGCACCGAAGGTGACGCTGCCAGCGGCACCATGCCGACCAAGCGTTGCCATATGTGCTCCTAGACCGGGAGCACTACCAACTGCATGTGGGCCCTGCGGCGATGTCACTCGCGCGACGCCTACCGCTTCTATAGCGTCGGGCGTCGGGCGTCGGCAGCCGGGATGCGGGGGCATTGGTGGAACATTTCGATCTTATCGTCATCGGCTCGGGGCCGGCTGGTCGCCGGTCGGCCATACAGGCGGCCAAGCTCGGCAAGGACGTGCTGGTGGTCGAAAACCGCCTGCGTGTCGGTGGGGTGTCGGTGCATACCGGCACGATCCCATCCAAAACGCTCCGCGAAACCGTGTTGAACCTTTCGGGCTGGCGCGAGCGCGGCTTCTACGGGCTTGCCTATCGCGTCAAGAAGGACATCGAGGGCAAGGATCTCGGGGCGCGCCTGCGCATGACGCTGGATCATGAGATCGATGTGCTCGAGCACCAATTTGCCCGCAACGGCGTGCGCACCGTCGCGGGCGTCGCGCGGTTTCTCGATCCGAACCGGATCGGGGTGACGACGAGCGAGGGCCAAAGCGAATTCACCGCCGACCGGTTTGTCATCGCAGTCGGCACGACGCCGTTCCGTCCGGCGCATATCCCGTTCAATGGAACGAGCGTCTTCGATAGCGACGACGTTGCCTCCGATCCGCGCGTACCGAAGTCGCTGACGGTGGTGGGGGCCGGGGTGATCGGGCTCGAATATGCAACGATCTATTCGGCGCTCGACGTGCCGGTGACGCTGGTCGAGCCGCGCGAGCAGTTCCTCGAGTTCATTGATCGCGAGATCATCGAGGAATTCGTGCACGATCTGCGCAAACGCGGCATGCAGATGCGTATTGGCGTCAAGGTCGAGAGCGTCGCGGTGGACGACAAGGGTCGTGCCGTCAGCACGCTCACCGATGGCCGTACTATCCGCACTGAAATGCTGCTCTATGCAGCGGGTCGCATCGGGGCCACCGCCAACCTCGGGCTCGACAGCGTAGGGCTTGCGCCGGACGATCGCGGCCGCCTGAAGGTCGATGCCAAAACTTTCCAGACGAGTGTGCCGCACATTTACGCCGCCGGCGACGTGATCGGCTTTCCGAGCCTTGCTTCAACCAGCATGGAGCAGGGCCGGATCGCGGCGTGCCACGCGTTCGGCGCAGCGATGCCGCCGGCACCCGAATATTTTCCATACGGCATCTACGCCGTGCCGGAGATTTCGACGGTCGGGCTCACGGAGCAGCAGGTCAAGGAAAAGGGCATGCATTTCGAGGTGGGTATCGCGCGTTTCCGCGAGACCTCACGCGGTCACATCATGGGCCTGCAGAGTGGCATGATGAAGATGCTCTTCGACCTCGGGAGCCGGAAGCTGCTCGGCGTGCACATCATCGGCGAGGGCGCGACGGAGCTGATCCATATCGGACAGGCCGTGCTGAATCTGGGCGGCACCGTGGACTACTTCGTCGAGAACGCCTTCAACTATCCAACGCTAGCGGAGGCCTACAAGATTGCCGCGCTGGATGCGTTCAACCGGATGAAGTGAAGGTAGGGCCTCTAGTCCTCGCCGAGCTTGTTGGCATCGCCGAAGGCTCGCAGGGAGTCGGCGGAGATACATGCAACGTGCTGAGCCTGGTCGCCTTCGCCCAGGGCGGCGGTGATGGTGACTTTGGCAGCGTTGCAGGCCCCGGCGGTTTCATAGGCCGCGAGCGCGGTGAGCGCCGGCATGCCGGAATCAGACAGAACGAACAGCAGATAGGCGGCGGCGAGCATTGTGGGTTCCCCGGATAGTGCCACCAAGGCTAGCACGAAGTGCTGGCCGGCGCTCAGGGCAGTTCGGGACGGAGCAGGCGTTCGGTGAGCAGGCGGATGGCGGGGCCGAGTTCGGCGACCGACTGCGCGTGTTGCGCAACCCCTGATGCGGCGGCGAGCAGCAACTGCGTGGCGGAGCGGGCGCGCATGGCGCCGGCCAACGTGAGTTCGCGCTCGATTGTCGCGGCGATCTCGGCATCGAATGCAGCAAGGGTATGACCCGATGGCTGCCGGTGGGCACTGTAGAGTTCAGCGGCATGGGGGGACGAGGCGAGCAGCCGCATCACCGCCTTCTGCTTGTTGACGAGCGCGGCGCCGATGCGCGCCACGGCATCGCCATCGCTGCCGAGGCCGGCGAGAAACGCAGCCCGCCAGCCGGTGATCAGACTTTCCAGCAGCGCCGAAAAGACCGCCTCCTTGTCGGCAAAATAGGCGTAGAGCGTCGGCTTGGCGATGCCCGCTTGCTTCGCGATCGCTTCCATGGAGGTCCCGCGCAGGCCGTGCTTGTGGAACAAGGCGGCCGAGGCCGTCAGGACTTTGCGTCGCTTGTCTTCAGCCAATTCAGCCCTCTTGAACGGACTGAACGAATATCATAGCATTCGTTCAAATACTAGGAGTGTGTGATGGCCGATCGTGTTCTCGTGACGGGCGTTTCAGGTTTTGTCGGCGGGCACGTCGCTTTGGCTCTGCTCAAGGCGGGGTTCGAGGTGCGCGGCAGCGTCCGGAGTCTTGCCAAGTTCCAGAAGGTGAAAGAGACGCTCGAGTGGGCGGGAGCCGACGTGTCGCGTCTGAGCTTTGTCGAACTCGACTTGCTGTCGGATGATGGCTGGGACGATGCGATGGCCGGGGCGCGCTACCTGCAGCACACCGCCTCGCCGTTCGTGATCAGCCAGCCCAAGGACAAGATGGAGTTGATCCGCCCGGCGGTGGAGGGGACCCGCCGGGCGCTGGAGGCTGCCTTGCGCACCAAGGTGGAGCGGGTCGTGCTGACGTCATCGATGGCGGCGGTGATGTACGGCCATCCGAAATCGCGGACGGCGCCGTTCGGTCCGGCGGACTGGACCGATCCCACGGCGCGCGACGTGATGGCCTATACCGAGTCCAAGACGCTTGCCGAGCGGAAAGCCTGGGAAATCATGGAAGCGGCGGGCCGGCGGAGCGACCTCGTGACCATCAATCCAGGCACGATTTTCGGGCCGCTGCTCGACGACGATCCGGGCACGTCGGTCGCCCTGCTGGCTCGGATGTTCGATGGCAGCCTGCCTGCCGCCGCGCGGTTCTATTCGACGATCGTGGATGTTCGCGACGTTGCCGAGGCGCACCTCAAGGCGATGATTGTGCCCGATGCCGGGGGAAAGCGCCTGACGATGGGCGCGGGGTCGCTGTCGCTGATGGAGATCGCCCAGGCGGTGCGGCCAGCGGTTCCCGGGCATACGGCCAAGCTGCCGCGCTGGGAGGCGCCTGATTGGTTCGTACGGCTGTTCGCTTTCGTCGACGCAGATGCACGCGACAATATCGGCGAGTTGGGGGTGCGCAAAACCGCGGATTCGAGCGCTGTAACGGCACTGCTCGGCCACAAGTTGATTTCGGCTGAGGAGGCGAGCGCAGCCTCAGCCCGGAGCCTGGTAGAACGCGGGCTCGCCTGAGGATGACGCCGGCGAAAAAACCACTAGGCCGACGCCGCGCTTTTGGATAAGAACCGCTCGCCGGCGGACGGGGCTGTAGCTCAGTTGGGAGAGCGTATCGTTCGCAATGATAAGGTCAGGGGTTCGATTCCCCTCAGCTCCACCAGCCGGCGCGTCGTCTTCAGTCCCTGATCACGAGATCAAAGGTCAAGACAAGTCCTCCAGTTGGCTCTGGATCGCATGCTCATCCTCACAAGCGCATCTCGAGCTGCATGACATCGGCATCTCCGGCCCGGAGCCGCAGATGTCCTCGCAGCGTTCCCACCACCTGGAATCCGGCGCGAGCCAACACGTCGAGCTTGCCGCTATCGCCTGCTCCGACTCGCGCCTCGAGCAGTTGGAGTTTGCGCCGAGCCGCTTCGTCAAGCAGCCGGCTGGCCAGATCGGCACGGGAGGTGGCGTAGTTGGCATGCACGGCCACATCGACTATGGCGCGATGCCTCCTGCCGGGACCGGGACCAGGGGTGAGCGTAGCGAGCCCAAAGATGCGATGGCCGCCGCGTGCGGCCAGGACCAGCATGGCGCCGCCCTCTCGATCGACCTCCTCGCGCACCACGGCAAAGGCCGAGACACACCGCAGCGGATCTGCGTGTGCCATTGCCACCAGGCCTCTCGGATAGTCGATCACGCTGTCGGCCACGGGCTGAGTAAGCAAACGAACGAATCCCGGCATATCGCCCCACACGGCGTCCCGGACTTCGACCGCCTGACCTGGTGAGAACCCGACGTTGGCGTCAAGATCGGGAGATGCCGCCCGCGACATGATCGAGCCTGCAAGGCGCGTGAAGCCGCAGCGTTCGTAGACATTGCCGTTTCGCCTGGAGGAGCCGAGGAACGCCATTGTGCAACCGGCTTCGAATCCAAGCGCAACGGCCGCGTCGGTGACGGTCTTGGCGAGGCCCCGGCCACGCCATTCGGCCAGCGTTACGACATTGCCAACGAGGCAGGTTTCGGACGATTGCCGTGCGAAATTGACAGTGGCGGACGCGACCGCGCGACCATCGATCCGCGCCATGACAGTTGTGGTCTGAAGCGTGTCTGCCCAGTCGCCATTGAGTGCTGCGAGCCAGTCGTAGTCAGTGCGCGTCCATTCGCTGCGCCACAGTTCGATCAGTTCCTGCTGGCCCGCGGGATCGAGGGGGTAGGTGTGACTGGTGAGTTCGACCTCAGTCACCGCCGAACCCAGCTGACGTCCGGCCGTGCCGTCGCCTCTGCGGCGCGTGGCCAGGCAAAAACCGACAGATCGATCTCGCTCGTCTGGCCGGTGATGGCTGCTGCAATGTGCCGGCCGACGGCGGGGGCGCTGGCAAAGCCGTTGCCACTCCAGCCGCAATCGCACCAGAAGCCCTCCATCTCGCCTACCGGCCCGACGATCGGGTGTCCGTCGGGCGTCATGTCGTAGATGGCCGAGAAGCCGCCGACAGACGGTGTGCGGCGCATAGCGGGGACGCGCTTTTCGACCGAGCGGCGGACATCATCGTGCTGCTCCCGGCTAAGCGTCTCGTCATAGGTGTCGGGGTCGACCCGATCGGCGGTCCAGCCGAACCGTGCGGCTCTGAGGTACGCCTCGCCCGCATCACGCAGATAGATCTGGTTGATGCCGTCGGAGATGATTGGGCCGGGGACCCGCAGGCTCTCCGGCTTGCGGTATAGCGCCGTGGGAACGCGGTGGATTTCGATCGGCAAGGTGACGCCAACCATGGCGGCCACACGGTCGCCCCACGCGCCGGCGCAATTGACCACGACGCCTGCGGCGATACGGCCGGACTTGGTCACGACCGCCTGCACCCTGCCGCCGGCGGTCTCGATGCCGGTGACTTCGGAGTCCTCCAGAAACGTTACGCCGAGGCGCTTGGCCGCCGCGACCAGCGTCTCCGTGGTTTTGATCGCGTCCGCAAAGCCGCCGCCGGTGAGGAGCACGCCGGACTCCGACGGTGCGATCTCGCAGGCCGGTGCCAGCGCCGGCAGGTCGGCCGGAGCTACGAGCTCGAACGGCGCGCCCAGGCTCGTCATCAGTTCGAGGTTGGCGCCCAGCGTGGACTGGTCGAAGCTTTCCGTAATCCGCAGAAAGCCATTCTGGACGAAGCCCGCATCGCCGCCGATGAGGTCGTCCCAGTGCTCGAACATGGTGGTCGCTTCGAGCACGAGACGAATGTAGATCGCGTCCGAGAACAGCGGCCTGATCATTGCTCCAGACTTGGCGGTCGGCCCGGCGGCGACATGCCGCTTCTCGAGCACGATGACGCGTCCCGCGCCCTCCTTTGCGAGATGATAGGCCAGCGAGGCACCGTGAAGCCCTGCGCCGACAATGACGATGTCAGCCGATGCCTCGTGTCCACTCAATTGATCTGTGCCCGGGCCTGCGCAGCGATGTCCATGCCGACCAGTTCGCTCCATGCTTCAAGCAGGCGCTTGGTGATCGGGCCGACTTTGCCGTCGCCGACCGGCAGGTTGTTGAATTTTGTCGACGGCATGATGCAGTAGGGCGTCGAGGTGAAGAACATCTCGTCAGCCGTAGCGAGGTCGTATGGCTGCAGCACGGTCTCCTCTGTGGGGATGCCGAGCTTTCTGGCCAGTTCGAGGGCGGTGGCGCGGCTGACACCGGCAAGGCAGTTGACCGTGCTCGGCGTCTTCAGCACGCCCTTGCTAATGCAGAAGATGTTGCCGCCCTTGTTCTCGGCAACATGGCCATTGATGTCGAGGATGACGCTCTGCGCGGCGGGATCGACCTGCTTGGCCTCCATCTCGGCGAGCGTGTAGGCGAGGCGGCTGCGGTTCTTGATGCGCGGATCAAGCGATTGGTTGGGTACCATTCGGCTGACTGGGGTCACGCCATGGCAACCGTGTTCATAGAAGCGCGCCCATGGCTTGAGGTCCATGAATTGGGTAAAGATCATCACCGTAGCGGCGCCCACCTGCACCGTCGGGTCGGCGCCGGCGATAGCAAGACCGCGCGAGATATTGTGCACGATCCAGCAATCGTCCGCGGGCCCGTAGTTGTCGAGGTTGGCTTCGAAGACGTCGAGCGTCGTACGCATCATCTGCTCGGCACTCATGCCGGGGTCGATGCGTGTGAGCTTGAGGGACTGGTAGAGCCGCTCTACGTGTGCATCGAGTTTGAACGGCTTGTGGCGGAACGTGCGGGTCGACTCGGTCACGGTGTCGGCCAGCATGATGGCGCTGTCGAATATCGAGATCTTGGCTTCTGTCTCGGGAAGCATGCGGCCGGAAATATAGACCTTGCGGGCCATGGAGGCCTCCTGTGGTGGCCTAGTCGATCGTGAGGGTGAGGGGTGTTATCAGATTGTGGACGATGCCATCGTCGCCCGCAGTCGCGCGCCACATCATCATGGCGAACTCGGCAGGGCCGTCGAGCACGGTAAGGCCTGCGTGCCAGACATTGTGGCCGATGCAGATGGCGTCATTCGGACCAGCGAGATAAGCGCGGGCACCAGCGATGTCGGGCGAGCCATCCGATAAAGTCGACGCCAGAACGACGACCCATCGGCCGGCGCGGATAGGAACGAAGCTCTGTGTCGAATGCGGGTGTCGTTCGAGCGCGGTTATGGTGACGGTGGGGCCAGTCACGGGCTGGGGGCAGAGAATGGTGAAGCCGTGTTTGCCTGGCGTGTCGCCTATCGCGAGCACATCACGGAAGTCTGTGTACTTTCCGTCGTGTGCCGAAAGCCGCTTCGCCAGCGGTTCGAGGGAAGCGGAAGCGAGCGGGGGGAGGGCCATAGTCTGGACTCAGTTGAGACGAGTAAAGCCGGAATGCGCTACCGGGCCTTTGAGCAGGCTCATCACGTCGCGACCGTCCTCACATTCGCGGATCAGGGCGAAGACCGGATCGAGCGCTTCGAAATAGCCATCGACGATCTCGGGCGTATGGGCCGTGCAGGTGTAGACCGCCGTCGCGGCAAGATAGCCTTTCGCCAGCATCTCCTGCGTGATGAGCGTGCGGTACGCCTGAGCCTTGGGCAGCTTGAGCGCGAAGCTGGTGAGGGCCGGCACACCCGCGGTGGTCAGGGGCAGGCCGTACTTTGCACCGAGCGCCTGCCAGCCGGTGGCGATGGCACGTCCTGTGGCCGTGATCGTCTCCCAGGATTTCTCGCGTTCCATGACGCCTAGCGTCGCGACGCCTGCAACAGAGCCAATACGCTCGGTCCAGAATGTCGACGAGATAAAGGTGTTCTGCGCCGCCTGCATGATGTCGCGCTTGCCCAGCACAGCGGTCACTGCGTAGCCGTTGCCGAGTGCCTTGCCGAACACGGCCATGTCGGGTTCGACGCCATAGATCTTGTGGAGGCCGCCGAACGCCTGACGGAAGCCCGAGGTGCACTCGTCGAAGATCAGCACGATGCCGTGCTCGTCGGCGAGCTGGCGGACGCGGACGAGGAAGTCGCCCGTGGGCTCATAGTTGCGCGACACTTCCATCTTGATGACGCCGATGCCGTGCGTGCGAACCAGCTCTTCGAGCCCGTCGTAGTCGTTGTAGGTGAAGGGATGCACCGAGCCGCGCAGCGACTTGGGGACGCCGTGCGGGCTGAGGCCGGGCAGCAGGTGACCCGCGAGCGTCTCCTCGTTGCCGAGGTTGGCCGCGAGATACCAATCGTGCCAGCCGTGATATCCGCACAGCGCCACGCCATCGCGACCCGTCGCTGCGCGAGCGATGCGGATCGAAATGGCATTGGCCTCGCCCCCGCTGCGCGCAAAGCGCGCCATATCGGCCCAGGGGTGAAGCTCAATGAGCTTCTGCGCGAGTTCGACTTCCTCGGGCGCGTTCAGCGTAGACATCGTGCCCAGGTCGATGGCGCGGCGCACGGCGTCGTCGACTTCATCGTCGCCGTAGCCCAGCGTGTTGCAGCCGATGCCCATAATCGACATATCGATGTATTCGCGACCGTCCAGATCCCAGACTCTGCAGCCTTTGGCTTTGGAGTAGTAGGCGGGCCACTGGTCGGGGAGGAATTGCTCGGGGCGCTTGGATAGAAGCATGTTACCCCCGGGAATGACGGTCTTGGCCGTCTTCCAAAGGTCCTGCCCCTTGCCCATTCCGTCTCTCCCCGCACACAAGTCACGCTATCGCGTTGACCGTATGTTATATTGTTATAAGGATAAGCCGATAGCCGTCAAGCGGAGCGCAGTGGAATGGCATTGCCACGTCACTGGAAGAAGGAGCCAGGTGCGCGGATCGAAGGGGCGCGCGACCTAGACCGGCTGAAGGTGCAGGCGCCGTGCATCGTACGCGCGCCGGGCGGTGGGTTTCGGCTGTTCTACACAGCCATCGGACCCGGCAAGCCCTTTGACAATTGCCAGGGCTACATCCTCAGCGCGACGTCGACCGATGGGCTGAACTACACCGTGGAACCGGGGATCCGCATCGCCCCCGATCCGGCTATCGCGCAGATGTCGCTGCGCGTGCTCGCGCCCAGCGTAGCGCCGCTCAGCGATGGTGGCTGGCGGATGTATGTCGAGGCACGCGGCCCTGCGACGATGCCGACGGTGATCCTCAGCGCGATGTCCTCCAATCAATTGGAGTGGCAGGTGGAGCCGGGCGTCCGCTTCACTGCGCGCGGTGGCGTCGGGGCTCCGCGCTTCCTGCCGCTGCCTGACGACGGAGGGCGCCTCTACTGCTTCGAGTCAGTGTATGCCGGTGGCGGTCCGGAGAGCGGGCCTCGCGCCGGGACGCGCGTGATCAGTGCGACGACCCGTGATGGGCTGAACTTTGTGCGCGAGCCAGGTGTGCGATTGCACGACAAGCAGACACTATTGGACAGCGCAGGGATCACGGCGGCTGAGGTAGTCTCGGGCACGTCGTGGCGGATGGTGTACTCGGCCTGGCAGGATGTGCCTGCGGGCACCAACGTCCCCGTCCACCCCAGCGCCGATGCGGCTGCGACCGACAATGGAGCGAGCGCCGACTTCGCGGCGGCTTCAATTGTGGCGGATATGTCAGGTTACCGCTCACGGATATTGATGGCGTCCTCCAGAAACGGACTGGACTGGACCAGCGACGGCGTGATCATCGAGGGCGACGGTTATGGCGGCACGTCGCTCGATGCGGTGCATGCCGAGGACATGTCGCTGATCGCACTCGACGATGGGCGCTGGCGAATGTACTACGCCGCCTGCGACGCCCACGGGGTGTGGCGCATAGCCAGTGCAGTCAGCGTTTAGGCGGAAGCCACTCCGGGAAATCCGCGGCAAGCGTGTCGCGGTAGCGCTCGAATACGGCCTCAGCCATCGTCTCATAGGGTGGCAGGAGGCGAAGGGGGAAGTCGGGCTCGGTCAGCCGATGGATCGCCTTGTCGTATGCGCCGTCGATGAAGCTGGTCCCCGCCGCGTCGAGCAGCGCGTGCAAGACACCGCACAATTCGCGATAGAGCGCGGTGAAGCGCGCCGCATCGCCCTTCGCTCCGGCAGTGAGATACTCACGGGCGCGCTTCGGATTGCCCGAGGAGATCGATGCGAGGAGCGCACACTCGCCCAGCGGCGCGCCGAGGTAGTAGCCCTGCTCGGTGAGGAAGTGGCGCAGCATGGGCGCGTGGCGCATCAGGCCCGAGATCATGAAGGGGTCGCCGCCGCCATATTTGGTGCCGACGAGGTTGGGATGACGTGCCGCCAGCTCGGCATACTCGCGCGGGCGAACAAGACGTCCCGAGCGCATGAGGTTGTAGTGGATAAACTTCGCCTCCGGGAACCGGCCGCAGAGCTCGGCTAAGACGCGCTGCATTTCGGTGTCGGATGTGGCGGCCCAATTGGGCAGGGAGATCTGGAACGTCGAGATGCCGTTGGCGAGGCAGAACTCTGCGCGCTCGATCATGGTGGCCAGCGACAGGCTGACAAGGCCGACGATGGGCGGCGAGCCACCGGCGTCGCGCATGGTCTCAGCAAAGATCAGGGCGACGCGCCGGAACATGGAATCGGTCACGGCGTAGCCTTCGCCGGCGGTTCCGAAGACGTAGAGGTCGGGCAGGCCGCCCTTCACCAGGTTGGTGATGGTGCGGCGGAACAGTGGCTCGTCGAGCGCGCCGTCCTCGTTCCATGGAAGGCAGACCGTGCCGAGCACCGTGCGCGGGAACCGGCTCATGACGCGAACTCGATGGCTATGCGGTCGACCTCGATGTAGCCCTGCGCGATGCTCGACGGCCAGATCGGGTAGTCGCGCCCCGCGCGCAGGATATGAGGATCGCCCGCGATATGCCCCATCGGACGGGGTTTCACCGGGAACATGATGAGGTGCATGTTGACGTTCACATTGCGCAGGATGTCGGGCAGCGGCCTCTCGCCGTACGTGTCCGTCCGGTCGTGTCGCGAGCCGATGCTGGTCCACTGCGCCGGATCGGGTGCGAGCGTGACGGTCTGTTCGCTCCAGTCCGGCGTGACCTCGAACGTCTGTCCGGTCAGCACCCAGCCCGACACAAGCCCTTCCTTGCTGCCCTGGATGAGCACCGAGAACTTCGTTCCAGCCGCTTCCAGCTCGCCGCGCAGGCGGATCGTAAGGCGGGCATTGGTGAAGTCGGTGGGATAGTTTCCCTTGACGAAACGGTTCTCACCGGCGACGTCCCGCGTGGACTCTCCCGACGGTCCCTTGGTGACGAGGCACATCAAGAGCTGCAGATAGCCACCGCCGGGCGGCGCGTGATTGTAGTCCACCCACCACGGTCCCTGGCAGCGGACTGCGCCATCCCGGACAGGAAGCGCGGCGATCGGCGCGTAGTTGTCGACGACGCGCATCCAGCCACCGGGCCCGTCGTCGAAATCCTCAACATAAGTCGTCACGTGCGCCAGCCTCCTTGAATTGGCTATTATCTTATCATTATAACAGACTGGCAGGTCAATCGGGGGAGTGTGTTGGCTGAACGGCACGCAATCATTGTCGGCGGTGGCGTCACCGGGCTGTCGACCGCCTACCATCTGAAGCGCCTCGGCTACGGAGACGTCACCGTCTTCGAGAAGGATACTATCGGCGCGGGCTCAAGCAGCCGCGCGGCGGGCATCTCGACGGGCCTGCTATGGACGAAGACCGGCATTCTCGCTCGCAAGACCGCGCTCCGCCGCTTCCGCGAGATGAGCCGCGAACTCAGCGGCTACACCTTTCACAACGAGCACGGTTGCCTCGGCCTGTTTGGCCCCGAACTCTGGCCGGGCCGCGAGGCCTTGCTCCCGCTATACGACGAGTGGGACGTGCCGTATCAGGTGCTGCCCGCCGACGAGATCAAACGCCGCTGGCCGATGCTCAATCCACCCGACGATTTTCTCGGCGTGCTGGACCCGCTGGGCGGTTACAGCGAGCCGACCGAGTATCTCGGGGCACTTACCTCCAAGCTGGCGCAGACGGGTGTGCGGATCGCCACCGGGGCCGTGGTCGACCAGATCGAGACAAGGAATGGCCGTGCCATCGGCGTGCGAACCGGGGGCAGGATCGTGCAGGCCGACGCCGTCGTGGTCGCCAACTACGCGTGGGTGCTGCCACTGCTGAAGACGGCTGGACTCTCCATTCCGGCGAAGACGTTTCTTCATCGCCGCTTCGTCAGCGTGCCGTTGGAACAGCCCTTCGTCGCGCCGCCCGTCAATGCCGACCCGTATTCGGGATATGTCCGACCGGCTGCCGGCAACCGCATTCTGGTTGGTGCGGAAACGCCTGATCTCGACGACATCAAGGTCGAGGACTTCCGCTATCGCTACGAGCAACTGGAAGACGACCCCAAGCTGCGGGACGAGGTGGTCGATCGCTTCACCGACTTCGTTCCGGCGATGCGCGGACTCGAGTGGGACACGCGCAAGGTCGGGCTGTTGTCGTTCTCGATGGATGGTGAGCCAATCCTCGGGCCTTTCGCTGGCATTGAGCGGCTGTATGTCGGGGTGTGCTTCCACTCCGGCGGGTTCAGCTACAACCCGGCCTCCGGCTACTACCTCGCCGAGTTCGTCAACAAGGGCGAGACATCCATCGATCTGACTGCCTTCTCGCCCGACCGCTTCGCGGCCGCCGAGACAGTCGCCTACGTCGCCTCCACAGTGCCGCAACGCGATGCGGCGCGGCGGCGGCATTGACCCATCGACCATCCCGCCGGAGGACCGCGTGAGCGAATACGACATCAACAGCCTCGACACCCGCATCTGGCAGGAGGAACTGGACGACTTCGTCCCGCAGAAAGTGTTTGATGCGCACACCCACATCTTCCGTTGGGCCTTCGATCTCGATCCCAACAAGGCGACGGGACCATTCGCCAATGGCATAGGCACAATGTTCCCGGAGGTTACCTGGGAGATCGCCGACGCAGTCGATGCGGCGCTGATGCCCGGCCGCGAGGTCGAGCGCCTGGCCTTTCCGTTCCCCTTTCCCAACCCGTGCAATTTCGACGGCTCCAATGCCTACATCGTGAGCGAAGTGGCCAAGGGCGGCGGCAGGAGCCGGGGGCTGATACTGGTCAATCCGGGGATGAGTGCAGCGCAGGTCGAAGCCGACGTTCGCCGGCTCGGTGTCATAGGGTTCAAGCCCTATCGCTGGTACGCCCCCGATGCCGTCGAAGGGCGGCTAACCGACTTCATGCCCGAACACCAAATCGCGGTGGCCGACAAGCTCGGCCTCGTCATCATGATGCACCTCAGCAAGCGCGATGCGATCGCCGACCCGGCGAATGTGGAGGACCTGCTCCGGCTCAGCGACAAATATCCGAACGCCAAGTGGATCCTCGCGCACTGCGCGCGCAGCTATTCGTCGTGGGCCATCGAAGCCTCGGCAGCCAAGCTCAGGGGGCTACCCAACGTCTGGTACGACACCTCGACCGTCTGCGATTCCGACGCGTTGGACGCGCTCTACACGGGCGTCGGCGTTGATCGGGTCATGTATGGATCGGACGATATGATCGGGCCGATGCGTGGCAAGTACATCACCTTCGGCCGGGCCTGGGCGTACCTGTCTCCCACCAACCATGAGATGAGCCTGGCGCATTGCGATGAGCGGATGACGTTTACGCGCTATGAGCAGCTGCGCGCAATGAAGCGCGGGGGCCGGCAGGTCGGGCTCACCGCTGCGCACCGGCAGGCGCTGTTCTACGACACTGCGCGGGCGCTGGTGGACTCGGTGCCGGTGCCGCAGCCTCAGTAACGCTCCGGCCAGTCAGCCGGCCAGTCTAGCTCGTCCCGGTGGTTCGCCTCGGAATGCCAGAGATCGTGCGGCTGCTGCCAGAGGTGGGCGCTGTTCTCGCGATCGAGTTCCGGCGGCAGCGGCTCGGTTCGTCCCGGGTGGCCCTTCACGAAACTGCGCGGTGGAATGTCCTTGGTCACCAGCGTGCCCGCGGCGATGAAGCTGCGGGCTCCGATGGTGACGCCGGGAAGGATCGTGCAGCCGCCGCCGATCATCACGTCGTCCGCGACGGTTGCGCCGCGCGGTGTCGGGCCGTGGTCGACCCGACCGGGTACCCGCTCGTTGAGGAAGGTGGTGCCTGGCCCCACGAACACGCGGTCGCCGAACCAGGTGCGTGAGGGGATGTAGACGTGCGACATCACGCGGACGCCGTCGCCGAAACGTATGAGCCCTTCGAGCGTCGACTGGTTGGTGACCGTGCAGTAGTCGCCCATGCGCACCTTGGCGCGGATGACGGTGTTGTGCCCACTCTGGAAATAGTCGCCGATTTTCACGTCACCGTAAATCAGCGTCCCGCGGCGAACGATGCCATGCGCGCCGATCCTCGCTGGACCGCCTGCGGATGGTAGCGGAAGCCGACCTCGGCACCTGGCTCGACGATGGTCGCCTCGCCGATCTTTGCGTTCTCAAATCGCATCTGCGAAGCGTGGATCGGGCTGGTGAATATTGTGTGCTCCGAGCGTGGTGACGTCGGTCTCGCCCATCAGGCCCAGCGCTGAATCAGCCTCAGCCCTGATAATGTCGATGACGCGTGTGACGCCCGCTTCACCGGCGACGCCCAACCCATAGAGCATGGGACGCCCGATGAAGACTGCCTTGGCGCCGAGAGCCACCGCTTTGATCATGTCGTGGCCCGAGCGCACACCGCTGTCTAGATAGATCTCGCACCGCCCTGCGACAGCGTCGACAATTCGCGGCAGCACGCTGATCGTCGAGGGTGCGCCGTCAAGCTGGCGCCCGCCATGATTGGAAACGATGATAGCGTCGGCACCGCAATTGATTGCCTGACGGGCGTCGTCCGGATGGAGGATGCCCTTGATGACCAAAGGTCCGCCGAACCGCTTCCTGATGGATGGCATATCTTCCCAGTTGAGTGCGAGGTCATCCTGCTCGCCCATCCATTTGGCGAGCTGGGCTGCACTGGTCGCGCCCGGTACGTGGCCGACGAAGTTGCCGAAGCTGTGCCGCCGCGTGCCCAGCATGCCGAGCGCCCAGCGCGGTTTCAGCGCAAGACCCGCGAGGAATTTGGGCGTGAACTTGATGGGCACCGTGAGACCGTTGCGCACGTCCTTGTGGCGCTGTCCGTAGTGCTGGCAGTCCACGGTGACGACGATGGCGCCACAGCCGGCGGCCTTGGCGCGATCGATCAGACGGTCGGAGAAGTCGCGGTCCTTGCGCACGTAGAGCTGGAACCAGAACGGCACATTGGTCGCGGCCGCCACATCCTCGATCGAACAGATGCTAACGGTCGACATCGTCCAGATGATGCCCGCCTTCTCGGCTGCACGTGCTGCCTTGATCTCGCCGTCGGCGGTCTGCATGCCGGCGGCTCCGGTGGGCGCGAGTGCGAGGGGCATGGAGACCTCGCGTCCCAGCATCGTCGTCTTGAGGCTGCGCACGGAGATGTCGCGGCCGACGCGTTGCTCGAGCTTGATCTTCGCGAAGTCGTCGCTGTTAGCCCGGTAGCTGCTCTCTGTGTAGGCGCCGGAGTCGGCGTACTGGAAGAACATCTGTGGCACGCGCCGTGCGGCCACTCGCTTGAAGTCGTCGACGGTGAGATACCGGTCGAGCTGCATCTGTCAGTCCCCCAGTACGAACCAGCGCATGTCGTAGCGATGCGTGCTTCGATCGAATTGCAGCGTGTAGGGATCGCAGCGCCAGCGCTCAACCTGCCCGTCGGAGCGTGCGACGAGCCAGGAGAAGTCCCACCCCTTGCTGCCGTAGCGGAGCGGGATCGCCGGCTTCACACGTATCGCCGGATGCGTCCCCGTGATGAAGAGCTTACGATCGGTGTAGTAGTAGCCCGACCCGCAATGGATGAAGGCCTCGTGCTCCGGCCCGGTCTCACCCGCGGCGAGGAGGCCGACGCAGAACTTGCTGATTGCTACCTTCACCGGCGACCCGCGCATGAAGGCCTCGTTGAGGGCCTCGACCGAACCTGAGCGCGGCCGGCCATCGTAGTCGTGCGACAGCACTTCGTGCCAGCGGTCGTTGACGAGGAAGCGGTAGCTGTCGAAGTCGTAGACGAAGTTGTGCGACGGGGCGTTGGTGCCGGCGTCCCACGAATCGTACTGGTGGTATTTCGGCATGTCGCTCAGCTCGTCGAGCGGGGAGGGGCCGAGCGTGCCCGTCGCAGGCTGGCCGTCGAGGTAAGGCCGGGCAATCGCCTGCGTGCCGTCCTGATTGTAGAGGAAGAACGACATCGACGGTCGAGGGCCGAATCCTTCGGGAAGGTCCACGGGCATGCGGAGGGTCATGATTCCCGCGGCCCAGCGATCGTCGAGCAGCAACGTCTGGCGGAACTCCGCGACTTCCTCGATCAGCTCATTGCTGGGCGAGGATGTGTCGATGTGCTCGTTGTGACGGAACGCGGTACCGATCCGCAGATCGGCACCACGCCTGATTGCGTCAACCAGCTCGGTGGTGCTGCCGCTGCGGACCGAACGGTCCGAGTTCAGCGTCAGGACGTTGCGAAGCCCCCGCGCCATCGCGTGCCTCTCAGAGCGCGTCGAGGAAAGCCACGCCCGCCAGCTTGCGTTCGTCGCGCAACTGCCGGAACTCGGCCTTCAGCTTATCTTCGGCGGCCTTGTCGACGAAGCTGCCAAGCGGCCGGCGCACATATCCCGGGTCGCAGCCCTGCCAAGCCATGGCGCGCTTGATGCAGGACACGCCGCCGCGCGGCAGCGAGAAGAAAATCACCGCGTTGCCGATCTCTTGCAGGCGCTTCGCCTCGGTGATGTCGCCGCTAGCCATCGCGTCACGTATGGCGAGCCAGATCTCGGGCATGGAGTTGTAAAACGAGCCGATGATGCCGTCGGCGCCGAAGGCGAAACCCGACATTGCCATTTCATCGGCGCCCGACAAGACAACGAAGTCTTTGCCGATCTCTTCCTTGATGCGGATAATTTCGTGATGCGTGGTCGCGGTGTACTTGACGCCGATCAGGCCATCGATGTTCGCGAGCCGCTTGATGATGTCGAAGCCCAGCGCCGCCATCGGTACGTTGTAGGCCAGCATCGGCAGGGAGGTGGAGGCCGTGATGTCGGCGTAGTAGCCATAGATCTGATCGGGCGAGAAGCCCCAGTAAAAGGGCGGCACCGACGAGATGGCGTCAACGCCTGCCTTCTCGGCATGTTGCGCCAGGTCGATGGAGGTATGGGTGCCGATGGCGCCAATGTGGGCGATGATCGGGATACGTCCCTTCACCTCGTCGACAGTGATCTCGACGACCCGCTTGCGCTCCTCGGACGTCATCAGGAAGGATTCGCCGGTTGAGCCAGTGACGTAGAGACCTTCCAGCTTGCGCTCGATCAGGAAATTGATGAGCGCGCGCAGGCGCTTTTCGTCCAGCTGCTCATTCTCGTCGAAGGGGGTGACCATCGCGGGGTAGACACCCGAGAAGGACGTGAACTTGGGCATTTTGGCTCCGTGGGAAAGTTAGGCTGGCCTCAGGCGGCAGCCGCGGCTTCAGGTGCGTCGATCAGATGGCAGGCGGCGAGGTGGTCGTCTCGACCGTCGATAGAATAGCGTTTTAGCGGCGGCGTGACAGTTTTGCAGATGTCCTGGCGGAAGCGGCAGCGTGGGTGGAAGGGGCAGCCAGACGGCGGATTGACCGGGCTTGGTACGTCCCCTTCGAGCACGACGCGCTGCGAGCGCCTGTCGAGATCGGCCACCGGAATCGCCGAGAGCAGCGCCTGCGTGTAGGGGTGAAGCCGCCTCGAATAAAGGTCTTCGGAGCGGCAGAGCTCAACGATCCGGCCTAAATACATCACGGCGATGCGGTCGCAGAGATACTCGGTCACGCTCAGGTTGTGCGTAATGAAGAGATAGGTGAGGTTCTTCTCGCGCTTGAGCTTCATGAGAAGCTGCAGCACCTGGGCCTGGATCGAGACGTCGAGCGCGCTTACTGCTTCGTCGCACACGATCAGCTCGGGACCGACCGACAGGGCGCGGGCGATGCCGATGCGCTGACGCTGGCCGCCCGAGAACTCGTGCGGGTACCGGTCCATGTATTCGCGGCGGAGGTTCACCGACTCGAGCAGGTCGCCGATGATCTTGCGGCGCTCCTCTCGCGACCTCACCCCATACTTCTTCAACGGGTCTTCGAGCGATCCGAAGATGGTGAAGGCGGGATTGAGTGAGGAATGCGGGTCCTGGAAGACGATCTGCAGGCGCCTGCGATAGGGGTCGAGTTCCTGCCGCGTGAGGCTGGTCAGTTCCGCCTCCTCGGTTGGCGAGGAGTAGGAAATTGTGCCCTCGCTGGCCTTCACCAACTGCATGATGGTCTTGCCCAGGGTGGTCTTGCCGCAGCCGCTCTCGCCCACGAGCCCGAGCACTTCGCCGCGATAGACGTCGAGATCGATGCCGTCCACGGCCTTCACGTGACCGACGGTCTGGCGGAATACGCCGGCCTTGACCGGGAAGTAGGTCTTGACGCCGCGAAGTTTGAGAATGATGTCGTCGTCAGGCTGCATTGGCCGCGAGCTCCTGATAGCGCCAGCACATCACGCGGTGTGAGGGAGTGGCAAAGGTCTCCTCCGGCATCCTTTCGCACGCTTCCACCTTGTAGGGGCAGCGGGGGGCGAACTGACATCCCTTGGGACGATCGAAGGGATCGGGCGTCGAACCAGGGATGGCTTCGATGACCTGGCTCCGGCCGCGGCCGAGCACCGGCATCGAGGCGAGCAGGGCGCGGGTATAGGGATGGATCGGGTGGCGCAGCACCTCCTCGACGCTTCCGGCTTCGATGATGTTCCCCATGTACATTACCGCGACATCGTCCGCGAGTTCGGCGACCACGCCCATGTCGTGCGTGATCAGCATGATGGCGGTGCCGTGCTCCTGCTTGAGCTTGAGCATCAGTTCGAAGATCTGCGCCTGGATCGTGACGTCGAGCGCGGTGGTCGGCTCGTCGGCAATGAGGATCTTCGGGTTGCAGGCCATGGCCATGGCGATCATGGCGCGCTGGCGCATGCCGCCGGAGAATTGATGCGGGAACTCCGTCGCTCGCCGCTCGGGCAGGGGAATACCCATGGTGCGGAGCAGGTCGACGACCTTGGCCGTCAGCTGGCGGCCACGAAGCGCCGTATGGTAGCGCAGGTTTTCGGCGATCTGGAAGCCGATGGTGAACACCGGATTGAGCGCCGTCATCGGGTCCTGGAAGATCATACTGATCTCTGCCCCGCGAATGGCGCGCATAGGTCCACCGTTGCGTTCGAGCTTTTCAATATGAATGTCGCCGCGCTCGCTGTGGTAGGTGATGGTGCCTTCCTCGATGCGGGACAGGCGAGGCAGCAGCTGCATGATGGCCGCCGCAGTCACCGACTTGCCGCAGCCGCTTTCGCCGACCACGCATAAGGTCTTACCCTTGCGAATGTCGAACGACACTCCATTGACGGCCTTGTTGCACCGCTGGTTGGTGTAAAAGAACGTCTTGAGATTGCGAACGCTGAGCGCGACGTCGGACATATCAGCCTTGCTGCGTTGGGTCGGAGGCGTCGCGCAAGCCGTCGCCTATGAAGTTTACGCTGAGCACGAATAGCGAAATGAACAGGCCCACCGGGAGCCATAGCCACCAGCTGTTCTGGAGCACTGTCAGGTCCTGGGCCACGTTGAGGATATTGCCCCAGGTCGGGATGGCGAGCGGAACGCCGAGGCCGAGGAAGCTGAGGCCTGCTTCCTGCAGAATGAAGGCGGCGGTCGACAGCGTGATGTTGACCATGACCGGCCCTAGCGCGTTGGGCAGCATGTGCTTGAAGCTGATCAGCGCGCGGTTAAGGCCGAAGCTGCGCAGCGCCTGCACGTACTCCTCTTCGCGCAGCGACAGCATCTGGGCGCGCACCAGCCGGTAGATGCCGCACCATCCGCCGACGATGAAGATCGCCATGATGTTGAACAGCGACTGCCCCAGGATCGAGACCAGCACCAGCACGAGGATGATCTCGGGGAACGCCATGATCGCCTCGGAGATACGCATGACGATGGCATCGAACCAGCCGCCGACATAGCCGGCGTAGCAGCCGATGAGCACGCCGATGAAGGCCGACACAAGTGCGCTGCCGAGGCCGACCAGGATCGAGATGCGGCCGCCGTAGAGCACACGGGCGAAGACGTCGCGGCCGGTCTTGTCAGTGCCGAACCAGTGTTCCGCCGAGGGCGGCCTGTTGATGGCGCGGAGGTTGATCTCGGTGGGAACCCAGGGGGTCAACAGTGGCGCGAAGATCGAGGCCAGAAGAATGATCGCGAACACCACGAGCCCGAACACGGCGAGGCGGTTGTTGGCGAACTTGCGGACGAAGCGGCTGCCGGCCTGAGCCTTGAGCAGGCCGGCCTCTTCCCGCCTGCGCAGCTCATCGAATTGCCGATCAAGGCGGCTGCGGCGGCTGACGATATCCATAAGAGCCATGTTACTTGCCACCCAGCCGAACGCGTGGATCGATGATCGCCGTCAGAATGTCGATAATCACGCTCACCACGAGCACGAGGACGACCGAGAGGAGGGCGATCGTCATCACTGTTGGGAGGTCTTTGTTGCGCACTGACAGGACGAAGAGGTTGCCCAGTCCCGGCCACTGGAACACTTGCTCGACGATGACCGAGCCGCCGATCAGGATCGGTAGGCGAAAGCCGATCAGCACAACGACGGGTGTCAGCGCAACGCGAAAACCATGCAGCAGGTTCACCCGCCATTCGGGCAGGCCCTTGGAGCGGGCCGTCTTGATAAATTCCTTGCTCAGCGTGTCGAGCATGGCGGCGCGCGCGTAGCGCATGACGCCGGCAGTCATCATGATCGAGAGCACCAGAGCGGGCATGATGAGGTTGGGGATGTGATCCCAATAGGTCGTGTAGCTCGGGAGCAGGCGTCCTCCGACGGGCAGCCAGTGGAGATTGAGCGCGAACACCACGATGGCGACGAGGCCGAAGAAGAATTCGGGGATCGAGACACCGATCATGCCGGCCACCGTCAGCACGTTGTCGGTGACGGAGCCGCGCTTGAGCGCACTGATGGTGCCGAGGATGGCGCCGAAAATGCTCGAGAGGACGAGTGCGACGACCGACAGCTCGAGCGTGGCGGGCAGTCGTTCCATGAGGATGCGTGAGATTGGTACGCCGCCGGTGAGAGTGCGGCCGAAATTTCCCTGCAGGACACCGCTGAACCAGATCCAATAGCGCACGAGCAGCGGGGCATCGAGTCCGAGGGCACGGCGAAGTTCTTCGATGCGCTCGGGGTCCACGGTCTGGACCGGATTGAGCATGCGGGTGACAGCGTCACCGGGAGACAGATCGAGAGCGAGGTAGATCAGAAAGCTGATGCCGATCGCCATCGGGACCATGATCAGGATGCGCCGGATGATATAAGTCAGCATTCAGTTGTCCCGACACATCGGCGATCGAACGGGCGCCGAATTCCTTCAGGTCGGCGGCCCAGCGGTCAATGGGATGGCCGGTGAGGAACAGCCCCATCGTGTCGCGCTCGAAATTCAGCAGGTCGATTTCGCTCCACGGGTCGACGTCGGGCAGCGGCACGCCGCCG
>JBEBHC010000321.1:0-1924 GCA_040081185.1 Devosia sp. | reverse complement strand
CTCTGATTCAGACCAATGAGTCACCGGAACATACTTGGCAGCCACAGGAGCTGGATACACCTCTTCTTCAATATCTGCACGATTGATAACCGAAAGAGCGCTGTCCATGCTTGCGAGAGCATCTCCGGTGAGTGTCGTACGTAGAGTGGTGCCGACATATGACAATGCGTGCTGCCACAAGATGGACTGCTCAGGATACCCAGCACGCCTGAGTCTCTCAGGGAAATCTGCATTCTCACGAAGGAGGCTCACTGCGGACGCTGCGTCCGTAAGTCCACGTGAGAGAGCGGTTTTTTCCCATAGACGAATATGTGCTTCAGCCACAGGTTTCTGAAGCGTTGTGATTTGGAGAGGAAGCAGAGCCTGAAGTTCTGTGACAAGAAATCTGTCTTCACTCATAGCCGACGCAATTGCCTGAGAGGCATCAGTATCCGTGCGCGCATTTTCTTGGAGCAAGCGCAAAAGCAAGAGCCGAGATGTCATACCCGTTGCATCAAGCGAGAATGCAGCAGCATCCATATCGGCAAATACATCTGTCGTAATGCGCCCTCGCGATAGCAAACGTGCCAGATCTGCCTGAGTGTCAGCGCGAGATGTTCCTTGGGACGAGGAAGGGATTACCGCATCTGACAATAGTTTTATTGCCTGCAATTCTTGCATGTACCAATCAACAGGGATCGGGGCGACCGTAGCTTTTCCTGACATCGTCACCGTAAGTTGCATTCCGGGGACCAACACTTTTGTGACGGCTCCATACGACACGATGACAGGCGCAGTCAGCGGAGCCACTGTGGTCGATGATTCGTCGTGCAAGACGGTAAAGGATGCAGCGAGTGCCGTAATACGAACGTTGCCAGCCGTAACCTCAGTGAAGCCCGTAGAACGAAGCGTCGCATGCCCATGGAGTAACTCTGTATGCTCGCCACTCTTATCCGCACTCACGATGGAACCTGGCTGGAGCGTCCCAGAGAAGTGCCAGCCGGTTTGAAAATCAGTCGCAGTAGAACCTGCCTCAAAACGAACGGTGGAAGCGCCCACTAAACCTTCTGCGCCAACCTTCAGCACAGTCTCCATACCGGCAACAGCAAGCATGAGAAATGCCGCGAGGGGAACAGCCACAAAATGACGATGTCTTTTGGTATTCATGAAATCCTCATATTCTAGCAGAAAAACGTACTTTTTTGAAGTGTGCAGACCATCCGTATACAGTACGATCACATCATGAGAATTCTCGGCGTTGATCCCGGCCTTTCTACTGCAGGACTCGGCATCGTCGAAACAGACGGAAAGGGCTCCCTAAAGGCCATAGACTGGCTCACCATCACGACATCTCCATCGCTTGAGCTCTCAGATCGGTTACTGGAACTAGCGCAAGATCTTGAGGGATTTTTACAGGAAGCCAAGCCGGACATCGCCGTCGTAGAAGAATTATTCTTCGCTACGAACAAACACTCAGCCATGGATGTCTCGCAAGCACGAGGGGTCATTCTTGTGACGCTGAAGAAGGCAGGTATTCGCGTCTTCAGTGCAACACCACTGCAACTGAAGACAGCTATCACCGGAGACGGGCAGGCAGACAAAAAACAAATGCAGTCGATGGTGCAACGAATTCTCAAGCTGAACGAAATTCCAGAACCTGCCGATGCAGCAGATGCCCTCGGTCTTGCAATCTTCGGCGCTCACATTATGCGTGGTCAGGCCGGCGTCACTTCACCATCGGCAACGCTCCACGCTGCCAAATCCCCTTTCTGATTCGTTGGGTGCGTTGCAGTAATCATGACCTGATGATCCTGCAGATGCGTGAGAAGCGCTTGCTGATGATCTTCATCGAGTTCGGAAAGAACATCATCGAGCAAGATCACCGGACGCTCTTTGCGAACCGTTTTGAAGAGCGCTGCGTTGACGAATAAGAGTGCACGTAAGA
>JBEBHC010000320.1:0-1927 GCA_040081185.1 Devosia sp. | reverse complement strand
CTACAAGATCGGCGGCGAATGGGCTCCGGTTGAATGGCTGCGCTTCCGCGCTGTGTTCAACGAGGCAACGCGCGCACCGAACGTGTTCGAACTCTTCCAAGCGGGTGACCAGGGCTTCCCGTCCTACACCGAGCCTTGCAAAGACGCGAACGGCAACGGCGTGCCTGACCAGAACGTCGACGCGAACCCGAACAACAACGTCGTCGCTGCACAGTGCATTGCCGACATTCCGGGTTACGGCACGTTCAACTTCGCCGCGAACAACGCCCAAGTCCAAGCGTTCTCGTTCGGTAACACGAACCTGACGCCGGAAACGGCCGAAACCACCACGTACGGTTTCGTGTTCCAACCTGATTGGTTCCCCGTGGGCGACTTCCGCGCGACGGCCGACTGGTACAGCATCGAAATCGCCGATGTTGTGGCTGGTCTGGGTGCTCAGTTCTTCCTGAACGATTGCTACCAGAACGCCACGCCAACCAGCTGCGCACGTATCGTTCGTACGCCGGCCACTGGCCAAGTGTTCTCGGTCAACACGACGCGTTCGAACCAAGCGTCGCTCGAAACCCAAGGTATCGACCTTCAACTCGAATGGTCAGTGCCGGTCGGTCCGGGCCAGCTGACGATCAACGAACTGTACTCGATCCTCGACTCCTACCAGTTCAACGGAACCGAACTGGCTGGCACGAGCTCGGCCGCCATCGGCGGGTCCTTCCCGGACTACAAGTCGGTTCTGTCGGTGACGTACAACGTTGGTGACTGGACGCTGTTCGGTCGCTGGACGCTGACGCCGGAAACGGACAGCCAGAACTTCGGGCACACGACCTCGCCTGAAGCCAGCTACTTCGACGTTTCGGCTCGCTGGAACGTGACGGACAACTTCACCGTCACGGCCAACATCGACAACGTCGCTGATGACCAAGCGCCGCAAACCGCGGACGGCTTCCTCTCGCAAGCAAACACCGACCCGCAAGTCTACCGCGTGCTCGGCCGTTCGTTCGCGATCTCGGGCCGCTACCGGTTCTAAGCGAACGTACGAAAGTACTAAAAACGACGACGGCGGGCCCTCTGGGTCCGCCGTTTGTTTTTGCGTCTCGGTTTTGGAAGCGGTCGAAAGGGGTGCGCGCGTGCGTGCGCCGCTTAGCCTAGGTTTTCAGGACTTGGGTTCGGGCTTGATCGGAGACCGCGGGCCGCGGAGGCGAGGGTCATTCGCATCCAATGCGAAGATGTCGTATTCCTCGGCGCTTGAGGTGGTGCGCCGACCAGCCACGATCACCTGATTTCCTTTGGGCGGACCGAGAAATACATCTCTGTCGGGGAGAACGCCGATGCCGTCGGCGCCTTGCCAAACGATGAGGTGCCCGCCGCCGCGCAGGATCGAGAGCGCCATGGCCTTGATGCCGGAATAGTAGGGCTCCGCCCGCCAGGACATTGCGTAGTCCGGATCAACGCACACGTTGATGCGCTTGGCGTGCTCCTCATAGCTAATAGCTATGTGGGAAATATTCGGATGCCACTCTTCGCCAAATCGTTCGTCTTGGCGGTACCAGCAAAAATAATCTGCGCATTCCGAAGGCCGCTCGGGGTGCGTGAAGATTTTGCATCCGACGCCAACTTCACAATGCCAGCACGTCTGCAGGCGCGGTTTGTTGATTGCCCGGATGGTCATGATCTTGCAGCAGAGCGTGCAGCCTTCGCAGGAGCGCCCTTCGACCAACGAAACACCCGACATGACTTCCCACCACTCCTGCGCTTACTAAAGCGCCGTCCGGTTCAAACGTCGCGCAATCAATCCTACTAAGCGCAACGTTGCTTAGCTCACCGGCAACTGAGGTCAACGAGGTGGGGCGAGCGTCGCTATAGCTCGAAATCGGCTTTCTGCGTGTCTGGAACCGCCGCGTCGAAGGCTTCGCCAGCGTGGGGTCCGTTC
>JBEBHC010000036.1:0-26469 GCA_040081185.1 Devosia sp. | reverse complement strand
AGCGAGATGTGGGTCAGCAGCACGCGCGCGTTCGTGGCGCGGATATCCGTTGCCTGCACCCCAACGCCGCCGGGCTCGAAACTGTTGCTGCGCGTCGGCATTGCGGTGGCCCCGATTCGGCTCACACTCTAGGCATTCCCCGCGCGAAAGACACTAAAGGCACACTGCGTCGCCCAGACAGGGCGGCATGCTCTCCTTAAAGTACTAGTGCAGACTTAAGCGGGATGGGTCGATGATGCTTACCAGGCGTTCGTCATGGTTCACGATGGCGCTGATCAGTTGCGTACCGCTCGCCTGCGGCGGCGTCATCAGATCGGCAGAGCGCGCCTGGATGATGTCGAACACACCGTCGACGAGCACGCCGAGCGTCGCCTGGCCAACGTCGATGACGATAACCACGCTTCCCGGACGCGGCTCCACCGGGTCGGCTCCGAGGAGGACGCCCAGTTCGACCACTTCGATGATGGTGCCGCGGATGTCGAGGACACCGCGCGACGCCGCAGTGCGGCGGGGGATCAGCGTGGTGGCTTGCCAGCTGCGGATCTCCTGCACGGTCATAATTGGTACAGCATAGGTGCTGCCAGCAGACGAGAACGCGACGAACTGGCCCGGTTCTGCAGCCCCGACGGGGAGGCCTGCGCCGGACGCAATCTGGCGATGGTGCTCCATCAGAACTCGCTCCAATCGGCCGAGATCGCGGCGTTGCCGACGCTTTGGAAGCGCTTAGGGACAGCAGGGCGCTTTGGAGCGGCCTGAGGTGTCGCCTTTGTCTGCGGCTGTGCCTCCTGGCCCACACGGAACAGGGAGACGATCCGGTCGAGTTCGGCGGCCTGGCCTTCGGTCTGCGCGATCGCAGCGTTGGTCTCTTCCACCAACGCAGCATTGTGCTGCGTCGTCTCGTCCATCTGACGGACGGCCGAGTTCACTTCGGCGATGGCGCTTGCCTGTTCGCCGCTGGCGCGCGCAATCGTCTGCATTGAATCCGCGCTCGCCCGAACCAGGTCCAGCATTTCCGCCAGTTTGACGGCTGCGTCATCTACGAGATGCGACCCCGAGGTGACCTCTATACCGCTCTGGTCGATGAGCCCCTTGATCTCCGAGGAGGCCGATGCTGCGCTTTGCGCAAGGCGGCGGACTTCCACCGCCACCACGGCGAAGCCCTTGCCGGCCTCGCCCGCACGCGCGGCCTCGACCGACGCATTGAGGGCGAGCAGGTTGGTCTGGAAGGCGATGTCGTCGATCAGGCCTATGATATTCGAGATTTTGGCGGACGAGGTCGAGATGCGCTTCATGGCTGCCGTGACTTCACGCATGACGTTGCCACTCGACTCCGCAGTCGCAGAGGCCGCAATGGCGCGCTGGCTGGCTGAAGTCGCGTTCTTGGCGTTGTCTGCGACTGTTGCCGACAGCTGTTCCATCGCGGCCGAGGTCTCTTCTATGGTTGCTGCCTGACGAGTGGTCCGCAGGCTGAGATCATTGGCACCCGTAAGGATTTCGCTGGTGGCGATGCGGAGGCTGCCAGATGTCGTGCGCAACTTGCCCACGACGTCCGTGAGATTGTCCGCAACCGCGTTCACGTCATCGCGAAGGCGAAGGAAGGCACCTTGGTAGTTGCCGTTCATGCGGGCCGTCAGATCGGTTCGGGCGAGCGCTGAAAGAACGTGCTCGGTATCGGCCAGTCCGCTCTCGACGGTTCCGACCAGCGTGTTGATGCTGGCGGCAAGGGCGTTCAGTTCCTCGTCGTCGAAGGCGGTTTCGACCCGCGAGCTGAAGTCGCCTTCGATCGACGCATCGACAACCGTGCCGAACGCGTGGCGCAACTGGCGCATCATGGCGCGACGGCTCTCGAGGTTTGCCAGTTGCGAGGCGGCCTCTGCCGAGGTGAGTTCACGGACCTTGCGGCCGCTTTGGCGGAATACTTCGGCTGCCTTGGCAATCCTGCCGATCTCGTCGTTGCGCCCAACGAAGGGCACGGGGCTGTCGAGATCGCCGTTTGCCATGGCCGCCAGGGCGGCCTGCATGATGGACAGCCGGCCCGCGACGCTGCGGATGATGGCGTAACCGCTGATGACGAGTGCTGCGACTGAGAATCCTGCCATGGCCATCTGCAACCAGAACAGGAGATTGCCGGTATCGCGCGCGCGCGCCTGCTCGGCGAGAGCGCCGTCATCCTGGATGCCGATGAGCGCTTCCACGGCATTGGTGATGGGGTCGATGGTCTGGTAGAGTTGAGTGCTGTTGAAGGCCTCCAGTCCGGCTGCGTCTTTCTGCGCGAAGATTGTCAGCAGGCGTGCGATCACTGGCGCGGCCTCCTGCATCTTGGCATCGGCGGTCTGGGCCAGAGGTGCCTCTTCGGGCGAGAATCCAGTATCCGAAAAAGCCTTCCAGACGCGGTCGACAACGGCAGACGATTCGTTGACCAACCGCGCTCCTTCCTCCCACTCCACCTGACCGGTGCGAACCTTGTGGGCGGTGTCGACGATCGACACCGCGTAGGCGTCCGACATCACGTTGAGGTTATGGCCGGCGATGACGTAGTTATCGACGAGTTCGTCGATGTGCCCCAGCATGGCCTGGGTGCTGTAAAGGGCGAGGCCAATCGACGACGCGATGATCAGCGTCAGGACGATGAGGGCAGTGAGAAGGCGCGTTTTGAGTGACACGAATGTCTCCTATGGATGTCCGTTGCGGCAGGTCGCAACGGGCATGTTGCGCCGCTGCGTTGCGCGGTTGGCGGCCATTTAGAGGAGTGGCGTCTCGCAACGCTTTCGGCGATGCTCACAATTAAATGCGATTCGTGAATATAAGATTGAACCACGTCTATCCGGCAGAAAATACGTCAGAGACCACTCATCCGAGTGAAATTGCCGATTAATCGCTACGAGATAACTTATTGATAGACGTTAGTCAGCAGGGGTTCTGCTGGCGACAGGTTGACGGAGGATGGTCTTGAGCTTTTCGGGGGCCGTGCGCTGCATGTTGCTCAGGTAGATTTCGTGGTGCTTGCCACGCATCGTCCTGCCCTGCGCGGCAACGTACTGGTGCAGTTTCCTGATGGTGAGTGCCTCGGCGTCGAACGGTCCGACGTGCAGGACCTGAACCGAAGGGCCCTCCGTCCAGCGCTCCAGGCGCAGGCCGTCTATGGCGGCGTCGGGCTTGCGATGTCTGAGGCCGGCCAAAGCCTCCGTCACGTCGATCTGCCGCACGAAGTCTGGCAGCATGATCATAAGGGTCCAGCGCCATTGGTCACGTTGCGCAGCGTTGAAGGCAGTCATGTCGTCGGCCCACCAGAGGCCTTCGAGGGGCATGACGACAAAGTCCTGCGGCGGAACGAGACGCTTGAGGGCGAACTTCAGTCCGTAGGCGACGCCGTAGAGTGCCTCAATCGCCTTGTTGAAAGCCGGCGCCTTATTCGGGTCGCCCGCGCCGTCGATCATCAAATATTGCTGCCCGGGCACGTCGACGAACACGGGAATGTTCGCCGACGCCGTAAAGAGGGACTTGTTGATGCGCTTGAGATCGAGCGGCAGCGCGCCATCCATTTCAGCTACCGGGTCTCGTAGCCGCCATCGACCAGGTGATAGCTGCCGGTGATGAACGACGCGCGATCGGAGAGCAGGAAGCAGGTCAGGGCGGAGACCTCCTCGGACGTGCCGAGACGCTGCACGGGGTGGAGACCGGCGATGAAGTCGAGGGTTGGCTTGTCGAGGTTTTTGGAGAGGAGCGGCGTGTCGATGAAGCCGGGACCGACCGCGTTTATGCGCACCTTCTGCGCGGCGTATTCCATGGCCGCGACCTTGGTGAGCCCTACGACCGCATGCTTGGCCGCCGTGTAGGCGGACGCGTTCGCAAAGCCGACGGTGCCGAGGATCGACGCCATGTTGACGATAGCGCCGCCGCCGGCGCGCAGCATCGCCGGTATTTCATAGCGGGTTCCGTAGAAGACGCCGTTGAGGTTGATGTCGATGACCGTCTTCCAGCCGTCGAGTGGGTATTCGCCGGTCGGTGCCGAAGGGCCGCCGATGCCTGCGTTGTTCACCGCCAGATGCAGCGCGCCATAGGTCTTTTCGGTGAATGCCACCATCGCTTCGTTCGCGGCGGGGTCGGACACGTCGAGTACGTAAGCTACTGCCTCGAGGCCCTTGGCCTTGACGGAGGCGATGACGCGATCGAGCCCGGCCCTGTCACGATCGGCGGCCACGACCCTGGCGCCGCCGGCAGCCAGTTCCATGACCACGGCTTCGCCGATGCCCGAACCCGCGCCGGTGACGATAGCTACCTTGCCGGAAAAATCGCCCATAACCATTCTCCTTTGGAATGTTGTTGCCGATGGTTGCGCCGGGCAGGCGCGAGCGTCTTTGATTGGGATCAACCGGGCGGGGCGACGCGGATCGCTTGATCTTGCGCAAGGCGCTCGGGTTCCGGAGCGTGCACAAGGGGGCAAAGAGGAGTTTGCTGACCATGTCTCCCAGCACCGCCATCGTCGTCGCACTCGTCCTGATCCTCATCTGCGTGGCGGGCGTGTTGATCTACGCGGGTGGCCGGCCTGCGGTCCCGGCGGGTGCCATGCCGGTTGCCAGCGTCGTCGACGACGAGGCGCCCTGAGACGTGCAAGGACTAAGATGACGGGGGCGCGCGCCGTGCGCGCCCCATCGGTCTGTCAGGTGTGCATTTTCGCTTCGATGCTGAAGTAGCGCTGTGCTGCTGCAACGATCTGGGCGTCGGTGGGATGATCCATCGCTTCCACGCCCCAGACCCGATTGGCGATCTGCGGATGACGGTCGGCGAGATAGCCCGCGAGCTCCTTGCGCGCCGTGCCCGGCCCGGCAATCAGGATGCCCTTGAAGCCGGCGAGCGCCTCGGCGACGGTGTTGAGGAAGGCTTCGTCCGGGCACCGCATCTGGTGGACGTGGTCGCTGTGGCTGTGGAGATGCTTGGGCAGACCATCACCATGCAGGCTCAGGCGGTCGCCAGCATTGCGCTCGATGGTGAAGATCTTGGCAGTGCGATGATCGATCCAGACATAGCAGAAGGTATTTGGCACGATGCTCATTTCATCTCCTCAGTGATTGAATGTTATCGTCCCAGCCGCTGACCGCCCGCTGTGCGGCTTCGGCTGCGTGGACGTGATGTTTGACCTCGACGAAACTGTCGGGACTGACCGATATCGAGTTGATGCCCGCCTCAACGAGAAAGCGCGCGAACTCCGGATGGTCGCTGGGCGCCTGCCCGCAGATGCCCACCTTGGCTCCCGCGGCTCGCGCGGCACCGATGACATTCTGAATCATCCACTCGACAGCCGGGTCCTGCTCGTCGAAGAGCCCGGCGAGTTCGGCCGAGTCGCGATCAACGCCCAGGGTCAGTTGCGTCAGGTCGTTGGAGCCGATGGAGAAGCCGTCGAAGCGCTTTGCGAACTGCTTGGCAAGGATCACATTGGAGGGGATTTCGCACATGACGAAGACCTTGAGGTCGTTCTTGCCACGCGCTAGGCCGTTGGCCGCCATGACCTCGAGCACCCGGTCGGCTTCCTGGACGGAGCGGCAGAAGGGGATCATCATGATGACGTTGGTGAACCCCATGGTCTCGCGGAGCCGGGCAATCGCCCGGCACTCAAGCGCGAAACCTTCACGATAGAGTTCAGAGTAGTAGCGGGAGGCGCCGCGGAACCCGATCATCGGGTTTTCTTCGTGCGGCTCGAACTGGGCGCCGCCGAGGAGACCGGCATATTCGTTGGTCTTGAAATCGCTCATGCGGACGATCACCGGCTTGGGGTGAAACACCGCCGCGATGCGCCCCAGCCCTTCCGCCAATTGCTCGACGAAGTAGTCGGACTTGTCGGCATAGCCTACCGTCAGCCGGGCGATTTCCGCTTTCGCGGCTTCGTCCTTGAGACTGTCGAAGCGCAACAGGGCCATCGGGTGGACACGGATGGCGTTGGCAATCACGAATTCCATTCGCGCCAGGCCCACACCGTCGGCCGGCAGTCGCCACCAGCGGAACGCGGCGGACGGATTGGCGAGGTTGAGCATGACTTGGGTTTGCGTCTGCGGCAGGGTCGACACGTCGATATGCTCGATGTCGTATGTGGCGATGCCGGAATAGACGTGGCCCTGGTCGCCTTCGGCGCACGAGACCGTCACCTGCTGTCCATCGTGGAGCACGCTGGTGGCGTTGCCGGTTCCGACGATCGCGGGCAGACCGAGTTCGCGGCTGACAATGGCGGCGTGCGAGGTCCGCCCACCGTGATCGGTGATGATGGCGCGAGCGCGCTTCATAACCGGCACCCAGTCGGGATCGGTGGTGGAGGTGACGAGGACGGCGCCATCGACGAAGCGGGCAATATCCTTGACGCTCTCGATGACGCAGACTTCGCCGGTTGCGATCGCGTCGCCGACGGCGATACCGGTGGTGAGTGTCGCGCCTTTGTCGTGCAGGTGATAGGCGCTGAGCTGGCCGGCGCCGCGGCGCGACTGAACCGTCTCGGGGCGCGCCTGAACGATGAAGATCTCGCCGGTACGACCGTCGCGCGCCCACTCCATGTCCATCGGGCAGCCGTAGTGCGCCTCGATCGCCACCGCCCAGCGCGCCAGTTTGAGAATCTCGGGGTCCGATAGAACGTATTGCGCGCGTTCCGCCTTCGAGGTGGGGACGTTGCGCGTTGCCTGGGCGCCATCCGCATAGATCATCTTGATGGCCTTGTCGCCACGGAGCCTGGCGATGATCGGCGTCAATTCGGGTTGCGTCAGAAGCGGCTTGAAAACCTGGTACTCGTCGGGGTCCACGGCTCCCTGGACAACGTTCTCACCGAGACCCCAGGCGGCGCTGATCAGCACCACCTTGTCGAATCCGGTTTCCGTGTCGATCGAAAACATGACACCCGAGCCGCCCAGGTCGGAGCGCACCATCTGCTGGACACCCACCGACAGGGCGACCTTCATATGGTCGAAGCCCTTGGTGGCGCGGTAGCTGATGGCCCGGTCGGTGAAGAGCGAAGCGTAGCAGCGCCGGCAGGCGTCGAGCAGCGCGATATCACCGCGGACGTTGAGGTAGGTCTCCTGTTGTCCGGCAAAGCTGGCGTCGGGAAGGTCTTCGGCGGTGGCGCTGGATCGGACGGCGACAGCGATGGCGTCGCCGCCGGCGCGCGCCGAGAGGTCCCGGTATGCGGCCGTGATGGCCCGCGCCATCTCCTCGGGCCACACGCCATGGAGAAAGAGCGAGCGAACGGCGGCGCCGGTTTCGGACAAGGATGCCCGGCCCAGTTCCCAGCGTTCGAGCAACGCCCGCATCGCCTCTTCGATCTTGTTGGCGCGCACGTAGTTCCAATAGGCGTCCGCCGTGGTGGCAAAGCCGGGTGGTACGTGAATGCCCTTGGCGCCGAGCGCCTGCACCATCTCGCCGAGCGAAGCATTCTTGCCGCCCACCAGTGCGACCTGCGAACGATCGAGCTTTTCGAACCACTCGAGCAGTGAAGACGTCTTGGGCATGGCGATCTCCCGGTCAGTTTCGAGTGCAGCCTAGGCCGCGCCGGGAGAGGTGAGATTGATCAGGGTCAAAGAGCACCGGCCGAATGACGCAGATCAATGCGACCAAGCGGGAACCGTCGCATAGAGGCGGCAGTGAGCCGGGAGGAACAGATGATCGAACATTCGCGACATGCTTTGGTGGGCACAATCGGCGCCACCTACATCACGCTCGCCATCGCCGACATCGACGAGCTGTCGTTCGAGAATTTCGCCCTGCTGAACACGGCGGACTTCAGCGATCCGATGCAGGCGGTGGAGCGCTACCTCAAGTCGGTGCCGCGCTGTCCCAACAAGGTGGCGCTGGCCGTCTCCGGCGACGTGACAGGAGACGCTGCGGTTCTTTCCCACAATGGCTGGAAGCTCGGCAAGAATGATGTCCGCGCCGTGACCGCCGCCGACCACGTGAAGCTGATAAACGATTTCGAGGCGCTCGCGCTCTCCCTTCCGTCACTGGGCAGCTACGAGACGATTGCGATCCATCCCGGCGAGCCGGTCAAGCATGCGACGCGGCTCGTCATCTACTCTGGGACCGACCTCGGTGTAGCGGCCCTGATCCACGACGGAAGCCGGTGGGTTCCGGTTCGCGGCGAGGCGGGGCGGATGGCGTTTGCCGTGCCGCCGGCGGAACTCGACGTGACAGCCGCCATGAAGGGCACGTTCGTTTCGGCGGGCGATGTGTTTTCGGGCCGGGGGCTGGTGGCGGTTTACAATGCGCTCACCGCTGCCGCAGGCGGCAAGCTGCCGGCGTTCACGGCGCGGCAGATCGCGGAGGCCGGCCAAGGCAAGGACGACCCCGTCGCACAGCAGGCCCTGCAACTCATCACGACCTGGCTGGGCCGGTTTGCCGGGGACATGGCGCTGGCATTCGGGGCGCGGGGCGGGGTCTATCTCACCGGCGGCTTTGCATCCAACATCGTCCCGGCGCTGAAGACCGGGCACTTCAACCAGGCCTTCGAAGACAAGGGCGATGCGCGAGACGTGCTGCGCGCCACGCCGGTTTCGGTCATCAAGATCGGTGCCGACGCAGCGATGCGCGGGGCTGCCTTGGCCCTCGCGGACTCGCTGCCGGTGCGTGCCGTGCCACGGCACGCGGCACGGTGAGGCGACGCAATGAACAGCACCGTGCGCGGCATCCTCGACGGATACGACGGCGAGCGGCCGGGCGTTAAGGCTAACCTCGCACGTCTGATGATGCATGGGCGCATGGCAGGCTCCGGCAGCATGGTTATCCTGCCGGTGGACCAGGGGTTCGAGCACGGTCCGACCAAGAGCTTCGCCGTCAACCCGCCGGCATATGACCCGGCCTATCATTTCGCGCTGGCGATCGAAGCGGGGCTCAGTGCGCTTGCCGGCCCGCTCGGCTTTCTCAGCGCGGGGGCGGATCGTTATGCCGGTGAGATCCCGCTCATTCTCAAGGCCAACAACGCGAATAGCCTCGGCACCGTGAAGGACGAGGCAATCACCGCCACGGTGCGCGATGCGCTGGAACTCGGATGCGCGGGCATCGGCTATACGATCTATCCCGGCTCCGACCGCCAGTACGACATGTTTGAGGAAGTGCGCGCCGGCGCCGCCGAGGCGAAGGCGAGCGGCTTGTTCGTGGTCATCTGGGCTTATCCGCGCGGCGGCGAACTCGACAAGGACGCCGAAACGGCCCTCGATGTGGTGGCCTATGGAGCCCACATCGCCGCATTGCTCGGCGCACACATCATCAAGGTCAAGCCGCCATCCGCCAGGCTTGCGCTGGACGGGGCGCATCGTGACGCTTCCGTTGCGGGCGTCGCCGATCTCCGCGGTCGCATACGGCACGTCGTGCAATCGGCGTTCGACGGCCGGCGCATTGTCCTGTTCTCGGGCGGGCCGGCGCGCACCGACGAGGAGGTGCTGGCCGAGGTCGCTGCCATTCACGACGGGGGCGGCCGCGGATCGATCATCGGCCGCAACATCTTCCAGCGCCCGCGTGCCGAGGCGCTTGCACTGCTCGACAAGATCATCGGGGTTCATCTCGGGCAGAGGAACGGGTAGGCGATGGCGCGCATCCTCACCCTGACGCTCAATCCCGCGCTCGATATTTCAACGGCGGTGCCGGATGTCGTGCCGCAGCGCAAGCTGCGTTGCGCCACGCCGCGGTTCGATCCGGGCGGAGGCGGCGTCAACGTATCGCGAGTCATAAAGGAGCTCGGAGGACAAAGCACCGCGTTCCTGACTTCGGGCGGACGAACCGGACCGCTGCTCGTGCGGATGCTTCGCGCGGCAGGCGTGGAGACCGTCACCTGGTCGATCCGCGGCGATACGCGCTTTTCGCTCATGGTGATGGAGGAGCATTCCGGCCTGCAGTACCGGTTCGTGATGCCGGGGCCCGAGATCCCGGAGAGCAACGTTCGGCGCATGCTGGTTCGCATCGGCGAACTCATTGGGGAAGGCGACTACGTTGTCGCAAGCGGAAGCCTCGCCGCGAGCATGCCGGTTGAAACCTACGGGATGATCGCCAACCTGGCGCGCTCACGCGGCGCGCGCCTGATCCTCGATACGCACGGGGAGGCGCTTCGTTCGGCTATCGAGCATCGACCCTATCTCGTCCGCCTCAACCATCTCGAAGCCCAAGAACTCATCGGCGGCGACGGCGCGAGTAGCCATCTGCTTGCCGCCGAGCTGGTCAAGAGCGGGCGTGCGGAAGCGGCCATCGTAACCTTCGGGGGCGAGGGTGCGGTCATTGCCACGGCGGAGGGCGTGCGCACGTTGCGGCCGCCGCGTGTCGAGGTGCGCAGCATGGTCGGGGCGGGCGACAGTTTCGTGGGTGCGCTCACACTATCGCTGGCCGAGGGTAGCACAGTGCTCAAGGCCGCGCGGCACGGCGTGGCCGCCGCTGCTGCTGCCGTGACCACTGAAGCCACCGAGCTTTGCAAGGCGCCACTTGTCGCGGCGTTGCTACCCCGAGTGACCGACGACGTCGCGGCCGCTGCTTGATGGCCGTCAAAAACGCCGGCCGTGAGGTCGGTCAGACTATGCGGGAACCAAGGAGAGTTTGATGAAAGTCATCGACGTCATGACCCGTAAGGTGATCACCGTATCGCCCGGCCACAGCGTCCGTCATGCGGCGCAGATCATGCTCGAAAACCGGCTGAGCGGCTTGCCGGTCATCGATGCGGGTGAACTCGTCGGGGTCATTTCCGAGGGCGACATGATGCGCCGCATTCAGTCGGGCGCCTCGCACCGGGCGGGGCCTTGGGCGGCGTCGAATATAGCCGAAGGGGCGGCACGCGATTTCGTTGCGACCCACAGTCTTCTCGTCGGAGACGCGATGACGCGCAGCCCGGTATTCACATCCGAGGACGCCGATGTCTCGGAGGTCGCTTCGATCATGTCGACGCGCGGAATAAAGCGGTTGCCCGTCATGCGGGACGGGCAACTCGTGGGCCTGGTGAGCCGGGCAGATCTGCTGATCGCCCTTCTGGGTCAGCGGCCGGAAACAATTGCGGCCGGCGATGCAGCCATGGCCCGTGCGGTCCGCACGCGGCTGGCCGAGCTGCACGACGTCATCGCCGAGCCGCCGTTGGTTATTGTAACAGAAGGCGTGGTGAGCCTGTGGGGCACGCTCCGCTCGGAGGCGGAGCGTGAGGCGGTGCGAGTGGTGCTCGACAGCGTTCCCAATATTGGCGGCGTGAAGGACCACACGTGCCTGTTTCACCCGACAAGCGTCAGCGAAGCGCCCGCAGGGCGTTAAGGATGACGGCCACATCGATGACCTCCTGCAGCAAGGCACCCTGAACCGGGGGCAGGAAGCCGAAGGCGGCAGCGACCATCGCGAGCAGCGATAGGCCAAGCCCGGCCACGACGCTTTGTCCGGCAATGACGAGGCTGCGGCGCGACACCTCCATGGCATGCGCTAGTGCGCCCAGGTTATCGACAAGCATCACGACACCGGCGCTTTCGGAGGCCGCGACCGTGCCGCGAGCCGACATTGCTACGCCGACGTCGGCGGCGGCCAGCGCCGGTGCATCGTTGATGCCATCGCCTACCATGAGGGTTCGCCCTTCGCGCACCGAGCGAGTGACGAGGTCGAGCTTGCTGGCGGGGCTCATGTCGCCGAAGGCAGTTTCGATACCGACGCGACGTGCGGTATCCTCGGCCAGTTCAGCGCGATCGCCCGACGCCAGTATGATCCTTGCGACACCGGCGTGGCGCAGCGCCTGCACCAGGTCCGCGGCGTCGGAACGCAATGGGTCGTCGAGGACGAGCACGCCAACGAGGCGTCCTTCGATTGCGACCGCGACCGTCGCGGTCACCGCATGCTCCGGGCGCAGCTGGCTTGCATCATCGCCGGTGCGCGACGCGATGTAGGCCTCGCCGCCGAGCTCGACGCGCATGCCCTCGACGATGCCGTGGATGCCTTCGCCGGCGCGCTCCTTGACCTGCGAGGGCGAAGAGAGTGCCAGCCCGCGTTCCCGCGCTGCGTCAATCAGGGCAGCAGCGAAGGGGTGTGTGGACGCCTGATCGAGGCTCGCCGCCAGCCGCAGGACCTCATCGGGGGACCTGGCGCCAGCGGCGTGGATTGCGACCAGCGAAGCCGTTCCACGCGTCAGCGTGCCGGTCTTGTCGAGGATCGCGATGCGCACCGCAGCAAGGTGCTCGAGCATGCTTCCATCCTTGACGAGAACGCCCAGCGAAGCGGCGCGGGACATCCCGGAAACGAGCGCGACCGGAACCCCCAGGATCAACGGGCAGGGGGTCGCGGCGACCAGCACGGCGACAAGGCGTTGCGGATCACCGGTGGCGATCCATGCCAGCGCGGCCAGTGCAACGGTCACCAGTAGGAACAGCATGGCGTATCTGTCCGCCAGCCGTGAAATCGGTGCCTTGCTTTGCTGGGCGTTGGCCACGAGCCGCACGATGGCAGCGTAGGTGCTTTCAGCGGCAGGCCGGCCGGCGATCATGCGAAAGGCGGCACCCGAGGCGCTGGCGCCGCTATAGACCGACCCACCCGGCCCAACATGCTGCGGCAGGGACTCGCCGGTGAGTGCCGACGGGTCGAGGATGGCGGTGTTACCGGCGGCGACACGTCCATCTACGGGGAGCACCTCGCCCTGTCGGATGAGCAGGGCATCGCCCGGCACGATGGCTTCGATGGGGGTCTCCGACAGCACCCCGTCGTGTTCGACCATGGCGGTGCGCGCAACGCGCCCCAAAAGTGCGGTCATCTCCCCTCGTGCGCGACCCTGGGCAAATTGCTCGAGCAGCTGGCCGCCGGCATACATGAGGGCCACGACGTTGGCGGCGAGCGGCTCGCCAAGGCCAACCGCCGCGGACATGGAGAGGGCCGCCACCACGTCGAGTCCGACATCGCGCCGGCGCAGGGCCGCGACGATTTCGACCAGCAGTGCGGCAAGCACCGGCAGCGTTGCGGCGATCCAGACATAGGACGCCCAGGCATAGCCCGCAGCCCAGAGTGCGCCGCCCAAGGCGAGCCCGGCCAGCGCAACTGCAAGCAGGGCGGGTTCACGATAGCGTACAACGGTGGACAGTCCGGCCATTCGCATTGGGTCACACGAAGCGAGACGCGGGGCATTGATCGGCATCAAGACAAAGCAGCCTGTAAATGACAAGGGTCGCTGCCACAGGAGACTGCTCGCCAGATGACCACGCACAATCTCGACGTTACCCTCACCCCGCGCTCCGTGGCCGTCGTGGGTGCGTCCACGCGCGCCGGCAGCGTCGGGCAGGTACTGATGGCCAACATCCGGACCGGCGGGTTCAGGGGCGCAGTCTATCCGGTCAATCCGAAGTACAGGAACGTCGAGGGCTGGCCCTGCTTTGCAAGCGTTTCGGACCTGCCGCACGTGCCCGATCTGGCGATCATTGCGACGCCTGCCAGGACTGTTCCCGATCTCGTGGCCCAACTCGGGGAAATCGGAACCCGCGCGGCGGTCGTGATCACCGCCGGCATCACCGGGGCGCTCAAGGCCGAGATGCTCGAGGCTGCCGGCGCGAGCGGCATCCGGATCATCGGGCCCAATACGATCGGCCTCATTGCGCCCCGGGCCCTGCTCAATGCCAGTTTCACCCTGACCGGGGCCCAGAGCGGCGGCCTCGGGATCATCTCGCAGTCGGGGGCTATCGTTTCGTCGATCCTCGACTGGGCAGCGGATGAAAAGCTGGGCTTTTCGCAAGTCTATTCGCTGGGCGACATGGCCGATGTCGATGTCGGCGATGCGCTCAACGTGCTCGCAGCCGATGAGCACACGCGCGCCATCCTGATGTATCTGGAGTCGATCCCGGCGCCGCGCAAGTTCATGTCAGCAGCGCGGGCGGCCGCGCGCATCAAGCCGGTGATCGCTGTCAAGCCGGGCCGGCACGCCGAGGCAGCGAAGGCGGCACTTACGCATACCGGTGCGCTGGCGGGCGCCGACCGCATCGTCGATGCCGCACTGCGCCGGGCCGGCATCATTCGCGTCAACGATCTCGCCGATCTGTTCCGGGCAGCGGAAGTGACAGGTCGCAATGCGCCATTGGCAACCGGACGGCTCGCGATCGTCACAAATGGCGGTGGAGCAGGCGTACTGGCCGTCGACCACCTGCTCGATCAGGGCGGGACTCTTGCGACACTCGAGCCCGCGACCATCATGGCGCTCGACGCCGTGCTGCCGTCCACCTGGTCGCGCAGCAATCCCATCGACATTATCGGCGACGCCGGTCCCGAGCGGTACGCTGGGGCGCTCAAGATCGTCGCAGCCGCGGAGGGAGTCGACGCGGTGCTCGTGATGAACTGTCCGACGGCGCTCGCTGACCCGATGGCGGCTGCGAGAGGTGTGGCTGCACTGGCGGCCGAAGGTCGGATCGCGGGCAAGCCGCTTCTTGCGTGCTGGCTAGGCAAACATGCCGCCGAGCCCGCACGACAGGTGCTGCAGGCGGCGGGTGTTGCGACATTCGAGTCACCCTCCGACGCCGCTGCGGCTGTCACCCTGCTGACCGGGTGGTCATCGTTGCGCCAGAGGCTCGAGCGCGTTCCGATGACCTCGCCGAGCTTTGCGGTCGACCGCGACACGGTCGAGATAGTCCTGCGTGCCGCGGCCGGTGAGGGGCGCCCGGCGCTGACGGAGCTTGAGGCCAAGCGCGTGATCGCCGCCTATGGCGTTTCTGTCCCGCCCATCGAGGCCGCGAGAACGGCCGAGGAAGTCGAGATCGCCGCGGCGAGCCTACTCGCTTCTTCCCCGGCGGTGGTGGTCAAGATGATGTCGCGGACCGTCACTCACAAATCGGACGTCGGGGGTGTCGTGCTCAATATCGAGACGCCACGCGCCGCACGGGAGGCCGCGCGGGCCATCGCTGAACGCTTCGCTGCAAGATATCCGGGTCAGGCCCTGGATGGTTTCACGGTGCAGCCCATGGTCCGCCGGCCGATGGCGGAGGAGTTGCTATGCGGTGTCGCCAATGATCCGATTTTCGGCCCCGTGGTGCTGTTCGGTGCCGGTGGCGTTGCGGTCGAGGTGCTGGATGACAGCGCGGCGGGCCTCGTCCCGCTCGATGATGTGCTGGCCGGCGACCTTGTGGACGCGACGCGCGTCGGAAAGCTGCTGGCCGGCTATCGCGATCGCCGCCCGGCCGACCGGCAGGCCATCGTTCGCGCACTTCTCGCGCTATCGCAACTGGCCATCGACTTTCCGGCGATCCAGTCAATCGACATCAACCCGCTGCTGGCAGATGCCGACGGTGCGGTGGCGCTCGACGCCCGTATCGAGATCGATCCGGCGGCGATCGAACAGAAGCGTCCAAATCCGCGGCTCGCCATCCACCCCTATCCAGACGGCTGGCAGACAGCGGGATCGATCGGTGAACTGGACCTCTGGTTGCGTCCGATCCGGCCTGCCGATGCAAGGCTCTATCCAGCGTTCCTCGAAAGGGTCGACCCCGAAGACATGCGGATGCGGTTTCTCGTGACGATGAAGACATTGTCGCAGAACGATCGCGTCCGTCTCACCCAGCTCGACTACGATCGCGACATGGCTTTCGTCGCCATCGAGCGCGAGACTGGCGAGATGGCCGGCGTGGTCCGCTATGCCTCCGATCCGGATCACTTTTCCGGGGAGTACGGGGTGCTGGTGCGCACCGATCTCAAGCGGCGTGGCCTCGGCCGGTTGCTGATGCAGACGCTGATCGACTACGCCCGGGCCGATGGCATCGAGCAACTCGACGGCATCGTCCATGCGCAGAACAAGTCAATGCTCTCGCTTTGCCGGGCGCTCGGCTTTTCCTTCAGCGCCGAGGGTGAGAGTGCATTGCGTGCGACGCTCCGCCTGAACTAGCGCGCCGCCTGCGACCCGCCCGCAAGGCCCGTTTAGCAAACTCGGTGGCCACTGCATAAGCGACGACGATTCCGAGCACCGGCGCCATGATGGCCGGGCTCAGCGGCACGAAGCCGAGCAGTCCGGCGCCGGGGATATAGGGTGTCGCTACAGCAACGACGGCCACTCCCAACGATGCCCAGAGCAGGATGCCGCGTGGGGGCCGGGCCAGAGGCGACTGGCTGGTGCGCAGCACCGCAACCACCACCAACTCCGTCAAAAGGGACTCGACGAACCAGGCGGTCTGGAAGGTCGCGGCGTCGGCATGGGCAATGCCGTAGAGCACGAAGAAAGTGATGCCGTCGAACAGGGAGCTCACCACACCGAGCGTCAGGATCGATCGCAGCAGTACGGGGAAGTCCCAGCGCAGGGGGTGCGCGACGAGATCCTGATCCACCTCGTCGGCCGAGATCGCCAGCATGGGCAGATCGGACAGGGCATTGTTGAGCAGTACCTGCGTAGCGAGCATCGGCAGGAAGGGCAGCAGCAGCGAGGCGGCGGCCATCGAGATGACGTTGCCCAGGTTCGCACTGAGGGTTACGAGAACGTATTTGACGGTGTTTGCAAAGGCCTTGCGACCCGCCACGATGCCCTCGAGCAAGACGCGCAGATCCTGCCGCAGCAGGATCAGGTCGGCCGCCGCGCGTGCCGCGTCGGTGGCGCCTTCGACCGAGATGCCGATATCGGCAGCGCGCAGGGCGGGCGCGTCGTTGATGCCATCGCCCAGATAGCCCACCGTCGATCCGGCCTTGCGCAACGTTGCCACGATGCGCTCCTTCTGGTCGGGCGTGACCTCGGCGAAGGCGTGCGCGCGATGGACCAGCGCGGCAAATCGCCGTTCGCCCATGCCCGCGATGTCGGTGCCTGTCACGACACGGCCGCTCGAAATGCCGGCCGCTGCCGCCGCGTGCGCGACGGCGTGGCGGTTGTCCCCCGAAATCAGGGTGAGGCTGATGCCGTTGCGATGCAGGGCGCGCACCGTTTCGGCGATGTCTTCCTTAAGCGGGTCGCTGAAGATCAGGTAGCCGGCAAGGGTAAGCCCCGCCTCGTCGGCTGCGACACATGCCTCGCGCGCTACGCTGCGTGTTGCCACCGCGATGACGCGATAGCCTTGGGCACTCCAGCCGGCCAGCTGCGTTTCGGCGGCCTGCAAGGCGTCCGAGGACATGTCCACATGTGTGCCGTGGGCTACTCGGTGCGTACATAGGGGCAGGATTGAAGCCACAGCACCCTTGGTAACAAGAGTCGCACCGGCACCATCTGCGTAGGCGACCGAGAGTCGCCGCCGCTCGAAATCGTAGGGCACCTCGCCGAGCTTAGCGGGCATTGTGCCATCGAGGCCGGCGGCCTCGATAATAGCCAGATCGAGCGGGTTCGGCATGGCGCTCTGCAAGCGAGCGTTGCGGGCCGCGAGGGTAAGCACCTGCGGGGATGTGGCGCCGGCGGAATCCACCGCGGAAACCAGCCGGAGATGGCCTTCAGTCAGTGTCCCGGTCTTGTCTGTACACAAGACATTCATGGCGCCGAGATTTTCGATGGCCACCAGACGCTGGACGATCACGCCTTTCTGGGTCAATCGCCGAGCACCTTCAGCCATGGTCACGGAGACAATGGCTGGCAACAGTTCGGGCGTGACGCCAACGGCAAGCGCGGCGGCAAAGAGCAGCGATTCCAGAAGTGGACGGCCGAGTGCGAAATTGCCGACGAGGACGACGGCAAACAGCAACAACATGAGCTGGGTCATCATCAGGCCGAAGCGGGCTATCCCAGCCGAAAAGCTCGTTACCGCCTCGCGCCCTGAAAGAGCGCCGATGATGCCGCCGAAGCGGGTGCCGGTGCCGGTTGCAAACACCAATGCCGTTGCCTCGCCGCTTCGCACGGTGCTGCCCATCAACACCATGTTGTCGTCGGCGACCGATGTATCGGCTTCGTGCTTTTCCAGCGGAAAGGACTCGCCCGTCAGTGCGGACTCGTCGACATGGAGAGCAACCGCCGACAAGAGTACGGCATCGGCGGGCACAAGGCTGCCGGTCCTGAGGCGAACCACATCGCCGGGCACGACATTTTCCATCGCGATCGCTTCGAAGACACCGTCCCGCAGGACATCGGCGTTGAGCTTGAGGAGCGAGCGGAGCTTGGCGACTGCGTCGGCCGCACGATATTCCTGCAGGAAGCCCAACGTCGCGCTTGCAAGCACGATGGCGAAGACGATGCCGGCCTCCGTACGCTCGCCAAGCGCAAGGGACAGGATGGCCGCAGCGAGCAGGATGAGAACCATCGGCGAGGCGACCTGCCGATAGGCAAGCGGCAGCCAGTGCACGTCGTGGCCGTCCCCGGCACGATTGGCACCGTAGGTGCGCAACCGGGCGGCCGCTTCGTCGGAGTCCAGGCCGAAACGGCTCGTATCCAGTGTCCCTAGCAGCTGGTCGAGGCTGACGGGCGGGGTCGCATGGACCCCGGCCGTAGCAGACGCTGCGGTCAGTTGCACAACAGGCGATTCAGGTCGTGCGCCTCGACGAGGTCGCGTGTCATTCCGCCGAGCAGCCATTCGCGCATGCGGCTATGCCCATAGGCGCCGCTCACGATGAGGTCGATGTCGTTGGCGCGCGCCCAGCTGGCGACGATGTCAGCATAGCCGCCCTCGGTCACGACGAATTCGGGCTGTGCGTTGACGCCGTGACGTTTCAGCCATGCCACCAGGGAATCGAGATTGAGGCGTTCGAGTCCCTCGTCGCCCTCACTGATGGTCATCGCCACGACCTTGCTGGCCGTGGACAGGAATGGCAGTGCGTCGGCCACAGCCCGGCGTGCTTCGCGGGTGTTTTTCCACGCGATAAGAATGGTCCTGGGATCGAAAGCGGGTGTGTTTTCGCCAAGAGCGAGCACCGGCCGGCCGGCGCTCAGTGCCAGTGCTCCGGCATCGATCGTGCGCGGCGAGGACGACAGAACGAGGCTGCGCCAGTTTGGCACGACAAGCAGATCGGCGCGGTGCGCGACGCCAATCAGGCTGTCGACAGGATCGCCGACAAAGCCGTGCCACTCGATGCCGATGGTTTTCGGGACGCGTACACGGAACATCTCCTCGGCAGCAACCAGCCGATGCTCGGCGGCTTCGCGCTCGCTCGCGTAGAGTTCGCCGGCCACCGCGTCGGCATCGAACCCGAAGTAGATCGGCGGCATGGTCTCGGCTGCAACGCCGATCAGATGGGCGTCCATGCGTGTCGCTAAGTCGATGGCTGCGGACAGGGCCGGTGAGCCCTGCGGGTCCGTGCCGGCATAGACGGCGATCGAGCGATAGGACATTTTCATTTGCTCCTTGCTGCTTCGACAGGGTGCCGGGCTGACACCATGATGCGATTGTCCACCGAGGTGACGCCGGACGTTGATCGCGCGGCCTGTTCGGCGATTGTCCGGCCGTTCCACGAGTTGACGTGACCTTCGAGGATTACGCGATTGCCAGTGACGATCGTGCGGATCGCCTCGTGATCGAGGTCGGCTCGCCGGCGCATGGCGCTGTCGATATTGGCCTTGAGGTCGATCTGCGAGACACGGGGCTTCAGCTCGATGAGGTTTGTTACCCCCGTAACGCCCGGAATGTGCTCGATGGCACTCTCGGCGCCGGCACGCTGATAGTCCCACTGCAGCGCGCCGGTGAGCGTGAGGTGGCCGTTCTCGACTGCCACGAGAACCTGTCCCTCCGGCACCATGGTGCTCCAGCGCATCATGTCGAGTGCGCGCCGGGCGATCTCGGCGTCGTCGTTTGCCGGCGAATGCGCGGGCTGGACCTGTATTTCCTGCGCGATACCTCTCACCCCGACGACTCTCGCTGCGGCGCGTTCGGCGGCGAGCTTCTGGCCGTAGTTCGACACGTTGCCGGTCAGCGTGACGACGCCGTTTTCGACCGTTACGCCGATGCGGGACGCGTCGATGCGGGGATCAAACTCAAGTTCGTCGATGATATTCTGTCTGGTCAGATAGTCGCTCATGGCTACCTCCGGGTTTGTGGTGGCATCCTGCCCCTCGCGCCGGTGCTGCACTTTGATCGCAGTCAAGGGACCGGTGTGGCGAACCCGCCAAATGTCAGCCGTGAGGGAGATCGTGGTGCCAGAAGCGTCTCAGCCCAGGGTTGAGGACCTCACGGTTCCGCCGGGGCCTTGGCTTTACATCGCGACCACGTGCTCGAACCGGACGTCGACCATCGCTTCAGAAGTCAAACAGGCGGCCCAGACGCTCGATGAGTTCATGCAGGGCTGGGGCATCGCTCCGCGGGGTCCGCTGCTCGTTGCCTACAGCGAGTGGGATGGACGTTTGGTGGAGCTGGAGTGCGGCTATACCGTCAAGGCGGCCGATGCGACAAAGGCGCAGGGACGCATACTCGCCGGCCATGCGCCATCGGGCCGAGCCCTGCACATGGTTCACCACGGTCCCTATGCAACGATCAGTGACAGCTACCGAGCTCTCCATGCCATTGCCGCGACGCGCGGTTTGCGCCTGTCAGGGCACCGCTGGGAGGTGTTCCGGTCGCCCCCATCGGCCGGCGATGCCGAGACGGAACTTTACCTGCAACTGGTTGGCGATCCGGCGGCTGAGCCACCCGGCATGGCGCCTTGAGCGAGATCAATGCATCCGCGCGTTCGATGCGCGAGGCATTGGTCATGCAAGGGGAACTGCCATGGAACGCATCCAAGTCACACAGCATTCGTCGCTCGGCGCGGCCTGGTTGGTCGGCTGGCTCTTCACGATCGGCTATCTGAAACTAGGGTTCTGGCTCGGCGTCCTGAGCCTGTTCGTCTGGCCGTATTTCCTCGGCACGCATTTTGCGCCGGCTGGTTGAGGGAGCAAACAGATGATCAAGGACATTCTGGTCCGCCTGTCTGGCTCCGATCAAGACAATGCCCTTATCGAATATGCTAGCTCCGTTGCGCGGCAATTCGATGCTCACCTGACGGGGCTCTACGTCCACGTCATGCCGGAGGTGCTGGGTATCACTGACCCCACGGGCTCGAGCTTTCTGCAAGAGCTCATCGCCGACACGGCGAACCGGTCGCTGCGCCATATGGCGAGCCTGCAGGAACGGTTTGCGACGCTGGATGTGCGAAACGACCTGAGGCGCGTCGAGCTCTATCCCCATGAAGTCGTCGAGGTGCTGGCGTTCGAAGCCCGTGCGGCTGATCTGTTCATTGACCAGTTGCCCTACGGCGATGCCTCCGATCGCGGCGGTGAGGCGGTTCTGTTCGGGTCGGGTCATGCTTGCCTGTTCATTCCGGCCGACGAGCCGGTGATGACACGCTTCGCCACGATTGCTGTCGGCTCGAACGGATCGCGTGAATCCGCCCGCGCCATCGAGGCCGCTATCCCGTTCATGGCGGCAGCCGACACTGTCATCGTCATAGCGGTAGCGGAGGCCAAGCCGGCGGCACTTCAACCGGCAATCGAGGCCGATATCGGCCGTTATCTCAGCCGCCATGGCATTGCGGCGGAGGTGCGGACGGTTGCTAGCTCGGGGCCGCCGGGAAGTGCATTGCTAGGGCAGGCGGTTGCGGCAGGGGCGGACATGCTGGTGATCGGTGGCTATGGCCATTCGCGATGGCGAGAACTGGTGCTGGGCGGCACTACCCGCCATATTCTGTCGAAATCGCCCATACCGGTGCTGGCGGCGCACTAGGCTGGCGCTTGCCCCGAACGACGGCGCAAAATAACCTGCAACAGGCGCGGCAATGCGAGCCCGTGCCGGCGGGGCGTCGGCATTCGACATGAACTTGAACGAAATCGGGCGGCAGTGGTGGGCAGCTTATGCCGCGGGGGCGGTGCTAATTGCACTGACCTTCACCGTACGCTATCTCATCCACGACGCCGTGCCGGCGTCGGCGGTCGGCCTGCTGTTTACGCCGTCCATCCTTGCAGCGGCACTTGTCGGCGGACTATGGCCGGGCGTTGTGGCCACCGTCGTAGCCGCGCCGATACTCTATTATTTCCAGGAGCTGCGTGGCGATGCATACCTCGCGGGCGCGTTCAACATCGTCCTGTTCCTGATCGTCGGTCTCGCCATCTCCTGGCTGGCCAATCTTCTCTGGGTCAGCCGGGCGCAGGCGCGTGTGACCAGCGCCACCCTGTCGCGGCGTGAAGCGCACCTCCAATCGATACTGGACACGGTGCCGGACGCTACCGTGGTGATCGAAAAGACCGGGATCATGACGTCGTTCAATGCGGCAGCAGTTCGCCAGTTCGGCTACGTGCCGAGCGAGGTGATCGGCAGGAATGTCTCCATGCTGATGCCTTCTCCATACACCGAACGGCACGATGGATACCTCGAGCGCTATCTGGCCACCGGCGAAAAGCGCATCATCGGGCTCGACCGCGTCGTTGTCGGCCGTCGCAAAGATGGCACGACCTTTCCCATGCGGCTTGCGGTGGGGGAGACGCATGTCGATGGAACCGTGTATTTCACGGGCTTCATCCGCGACCTCACCGAAACCCAGCAGCATGCCGAGGAAATGCAGCAGGCGCAGACCGAACTTGCGAGGCTCTCGCGCCTGAACGAGCTCGGGGAGATGGCCTCGACCCTGGCCCACGAATTGAATCAGCCGCTGTCGGCAATTGCCAATTACGTGCAGGGCTGTGTCAAGCTGCTCGATCGACTGGATGACGAACTGGCGCAACGAATGCGCGGCGCCCTGTCCGAGACGGCCCGGCAGGCGCTGCGCGCGGGTGACATCATCCGCCACCTGCGCGAATTCGTGACGCGGGGCGAGACGGAGAAGCTGCCCGAAGACATCAAGCGTCTCGTCGAGGAATCGAGTGCGCTGGCGCTCGTCGGCTCGCGTGAGCGTGGAGTGCGCTCGCATTTCGAGTTTGCCCCCGGAGCGGGACTGGTGCTGGCCGATCGCGTTCAGGTCCAGCAGGTGCTGATCAATCTCATGCGCAATGCGCTCGAGGCGATGAGGGATTCCGCAGAGAAAGAGCTGATTGTGCGCACCATAGTGCAGGACGACATGGTTCGCGTCGAAGTTGAGGATACCGGCCCGGGAATCGCCCCCGATATCGCGGCGAACCTGTTTCAGCCCTTTGTGACGTCGAAACCGGGCGGAATGGGCATCGGCCTATCAATTTCACGCCGGATCATTCGTGCCCATGGCGGAGATCTTGTGGTTGGCAGGGGGCACGCCGGCGGCGCAATCTTCAGCTTCACGCTGCCTGTTGCCGGAGAGGATGACCATGAGCAGCACTGATGTAGTGGTCCATGTCGTCGACGACGAAGAAGCCGTGCGCAATTCCCTCGCGTTTCTGTTGGGTACGGCCGGGTTTGCGGTTCGCACCCATGCGTCGGCGACGGAATTCCTGGCCCTGGCGCCTTCCATCAAGAATGGCTGCCTAGTGACCGACCTGAGGATGCCCGACATCGATGGCGTCGAATTGCTGCGCCGCCTGGGTGCGGCCGATGCGATGTTGCCTGCAATCGTCGTGACCGGGCATGGTGACGTGCAGATGGCCGTCGAGGCCATGAAGAACGGCGCCCTCGATTTCATCGAAAAGCCGTTCAGCGAGCAGGTGCTGGTCGACTCGATCCGCCGGGCGGTGGAGCAGGCGGTGGCAAACCTTGACGGCGAGCAGGCTCTGGCGAGGACGCGAGAGCGGGTAGCGTCCCTGAGCGAGCGCGAGCGGCAGGTCCTTGGCCGCATGGTAGAGGGGCAGCAGAACAAGACCATTGCCTTCGAGCTTGGGCTGAGCCCGCGCACGGTCGAAGTGTACCGTGCAGGGGTCATGGGCAAGATGCAGGTCAGGAGTCTGGCGGAACTGGTCCGTGCCGTCATGGACATCGACCTGGCGGAACGTCGGGTGATTTGACCTAGGGCAAAGGTCAAGGTTCGCAGGCGCGTTAAGGGTCAGGGCAGTGCTTACCTAGGCCCGGCCAATGCCACGATCGATCAAAGGGCGAATTCTGCTCATTGCCCGGCCCGCAGACTTGCGGAACTCGCTCCAGTTCGCCCTCGAAGCCGAAGGTTATGTCGTGGATTGGCGGACCGAACTCGACGGTCATGACACCGCGGCGGCAGAGCAGGATTGCGTGGTGCTCGATCATCATTCCGCCGCGGATGACTGGGCCAAAGCCGAACTATTCTGCATCCAGCAGGGGCCGGTCGTGGTGCTGTCCAACCAGCCCGGCCACCCACTCGAAAAGGTGGCCTTTCGCACAGTGCTGAAGCCGATGCTCGGGCCGGCAGTGGTGGCGGCGGTCGAGGCTGCGGTCGCCGCGCCACGCCACACTTAGTAATACCCCTAGTCACCAACTCTAGGCATAGAACACGAATTTCGGCGACCCCGGCATTGGATCAAGGTCTTTGCAGACAGGAGATCAAGATGCTGAACCAAGCCCTTCCGATGACAGTTGCCTCCAGCCCTATCCGTGACGGCAAGACGCGCGATCTGGTCGATAGGACCGGGCCCGGTTCGGTGACCTTCTACCCCACCGATTCGATCATCTACGCGCAGGGCGAAAAGTCCGGGCAGCTCTATCTGGTCGAGTTCGGCGCGGTGCGCATCTGCAGGCTGACCGCGGATGGCCGCCGGCAGATCAACAGCTTCCATTTCGCAGGAGAGGTTTTCGGCTTCGAGGCCGACGACGAGCATGCCTCGTTCGCCGAGAGCGTCGATGGCGCGGGCGTCCGAATCCTGCGGCCGGATGGGCGCGATGCGGTGGGCGTCGCCCAGCGCATTCTGGCCCTGGCCCTACAGGGCCTGACGCGGCTGCAGGAACATCTGTTGCTGCTCGGACGCATGAACGCGGATGAGCGCATGGTATCCTTCCTGCTCGATCTGCTCGACCGGCAGGACTCGGATGATCTGGTGCTGCTCCCCATGCAGCGCTGCGATATCGCCGACTATCTCGGGATGACCTTCGAGACCGTGTCGCGCGTCCTCCGCCACCTGCGCGACAAGGGGCTCATTCGCGTCCCATCGGTGGACCGCATCGAAGTTCTCGACATCGAGGCGCTACACGCCCAGCTCTCCTGAGGAGTGGTTGTGTTGTCCTCGCTGAGGCCACCGACCGAGCCCCCCAGCCGGTGGCCTCACTTTCTTCCGACGGTGGCCTGACGGAGAAGTCATGAGGACCAGCCCAAGCCAGAGGCCAACGAGCGGTCGGCCGAGCTTTTACTTGCCGGTTCCGACGTTTCCGCAGGCAGTCATAGGCGAGAGTGTCCCGCGCGCTCTCGATCTGGTCGCAACGCTCGGCGGATCAGTCACCGTATGCATCCACCAACCTTTCTTCGATGGGCGCAGCAGCCTGCTCGGCGACCTGATGCTCGAAGTGGGCGACAGGGAAGCCGAAGCCGGCGCCGTGAGTCATTCGAGGGCCCACAACCTAACGTCGCTTTTCCAGAGCCAGACTGTGCAGCGTGGGATCGAAACGACACTTGAACAGATTCAAGGCCCGCTCGAAGCGGTCGAAAGCACGCTGACCAAACGTGCACGCACCCATGATTGCAGCATCATCCTGCCCGTGGATGGGATAGGTATCGATGTGCCGCTGGTGCAGTCCATGCTGTTCGGTTCTGGCGGGCCGGTGTTCGCGCTCCCTGGCCGCGACAGGGCGCTGCACCTCGACGCAGTCGCGGTGGCCTGGGACGGTAGCAGTGCCGCCGCGCGCGCCATCAAGGATGCCATTCCGGTGCTGCAGCAGGCCCGGCAGGTTATCGTCCTGACCGCCGGTGCCGACAGGCCGGCCGGTCCGGCGAGCGTCAACGACCTGGGCCGCTACCTTCGGGGGCATGGCATTACATTCGAGAGCCATCGCGTCGATGCGGCATTCGGTGCGGTCGGCGACGCGCTGCAGCGTGCCGCCATGAGCCGTGACTGCGGCCTGCTCATTTTGGGCGCCTACGGACACTCGCGATTGCGCGAACTGGTTCTGGGCGGCGCGACGCGGGCAGTCCTGGCGAATTGCCAGTTGCCGGTCATGCTGTCTCACTAGGCAAGGCGACGGAGGCGCACCGAAGTGAAGCGCGTCTCGGTCATGGATAGCGTTTCAGTGTAGATCGTTCGCGGGTGGTTGCTGACCTTTGCTCGCATCGGCCTCGGCGTTGGATGCGGGCTTGTCGCGAACCACTTCGATCCTGACGTGAGCAGCCAAGCCGGCAATGGCGCCGAGAATGACGAGCCAGGGCGCCGAGATGGCGACCAGACCGCCGGCAACTGCTCCGGAGGTCAAAGGCACAGTCAGATAGACCTGTTCGGCGTCCGACTTGACGACGAGTTTTCGCACATTGCCTTCGGCGACCAGCCGGTTGATCTCAGCCATGAGATGCTGGCCGGAGACTTCGACCTCGTCGGTGAACGTCTTCCAAGCCGTCTTGGAGTCTTCAGGCATTTGAACCTCCTTGGTTAGGCCAAGGAATTGCATGAAGTCATGCCGGTAGCGTTGATTTGGCTCAAACTCGTCGCGTTGCGGCGGCGCCGGTCAGGCCCTGGCTATCTTCAACAGGGGCGTCCCCGGAATGCCGCCCGACGGTTCGCGCGGCAGTTCGAGTTCGGCCCAGACGCTGACGAGCGCGTGGCGGAGGGCGATGATCATCTCGTCGGTGTGGAGCGGGGTCGGCGTGATGCGCAGC
>JBEBHC010000144.1:0-7475 GCA_040081185.1 Devosia sp. | reverse complement strand
ATCTGGAACGGCTCGGGATACGACGTCCTGTTCGGGTTCGAGGCAATCCGCTTCACCAACAAGACGATCAGCATCGCGCCCGTGGCCGGGAATGTGGTGCAGGATGATCCCGATATCGTGCAGCACCTCACGGGCAAAGGCACCGACGATACGTTCGCCATCGTGGGCAATTCGTCGCTCTACCAGTGGGGCCGTACGGCATCCGGTACCGGGATTGTGGTGTGGACGGTGTCGCCGACGGACAACACCTACGATATTCTCACCGGGTTCGAGAAAATCCAGTTCGCCGACCAGACAGTGGATATCAGCGGCCTCGTAACCTGAGGCCGGTGACGGCGCTGTGCCCTGGGATGGCCAAGGTAACGGGTTGCGCTTCGGCGCAGCCCGTCTTACTTTCATCGTCGCTTCACGATGAAGCGGATGTTCTCAGGGCGGGGTGCGATTCCCCACCGGCGGTGATGGCGGCGACGCCTAGCCCGCGAGCGCTTCGCCCGAAAGGGTGAAGGTCAGCAGATCCGGGTGCGATCCCCGAGCCGACGGTATAGTCCGGATGAAAGAGAACGGGTTGATGGGCCGCAGGGCCGGTCCGGCTTTTAGGCCGTGCCGGCACGCACGGCCCCGATCCCGTAACCCTGGAAACCTGGTTACGAAAGGATCGATTGATGAACCAGCTTTCCAATACCCAGACTGCCAACGGTGCCGTGACCGGCGCCCTGTTCATGCTGCTCGCGAGCCTCGCCTTTGCGGGCACCAATGTGCTGCAGAGTTATCTCATCTACCCCATCGGCATGTTTTCGACGGGCATGACATTCTGGCAGTACCTTATCGCCACGATCATCGCGCTGCCGCTGATCCTGCGCATCGGCGTCGGCAATTTGCGGACCAGGCATCCGGTGCTGCATGAAATCCGAGCGTTCGTTTCGGCGCTCGGCGTCCATGTGTTCGTCTATGCCTTCGCATCGGGCATGCCGGCGTGGCAGGTGGTGACGCTGCTCGCGACGGGACCGCTGTTCATTATCCTCGGGTCGACGCTGTTCCTGCGCGAGCGGGCATCGCCGGCCCGGCTGTTCGCCGCGCTGCTCGGCTTCGTCGGTGCGCTGCTGGTGTCGGGTATCGGTGAGGATGGCATCACCGCCATGGTGCTGATCCCCATCGGGGCGGCCGCGCTTTGGGCCACGACCGACGTGCTGACGAAATATCTGGCGCGGGAAGAGACGGCGGAGACGCTGACGATTTCGCTGCTGGTGCTGATCACGCCGAACCATTTGCTGATCCTGCTGGTGGCGACGGTGCTGTCGCAGATCGCGCCGGGCTTTCTCCCTGCCGGCGTGGCGACAGGCTTTCCGTTCCAGTTGCCGTCGGGCGGCGCGCTGTGGCTGCTGGCGCTGCTGGGTGTGCTCACTGCCGCGGCGCAGTACCTGCTGGCCTTTGCCTATCGCAAGGCGGATGCGACCTACCTGCAGCCCTTCGCAGACCTGAAGGTGCCGCTGACGGCGGTGGTGGGCTTCATCTTCCTCAGCCAGGTGCCGACGCCGTATTTCTGGATCGGCTCGGCGCTGATCTTCGCTGCATCGATCTTCATCTTCTACAGCGAGGCACCGCGTCGGGGCGGGCTGGCTGCGGCGTAACGCCAAAGGGAGCCGCCTTGCGCGGCTCCCCTCCGGCCACTAGGTTCGCGGCATGAACGAGAAAGACACCAACTTCTTCCGCCCGCTGTGGTTGCGCGTGCTGCTTACGGTGGCCGTTGCCGTGTGGTTCGCGGCCGAAATCTTCTGGAGCCGCGACCAGTTCTGGATGGTGCTCACGGGGCTGGCGCTGGCCTATTGCGTGTGGAGCTTCTTCCTCAGCTTTCCCAAGGTTGCGCCCGGCGCGCCCGCCGACGTGCCTTCGCCCCCGGCGGACAAAGACAAGACCCCTTAAGACTGTTGCCGCGGCGCGCTTGACCGCAGCGCGCCGCTGACCGCATGACACGGCACCTGCCGGAGCCGAACATGTCTGCCGATTTCGTCCTGACCCTGAGCTGCGCCGACCGGCCAGGCATAGTCGCCGCGGTGACGACCGAGCTTGCCGGGCTCAATGCCAACATCGCCGAGAGCAACCAGTTCTGGGATCGCGAGACCGGTCAGTTCTTCATGCGGCTGGCGTTCACGGCGCCGGAGGGGGCCGATCGGGACGCGATCGAGCGCGCGTTGCGGCCGGCATTCGAGCGTTTCGGGATGCGCACGACGCTGGTGGACGCTGGACGCAAGAAGAAGATTCTGGTGCTGGTGTCGAAGTTCGACCACGCATTGCTGCACCTGCTTTATCAGATCCGCGTCGGCTGGCTCGATGCGGAGGTGGCGGCGATCGTGTCCAACCACGAGGACTCGCGCGCGACCGCCGATTACGAGGGTATCGCGTATCATTGCCTGCCGGTGGCGCGGGACAAATCGGACAAGCCGGCGCAAGAGGCCGAGGTGTTGCGACTGGTGAAGGACAGCGGAGCCGAACTGGTGGTGCTGGCGCGCTACATGCAGGTGCTGGGCGACCAGTTCGCGACGCGGCTCTACGGACAGATCATCAATATCCACCACTCGTTCCTGCCGAGCTTCAAGGGGGCCAAGCCCTATCACCAGGCGCACGAGCGCGGCGTGAAGATCATCGGCGCGACAGCGCACTACGTCACACCCGATCTCGACGAAGGTCCGATCATCGAGCAGGAGACAGCGCGGGTGAACCATGCGATGAGCCCCGACGATCTCATCGCGCAGGGGCGCGACATCGAAAGCCGCGTGCTGGCGCGCGCCGTGAAGCTGCACCTCGAGAGCCGCGTCATGCTCAACGGCAAAAAGACCGTGGTGTTCGGCTAGGGCTGGCCTCGATTGGCAACGACTTCGATCTTTGCGGACCGGCGTGCGCTCATCCTGATCGCGACGCTCTGCTGCCTGCTGTGGGGCAGTGCGGTGCCGCTGGTGAAGTTCGGCTACGGGCTGATCGGCATCGTGCCGGGCGATACGGCATCGCTGTTGCTGTTCGCGGGGATCCGCTTCTGCCTCGCCGGGGCGATCCTCTTGGCCTATGCGGCGCTGACCGAGCGGAGCGTGCGCATGACGCCGCGGCGCTTCGGCGAGGTTGGCCTGCTCGGGCTCGGGCAAACGGCGCTGCAGTACATCTGCTACTATATCGGTCTCGCGCATACGACGGCGGTGAAGACGTCGATCCTGTCGTCGACACTGGTGTTCTTCTCGGTGCTGCTGGCTCACTTCATCCATAGCGACGACCGGCTCACCGGCCGCAAGGCGCTGGGCTGCCTCATCGGCTTTGCCGGGGTGCTGGCGGTGAATGTCGCGTCGAGCGGACTCGATTTTCATTTCTCGCCGATGGGCGAGGGCCTGTTGCTGGTGTCGACCTTCGTGGGATCACTCGCCGCGATCTATGGGCGGCGCCTGTCTCAGGACATGGACGCGACGGTGATGACCGGCTGGCAGTTGCTGATGGGCGGCGTGGCGCTCACTGCGATGGGCCTGATCGGCGGCGGGCATTTCGCGCAGTTCGGCGTCGCGGCGGGAGCCCTGGTGTTCTATCTCGCCGCAGTATCGGCCGTGGCGTTTGCGCTGTGGAGCCTGTTGCTCAAGCATAATGCCGTCGGCTCGGTGGCGATCTTCAATTTCGAGATCCCGATTTTCGGCGCGATCATCGCTGCACTGGTGCTGGGCGAGAGCGTGTTCGAGTGGAAGAACCTCGTGGCGCTGATCCTTGTCAGCGCCGGCATCTATCTCGTCACGACCAAACGTCGCGCCTTCGCCTAGCCTGCTGCCTAAGCGCTCAACGCGGCGCGGTTGGCTTCCAGGAAGGCCCTGACCCCTGTGGGTCTCACACCCCAGAGCTGTTCCACGGCATCCGACACGATATCGACACGGCCTTCTCGCGTATTGCGTTCGATCGGCACGATCATCGCATCGACAACCGCCCGGGGTACACCAGCGGCAATGGCGCCCGCAGCGAGTTGCTCGTCGTTGACAGGTACGACTTCCAACGGTTTGCCGGTGACGGCGCTGGCTATAGCACCGATCTCACTCGTCGTAAGCAGATCCGGACCTGTGACGGTCAGGGTCCGGTTCTCACGAGGTTCCTCGAGCAGTGCGCCAACGGCGGCGCGTGCCGCGTCCTCGCGTGTCACGTAGGCCAGTCTGCCGTTGCCAGCCGCACTGTACCACCTGCCGGAAGCGAGCGCGGGCGGAAGGGCGTCCAGCAAGTTCTCAGTGTACCACATGTTGCGCAGGATGGTGTGCGGAACGCCGCTGTTCGCGATGGCCTCTTCGGTCAGGCGATGGTCGGCGACGAACGGGATCGGGGAGTCGACTGTCGGGCTCGGTGCCGAGGTGTAGGTGATATGGCTGACGCCCGCCGCCTTCGCCGCCGCGACCGCACCGACCTGGGTGATGGCGCGCCGCGGACTGCTGGTCGAGATGATCAGCAGGCGATCGACCCCCGCGAGAGCGCTGGCTAACTCGGCGGGATCGTCGAAGTCGGATTTGCGCACCTCGATATTGGGAAAAGAGATTGCTTCCGGATTGCGCGTCCCGGCGATGATCTTGCCTTCATAGCCGCGCTCGACCAGCAGGTTCATCACACGGCGGCCGAGCTTGCCGTTTGCACCAGACACAAAAAGAACAGGCTTCGTCATGGTTGTCTCCGTCCCGTGTCGCGATGGTTCTTGAGCTAGGCGCCGGCTTCCTGAAACAAGCGCCAGCGCTTGGGGCGGAAGGCGATGCGGGTTTTCTCGCCGGCGGGATGATCGAAGGGCAGGTCGATCTCGACGCGTCCGGGGACGCCGCCGATTTCGAGTTCGACGCGGCGCGTGCCGCCGACGCGGCGCGAGGCTGCAACGACGCCCGCCAGCGCGGCGCCTTCGTTCACCAGCTCGACGTCGTGCGGGCGGAAGTAGAGTTGCGCTGCGCCCTTGGGCGTTCCCGGTGCGGGCAGGCCGATGGCACGACCGCCGACCCAGAGTTCGTCATTGTCGACTTCGACCGGCAGCGAGCTCGACTCGCCGATGAAACCGAAGACGAAGGGGTTGTCGGGCCGGTCATAGACTTCGTCGGGCGTGCCGACCTGTTCGATCTTGCCTTGGCTCATCACCACCAAGCGATCGGCGAGTTCGAGCGCCTCTTCCTGATCGTGAGTGACGAAAACCGTGGTGTGGCCGGTCTTGTCGTGAATCTCGCGCAACCACTTGCGCAGCTCCTTGCGGACCTGCGCGTCGAGCGCGCCGAAGGGTTCGTCGAGCAACAGCACGCGCGGTTCGATCGCAAGAGCGCGAGCGAGGGCCACGCGCTGACGCTGGCCGCCGGAGAGCTGTTGCGGATAGCGCTTCTCGAGGCCGGAGAGCTGCACGAGATCGAGCAGCTCCATGGCGCGGCGGCGGATCTCGGCGCGCGGCGGGCGCGTGGCGCGCGGGCGCACCTTGAGGCCGAAGGAAATGTTGTCGAGCACCGTCATGTTGCGAAAGAGCGCGTAGGCCTGAAAGACGAAGCCGACATTGCGCTGCTGCACGGTTTTGCCGGAGGCGTCTTCGTCGCCGAAGAAGATGCGGCCGGCGGTGGGCATTTCGAGGCCGGCGATGAGACGCAGCAGCGTCGTCTTGCCCGAACCCGAGGGGCCGAGCAGGGCGATCAGCTCGCCGGAGTTGATGCCGAGCGAAACGTCGTTGAGCGCGGGGTAGCGCGAGAATTCCTTGCGGACATCCTGAACCCGAATTTCCAAGTCTTACGCCCCTGCTACCCTAGTGCCGTCTGGTGCCTGCGAGTTCGTCACCGAAGCGGAACTCGAGGATGGTCTTGATGATCAGCGTCAGCAGCGCCAGCATGGCCAACAGCGACGCCACGGCGAAGGCTGCCGTGAAGTTGTATTCGTTATAGAGGATTTCGATGTCGAGCGGCATGGTGGTGGTTTTGCCGCGGATATGGCCTGAAACCACCGAGACGGCGCCGAACTCGCCCATGGCGCGGGCGTTGCACAGCAGCACGCCGTAGAGCAGGCCCCACTTGATGTTGGGCAGCGTGACGCGCCGGAAGGTCTGCCAGCCATTGGCGCCCAGAGACAGTGCCGCCTCCTCTTCGCCGGTGCCCTGATCCTGCATCAGTGGGATCAGTTCGCGGGCGATGAAGGGGAAGGTCACGAAGATGGTCGCGAGCACGATGCCGGGGACAGCGAAGATGATCTCGATGCCGTTCTGGCGCAGCCACGGACCGAGCGCAGTCTGGGCGCCGAAGAGCAGCACATAAACCATGCCGGAAACGACCGGCGAAACCGAGAAGGGCAGGTCGATCAGCGTGGTCAGGAAAGCCTTGCCGGGGAATTCGAACTTCGCAACGCACCAGGCGGCGGCGATGCCGAAGACGAGATTGAGTGGAACGGCGATCGCTGCGACGAGAAGAGTGAGGCGGATAGCGGCCTGCGATTGCGGATCGGTAAAGGCGGAGAGGTAAGTCGCGGAGCCCTTGCGGAACGCTTCGACGAAGACCAGGACCAGCGGCAGCACCAGGACGAACAGCATGAAGGCCACGGCGATGCCGATCAGCGTCCAGCGGATCCATGGACGCTCGGTGGTCGGACGCGTGTGGGCGTGCGGCAGGACCGGCCGGCGGCTGTCATAGACGAGATCATCGCGCTCAAACATCGCCGAACCTCCGCCGGGCCCAGGCCTGGATCAGGTTGATGACGAACAGCATGACGAACGAGATGATCAGCATGATGCCGGCGATGACTGCGGCACCGGCCTGATCGAACTCTTCGAGCTTGATGACGATGAGGACGGGAGCGATCTCGGAAACGTTGGGTAGGTTACCGGCGATGAAGATGACCGAGCCGTACTCACCAACGGCGCGCGCGAAGGCGAGCGAGAAACCGGTGAGGATAGCCGGGGTCAAGCGCGGCAAGATCACGCGCGTGATGGTCTGCAGGCGATTGGCGCCGAGCGTTGCGGCGGCCTCTTCGAGCTCGGCCTCGAATTCTTCGAGCACCGGCTGCACGGTGCGCACGACGAATGGCAGGCCGATGAAGATCAGCGCGATGACGATGCCGGAGGGCGTGTAGGCGATCTTCCAGCCAAGGTGCAGCGGGCCATTGGCCGAGACGAGCCAGCCGATCCAGCCCTTGGGCGCATAGAGGGTGGAGAGCGCAATTCCGGCGACGGCGGTGGGCAGTGCGAAGGGGAGATCGATGACCGCATCGAAGATGCGGCGGCCGGGAAATTTGTAGCGCACCAGGACCCAGGCGACGATCAAGCCGAAGACGACGTTGACCATTGCGGCGATGAAGGACGCACCGAAGCTCACACGCAGCGCGTTGAGGGTGCGTGGGGCGGTGGCGATGCGAACGATATCCTCGGGGGAGACCGTTGCAGCCTTGAGGAACAGCGCGGCGATGGGAATGAGGACGATGAGGCTGAGGTAGGTCAGCGTATAGCCGAAGGTGATCCCGAAACCCGGGAC
>JBEBHC010000319.1:0-1951 GCA_040081185.1 Devosia sp. | reverse complement strand
GAAATCGACCTCCTTGCAGATGCGCACGAACTCGCTGCCCATTGCGGCGGTGATGGCGTTGAGCTTCTTGGGCCGGTTCATCATCAGATGCGCGATGCCGTTCTCGACGGTGTAGACGACATGCGGTTCTTCGGGCGTGGCAAGCGTGGTCATTTCAGGTCCTCGCGGAAAGTCAGTGTAACGGTCCAGGTGTTGGTGGTGCCAGGCAGCAGCTGCGCCGCCGTGCCCGCGGCCAAAGCAGCGTTGAGGTCGTCGGCCGAAGCCGTCGTCGGCTCGAGCGCCACGTGGTAGCCGCCCGGAGCGGACGGCCAGGCGCCGTAGTTGTACCAAAGGCCCAGGTCATCAATACCGTCCCAGGCGATCTCAAGCCAGGCACCCACGTGCCCGAGGGCGCAGCGTTTCGCACCGTGCGCGTAGAGCTTGCCGGCGAAATTGCGCGACGGCTTTTGGACCTCATCGAGTGCGAACGGCAGCACGCCGTCACCCTTGGGCCAGGGCTGCGAGTTCGACTCGAGACTCTTGCCGTTGAGGCCCAGATACGTAGCCGTGACACGATCAATGCCCGGCACGACGATCCTGTCGGCATCAGTCGCGAGCAGGAGGCCGTGCAGCGCCCAGAGGTAGGGCAGCGTTTCGTCCGACCGGTTCAGCAGCGAGTAGCGGGCCGTGAGCACGCTGCCCGACACGCTGAGGGTCCGGGTGAAGCGATAAGCCGGGTCGATGTAGCAGGTGGTGACGCTTGTCGAAGTGGCCTCGTCCACGAACCAGCGGCGGCCCCACAGATCGCCGTGATCGCGCAAGCGGCGCCGCCAAGCTGTCGAATTGGCATCGCAGGGCGACACAGTGGGGAAACACTCGTCCCAGCCGATGGCTTCATCACCCAGATACTGGGCGCGCTCGCCATTGTTATCGCTCGCGCTGCCTTGCTGCAGCCATTCGCGGCCGCTGTGCTTGTCGAGAAGACCGGTGACTCGCGCACCATAGTCGGGCACGAGGCTCACCCGCATCGCCTCGCTCTCTATGATGGTGCGAGACATCAGGCGGCGCTCTTGGCTTGCGCGGCCGCGGCGGCCTTCGCGGCCTGCAGGCGCTCGGCTCTCGCCAGCAGGAAGCCCTTGGCGACCAGCTGGTAGAAGGTCGGGATACCCAGCAGGTTCATGCCGTTGCTCAGCGTTGCGAGCAGCACAACGGCCAGCATGGTGCCGAAGATCGTCCCTTTGCCACCTGCAAGGATGGCACCGCCGAGGAACACGGCAGTGATTGCTTCGAGTTCGAGGCCTTGCGTGCCCGATGCCGGCTGGCCGGAGCTGGTGCGCGCCGTCACCAGCACGCCGGCGAGCCCGGCCCGCGCACCCGAAATGGTGAAGATATAGAACTTCATTCGTGTCAGGTTGATGCCGGCGAGCCGAGCCGCCACCGGGTTGCCACCCATCGAGTAGACGGAGCGACCGAACACCGTCGAGGTCATCACGAAATGTCCGGCAATGGCGATCACTACAAGAAGCAGCAGAGCTACGGGAATGCCGGGGAAGCCGCCGCCTTCGAGGACGCGCCCCGAGCCGATCCACGCAAAACTCTGGTCGAGGACACCGATCGGTCGTCCCTCCGGCGCAATCAGGAAGGCCAGGCCGCGATAGGCCGATAGCGTCGCGAGTGTCGCGACCACCGCGTTCACCCGCAGCCAGCTGATGATTGCGGCATTGATCACGCCGAGGATCGCACCAGCGACGATGCCGAAGAAGACACCACCGGTCACCGTGCCGACATAGGTCACGAAGATCGCCGACACCACCGACGCCACGCCGGCGATTGATCCGACCGAAATATCCAGCGCGCCCGAGACGATGACGATCGTCATGCCCACGCCGAGCAGCCCGACGACCGCGAGGTTCATGCCGATATTCATGATGTTGCGCGGGGCAAAGAAGAACGGCGTCTGCGACGCGATCAG
>JBEBHC010000318.1:0-1952 GCA_040081185.1 Devosia sp. | reverse complement strand
GGCAAGTACCATATTGGTTACGCCATTCAGAGCGCATTTGGGTTGTTTGTTACCCACGGTTCTTTATTTGGCTTGGCGTTGAGCGGCTTCCTGTGGAAAGACAACCAGAAAATGGCAAGCTACCACTTCATCATGGCAATCCTGACCTTATTTATGCCGCAATGGATTTTTGGCGTAACCACTGGTGAAGCTGCTGCCATGTATTGTTTTTTCTCAATCCCGATAACCGGCAGCTTTATGCCGTACTTTAAGCATTTTTTTATAGCAGAGGATGTCGACAATCAAAATGACCCTTTGCTGGCCGGTAAATAAACTAACTTCTGAGACAAGGTAAGCGAGTGAAATTGCACCAAAGTCAAACCATCAAGTTTTGACTTTGGTTTTTGTTTGAAACTGCTTGTTTCCAAAAATTATTAGTTTTGCCAACGGCCACTTATTACAGTGCTCCACTTTCCTAGTGCCTTCAAGACAGTAGAAAAATTAATCACCCACCAAATAGCCGCCGCCCCATATCCATATTCAATGGCAAACAGCCAGCAACAAGGAATACGGAGAATATTTAAAGGTGCAGACCAATAAAAGATAGCTTTGGTTTTCCCCGCACCGCTAAGAACACCTTCTGCCAACGCCTCATAAGCGACAAATAATTGTGAAAACGCCAATACCTGCGCGTACAGCACCGCTTGCTGTAAGACTTCGACATCGTTGGTGAACATTCTTGACAACACTTCCCCTCCCCACCAGAATACGGCTGATGCCAATAAACCGAAAAAGGTGACCAACCTGAAAGCCAATTGTATGGCTTGTCTTGCTTTAGCTATTTCCCCTGCCCCAAGGCAACGCCCGACTATGCTGGCAATCCCCATGGAAAACCCCCAGAACACAGGCCAGGTAAAACCCTCTAATACAGAAAACCCGATGCCTAATGCCGCATTTACTGCAGGCCCTAAGGGTGAAATTACCCAACGAAGCAATGCCCAGTAAACTCCGGCGAATACCAATGTCCCCCAGCACATCGGCAAACCCACTTTTATTATCCTAAAAGCATGGCTATTTAATCGAAATGCTTGCTTATCAAAGCCTTTGGTACGGAATAAAAGAATAAAGCCCAACACTACGGCAATACCTTCGCTGAGTCCAGTCGCCATTGCCGAACCGCCAATCCCAAAATTAAGCACATATATACATACTTGATTTAACAAGAAATTAAGCAGCGAGGCGGTTATTTGCAAAATCAGTACGGTTTTAGTTCGTCCATATGCAATAAATATGGCATCCAGCGTAGGCATGATGGCTTGCGGCAAACAAAATATCGCATGCCACTGCAAATAGGTTTCCGCTTGTTTCCCAAGGTTGCCTTGCAGCCCTAAACTTTTCACTGTCCAAGGAGCCAACGCACCACTGGCAGATAAAATCAAGATTCCCGCCACTAACGCTGCTGTTAACGCACACCCAATAAGCCGCTTTTGCTCGTCAATATTCCCCCTTCCAATGGCACGGGAAACCAGCGCAATCGCTCCAGATGCAAAAATAGTATAGCCCGCAAAAAAAGCAATCAATACAAACGTACAAGAACCAATAGCGGCCTGGGCATCAACCCCCAGCCATTGCACAGCATATTGATCTATGACGCGGTAAGCATTATTCAGCATTGCCGACAAAGCAGCGGGAAAGGTCAAGTAGATAAGGCTTTTGGTACTTATCCCCTCTTCCCGAAAAGCGTGTTTGACCTGGTGGTTTGGTTTCATTTTGTTAAGATTAAAGATAGGATAACCTACCGAATAATAATCGGTTACCCTAGGATAACAACAATAATGCAGCTCAACTTAAGAATTAAAGATCAAGAATTGAACAAATATGAATAGTTTCACGTGAGTTAAAAGAAAAACATATCACCGATTTCAATGAACCTTTTCCTTATTTTGTGGAATAAACATGCGAAAACATTTACT
>JBEBHC010000143.1:0-7553 GCA_040081185.1 Devosia sp. | reverse complement strand
GATGAGCCGGGGCAGATAGATATTGTCGCCCTCGGCCAGCGAAGCGACGACTTCGCCGCGCCAGCGCAGCGTACCGTCCGTCGACAGCACGAACTCCTCGTTCGGTGCACCGGCGAGACGCTCGGCACGGCGCGCGATCTCCGGCGCGACCACTTGCGCGGCGGCCGTGCTCAGCCCCTTCGCATCGTCGCTGTTATCGGAACGCGCCAGCGTAAAACGGAAACCTTGGATCGAGCCGATCAGATGGCCCTCGAGACTGATCTCGCCGCGGTCGTTGATGTCAGGGGTGGCCATCGATCTGTCTCTCAAGTGACGCATCAAAACGCTGGTGCGCCGGTCCACGAAACGCTGGGTGAGACGCTCGTGCAGCGCGTCGCTCAGCCGGTCTTCAATGTCACGGGTCTTTTCGCGCCAATGCGCGGGGTCTTCAAGCCAGTTTTTCCGATTGGCGACAAACGTCCAGGTCCGGACCTGGCGGATCCGGTTACTGAGCGTGTCTATATCTCCATCGGCATTGTCGCAAAAGCGCACCTGCTCGGCAATCCAATCCGTGGCCACCGCGCCATGGCGCCGGAGGTCGGTATAGATGCGCGTGATAATCTCGCCGTGCTGGGCCGGCGAAATGTCGCGATAGTCCGGTAGCTGGCAGCATTGCCACAGCAGTTCCACCGCCTCGCGCCCGATCGCCAGATCGCCCGCCTCGTTGCGCGCCAGGAATTCCAGCGCCTGCTGATCGGTAGCCGTCGGCACGCGCGTCAGCGCTCTCTGCGACGGCGTGCGATCCAGGGAGGCGCGCAACGCGTCGAGTGAGGCGAAATCGAGTTCGTGGTTGCGCCACTGCAGCACCCGAACCGGCTCGAAGTCGTGGCTCTCGAGCGCCACCACCATGTCCTCATCGAACGGCGCAGCATTGCCGGTTACGCCGAACGTACCGTTGTGCATGTGCCTGCCGGCCCGCCCCGCGATCTGGCCGAACTCTGCCGGTGTCAGCGGACGCGTCTGGTGACCGTCGAATTTCCGGTCATCGGCGAAGGCCACGTGATGCACGTCGAGATTGAGCCCCATGCCGATTGCATCCGTCGCGACGAGGAAGTCGACATCGTGGTTTTGGTAGAGCTCGACCTGCGCATTGCGTGTGCGCGGCGACAGCGCCCCCATCACCACCGCCGCCCCACCGCGCTCACGGCGGATCAACTCGGCGATCGCATAGACCTCGCGCGCCGAGAACGCGACGATGGCCGAGCGCGGCGGTTGGCGGCTGATCTTCTTGCTGCCGGCATAGAGCAGTGTCGAGAACCGCGGCCGGTTGATGATCTCCGCATCGGGCAGCAGCGTGCGGATCAGCGGCGCCATCGTCTGCGCCCCGAGCAGCAGCGTCTCGCTCAACCCGCGGGCATGGAGGATGCGGTTGGTGAACACGTGGCCACGATCGAAATCCGTCGCAACCTGAATCTCATCGATCGCAACGCACTCGACCGGCACATCGAGCGGCATTGCCTCGACCGTGCACACCCAGTACCGCGCCCTCGGCGGAACGATGCGCTCTTCGCCGGTAACGAGAGCCACCGCATCCTTGCACACGCGATCCGACACGCGAAGATAGACCTCTCGTGCCAGTAGGCGAAGCGGCAGGCCGATCATCCCCGAGCGATGCGCCAGCATGCGCTCGATCGCGAAATAGGTCTTGCCCGTATTGGTGGGGCCGAGGATGGCCTTGAGGGAAGAGGCGGCGGTCATCACTGGCCTATGTAGGCGAGCATGGCGGCGGAAGCGAGTGTGCCGGTTTGGCACACATCGAACCGTCCGAATTAGGGACCGGCACGGAGCGGGAACGAATCCGGGTCGAATCGGCGGCGAATCGCAAATTCGGCTTTGTTCTCCACTGCATGTGGTGGGCTTTTGTCCTCCGCCCTACCAGAAGAGCAAGTATCGGCTCGGCACCACCGGTGAGGCGTTCACAGGCATTGCGAAAGGGTTGATTTGAGCGGTCCGGCTGACCGAATCGGCGAGGTGTGACCGGCTCGTAAATCACTGGCGCCGAAAGAATCTTCGCTCGTGAGGACATTGCCGCCCGGCACGCTGGGCGTTGCGAGGCGCTCGTTAGGAAAACAGCCATTGACCGTCCCATTCCGGCACGGTCGAAATCTTCAGACCTCGTTAACCATACTAGAGGCGGGCGGCCGGTTTTCGGCCTAGTCCAGCTTGGTCAGCACCATCGAGATGTCGCCCATCGAGGTTGTGAGCAGCACGCGATACGGCAGATACCAGCCGCTGTCCTTTATCGGAGCGTACCAGAGCAGGATGCGGTCATCCTCGGCCAGCGAGCGGGTGAGCTCCGACGTGGTGTAATGGCCGGACACGGGCACATACTTCACCGTGCACAGCACGACCGGTCCCTGGTATCCGGTGCGCTTCGAACTTGCGACATCGTCACGCGTGTAACGGAACGTGAGGTCGAACCGCTCGGTGCCTGTGAACACCTTCTGCCGGTCGGTGCACAACGACTTGTCGAGCGCTGTGCCCTTGAGCAGGAACACCGAGAGCATGTCGTTGACGCCGGTCAGTTGCTTCCGCTCGATCGGCACGCGGTCGATATTGTTGATGATCGGCGGATCGACGATGAACGACGACACGTCGCCATTGTCATAAGTCACCTTGATCGAGAAATTGTCGCCGCCCGAGCGCGTCGTCAGATCGAAGCGCTCCGACTGCAAGCCGCTGGCACTCACTGCCCCAGCAGACTTCGCTTGCGCCACGCCGGACGCGACCAGCGACGCGAGGCCCGTCACGTTGGCATCGAGGTCAAGGCTGTAACTGCTGCCGTCTTCCTTGAACACGAAGTCCGCGCTGCCGATGATCGTGCCACCGACATTGATGATGTAGGAGGCCTTGGCCGTCGTCGCTGCACTCGCTTGCGGCGTGAGCATGAGGGCGAACAACAGGGCCGAAGGGAGAGCGCGCGGCAGGGCCAAGGAAATGTCTCGAGCTAAAGGGGCGAGGGCGGAATCAAGCGGTGGCCAAAGTGCCCGCCAGTCCGGCCGCTGGCAAGCCGCCCAAGCAGAGAGTGATCGGCTAGTTTCCGCGCCCCGTTGCAAGGAAAGCCGGGGCTTTTCCGGCCATCAGGCGCACGGCAGTGAGCCGGCCCGTCGCGAAAGCCATCGTATCGACATCGATCCGATGCGCGCTCACAAAGGGCTCGCGCAGCGGCGTATGACCATGAACGACCACTTTGCCGAACTCCCCGTAATCGGCAGCAAACCCGTCCCTGAACCACAGAAGGTCCTCGTCCGTCTGCGCCTCTAAAGCTACGCCGGGCCGCACGCCGGCATGGGCAAAGATGTGATGCGGGGTCTCGACGAGCACTGGCTGCGCCATGAGAAACTCACGGTGCTCGGCAGGGACGAGCGGAAGGGCCGCGCGCCGGATTTCCGTGGCACTGCCGGTGAACTCGTTCAGGCCCATGCCATAGGATGCCAGCGTCGCCTCGCTGCCGAAGCCGAGCCAGTCCCCATCGGCGTCCTCGCCGCTAAGGAAAGCTAGCATCGCCGCCTCGTGATTCCCGCCGAGACAAATCCGGATGAACCCCTCGGGCGGCGGGGCCAGCAGATGGTCGATCACCTGCGCCGAGGCCGGCCCGCGATCCACGTAATCGCCGAGCATCACGATCAGCTTCTCGCCGTCGATGCCTGCCGCATCCGCCACGATCAGCGTCTCGAGCGCGCGCAACTGATCGAGGCATCCATGCACGTCGCCGACGGCATACGTCACGGCCGGCTCGGTCTCGAGCCGCACACGCAACCTCCCCCTGCCCTCGGATGCGCGACCGCCTGCAATCCGCTTCAGCCATTCACCGATATCCGCCATCTACCTGCGGTCCCCGCGTATGGTCGGCCGGTCTTCGAGATAGCCGAACGTGAGGCCGAGCACGGCCGCAAAGAAATAGGCATTGGCTTGGATTTCGAGGCTGAAATCGACCAGCGAATGCAATGCTGCGACGGTCATCACACCAAGCGCCGCCAGTGGCACGCGCCGGCTGATGGATGGATCGTTCAGCGACCGCATCGTTCGCCACCCCAGCGCAACCAGCGAAGCGACGATGAAAATCGCTGCGGGAAGTCCGAGTTCAGCCGCCAGCGTGAGGTAGCTCGAATGCGCCTTGTTCCAGATGACATCCGGACTGAGCGGCGGCAAGTGAAACAACTGGAACACCATTTCAAACGATCCACCGCCATAGCCGGCGAGCGGCCGATGCGAGATCATCGTCCAGACTTGTCTGTAGAGATCGAACCGACCTTCGGCATCGTTCTCGATGCCACTCAGGCGCTCGGACAACCGTCCGCCGAACAGCACCAGCAACAATACGCCCGCGAGCGTGGTCACCAGCAGGACCACCAGCGGCGCCCGCGCTTCCGGCCGCCGTCCGGCAAATGCGAGGATCAGAACCACGCCCCCGGCCACCAGCGCTGTCAGCAGACCCATCCGCGAACCGCTGGTAATGAGCGCTGCAAGCGACAATCCGAGGCCCACACCGTAGAGCAGCCGCCTGCCCCGCGCCGGACTCTCGCTGGCCTCGTTGGGCATCAGCGATGAGGCAAACAGCGCCACGCCGATGGCGAAACCAAACGCGATGAACGTCGCAAAGGAATTGCGGTTGACGAAAGTCGCAGTGGCAACCCCCTGATAAGACCACTTCTCGATCCCGAGAATTGTGTCGCCGAACAGGATCAGCATGGCGAGGCCGAGCGCCGCATAGATCAGGCAGATGGCGTGCAGCGCCTTCATCATCACAAGGGCCCGCGAGCGGCTCCGCCCCGCCTGCGCGAAGAGGAAAAAGGCAAGCCCATATCCGAGCCAGCGCACCAGCATCAGCATCGTGTCGCCCGGCGTCAGGCTAAGGCTGGGCGTCGACAGCGTCGCATCGCCTGCCCTCATGGTACCGAGCCCTACCCAACCTGCGACTGGAAGAACCTGTATGACAAGCCAGGCGCACAGGACGAGAAACAGTCCTCCGGGGAGCCGGAAGCGCGCGGCAGTCACTGGCAGTTCGCGTTCGGAGGCGATCAGTTGCACGGCATAGGCGCAGGCGATGAGCGCCAGCAGGCACGTCCAGGCTGCCCATAGGGCTGGCCGATTTCCGCCCAGCGGGAGCGGCGCGGCGGCCACCACGAGGAGCAGCGCGGCGGCAAGCCGGTTGTCGCGTCGCCGGGAGGCGGTGTCGGCTCGCCTCACGTTGTACCGGCAGCTTGCTGCAGATAGCTGAGGAACAGGCGCTGCGCCTCGGGCGGCAACGTCTCGACGATCCGGGTGATGCGCTCCCGGAAACCCGGTTCGTCAACATAGCGCCTGGCGATCTTTTCCACGCCCCGATGGCTCGTAACCAGCAGCCGCAGGTCTTGTTCATGCCCCGCAAGTACCGCCGGCGACAACTCGGCGAAACGATCGTCCGCGACGTCCACCCGCAGTTCGGCGATCCATTGCTCATTGGCGCCGGTGCCCTGCGAGGCCAGCAGGCCGGCGTTGACCTGCGGCACGTCTCCCACAATGTCCGCCGTCGCTGCCAGCACATACCACGCGTAGGAAAAGGCCGGCATCGCGGCAGCCGCGGTGGATGCCAGCGCCGCGCATGTGTTGGCAAGCGCGTGGCGCTGGGGGGTTGGCCGCGTCAGAAAATAGAAGGACCCTAGCACACCGACGCAATCGGACAGGACAGCCTGAGCCGATCGATGCGACAGGCCGGGCCGCAGGTCACCTTCTTCGAGGGCGACGATCGTGTTCCGCACGCCCATCACCTGATCGAAATAAGGGCGCGACTCGAGCCAGGCCGATGCGGCTCCGGCGAGCAGCGCAACCCCACCGAAAGCCAGCAGGACCCACGCCCCGGCACCTGACCGGCTTTCCGTCAAACCGCACCATCTCGCCGCGCCGGGCGCCCTTATGCCTGCCACGCGCGGCAGTGTTGCAAATCAAGTCTTGTAGTCAGAGGCCAGATGCGTAATCTACCCAATAGTAAACATGCGGCAAAGATTGATGGTAAAGCGTTTTCAAGTCTACGCCCTTGCTGCCGCATTGGTTTTGGCAACATCCGCAACGGCACTGGCCCAATCCTCCGAGTCGTCTCTCCAGTCTTCAGCGGAAATGTCTGCGGAAGCGCCGATTGCGACGCCCAACGGTCCCACTTCGATTCCCGAAGTCATCACCACCTGCACGCCGGTGATCGACGGGGAATATCGGGGTGATGAGACCCTGCGTGGCCAATGCATCGCCGCGACCCAGGCCTTCGTGACTTACATCGCCGGTCCGCCCGCCCAGGAAAATGCGGGGCAGACCGCGGCCGATCTCGTGTTCGAACTGGCCAAGCTCTACCAGGATGGTCAGGTCTGTCTGGATCATCCCACTGAACTGCCCGACGCCATCGCGCTGGCCCTGCCCCTGTCGGCGGATGAAGACCAGCGCGCTCTGATCCAGTCAATTTCCGAAACCATCAGGTCGTGCCAGACCATCGAGACCGGCGCCCTTGAAGATGCGGCGCCGCCCCTCGTCAGCCCCGAATAACCCCTGAACATCTAGCCGTTGTCGAATGTCGAGTTGCGTGAGCGGAGGTTCGATTGGAGCCGGAATATGGTGTGGCGCGTTACCCCGAGCCGGCCGCAGGCTATTTGCCGGGCTTTTCCGGCTACGTTGAACCAGCTAGCCACGGCTCTCCCGGTGCCAGCGGCCTGCCCATGCTCTGGGAAGCTGGGCGGCCGGTCGCGCCGGCAGATACAGCGCGGCGCCAGTTCGCGCTGATCCTCAAGCGCCTGATCGACATCGAGACCGCGCCGACCGGATTCACGACGATTGCCGCGCTCGTGCTGTTCCTCGGCGGAGTGCAGCTGATCGGCATCGGGATCCTCGGCGAGTATCTCGCGCGCGTCTATGACGAGGTGAAGCAGCGCCCCGTTTTCCTGGTGAAGCCGCGGCGATGAAACGGTGGGCCCCCGTCTGCGCCGCCCTGCTGCTCGGCCTGTACTGGTGGATGGCCGCGGCCGTGTCCCGCGAGCACAGCACGACGGCCGACGAGATTTTCCACGTCACGGCGGGCTATTCGTATTGGAAGTTCAACGACTACCGGCTCCAGCCGGAGAACGGCAACCTGCCCCAGCGCGTCGCCGCCCTGCCGCTGCTCACGCAGAACCTCCAGTTTCCCCGGCGCGACCAGGCCGCCTGGCTCACCGCCGACGCGGCTGAAATCGGACATCAGTTCTTCCACGAGCTGGGCAACGATCTCCCGCGCATGCTCGCGGCCGCCCGCGGGATGATTGCGCTCCTCGGCGTGGCCTGCGGCGTCCTGGCGTTCGCGTGGTCCCGGTCGCTCTTCGGCGACGGTGGCGCGCTCGTCACCGCGACGCTGTGCGCCTTCTGTCCGCACCTCCTCGCGCACGGCGGCTTCGCCACCTCGGACCTCGCGGCGACCCTCGGGTTTCTCGCCGTCACGCTGGCCGGCTGGCGCCTGCTGCATCGCGTCACGTGGGGCCGCATCGCGGCGACGGGCGGCGCCGCCGCGCTGCTCGCCC
>JBEBHC010000035.1:0-27128 GCA_040081185.1 Devosia sp. | reverse complement strand
CGGCGATCTGCGCGAGCGTTTCGTCCTGCATTTCCAAGGAAATCCTGCGTCGAAATAGCCGGTGCAACCGGCTGCTAGGCTTTGCAATCGCTGGGTGCGGCCTATATAGTCCGCGCGATTTTGCCGGGTGGGTCTGCCCATTGCCGGAAACGCAGCCTATATGCGATCAACCGCGGCGTTTTGACAAGCCGACAGCCAATTCGACAAGGAGCCTAGCCTAATGTTCGTGACCCCAGCGCTTGCGCAAGGCACAACCCCTGCGGCCCCCGGCATGGGTGCCACTGATCTGTTGATCCAGTTTGCGCCAATTCTCCTGCTGGTCGTCATCTTCTGGCTTCTGATTTTCCGCCCGCAGCAGAAGCGCCTAAAGGCGCAGCAGGAAATGCTCGGGGCGATCCAGCGTGGCGACACCGTCGTCACCACCGGCGGTATCGTCGGCAAGGTTACCAAGGCCGTGCAGGGCGAAGATCTCGAGGTCGAGATCGCCCAGGGCACCCGCGTCAAGATCGTGCGCGGCATGATCTCGGACGTGCGGTCGAAATCGACGCCGGTCAACGACAACAAGCCCGCCTGAGGCGGGACAGCTTAACGGGCCGGCCGCGCGCCGGCCCGATTCATTCGGGATAGCCTTCGCCCATGCTGCAATTTTCGCCGGTCCGCACTGCGGTCATCGCAATCGTTGCCCTTCTCGGCTTCTTCTTCGCCATCCCGAATTTTCTGTCACCGGAAACCAAGCAGGCCTGGCCGAGCTTCCTGCCGCATCAGGGGATGACACTAGGCCTCGACCTCGCGGGCGGCACCCATCTTCTGCTGGCGGTCAACCGCGATTCCGTGATCGCCGAGCGCATCGCGCAGCTCCGCCGCGAGGTCCGTAGCAAGCTCGCCAACGATCTGGGCATCGGTAACATCATCACCACCGATGCGGACGGGATCACCGTCGAGCTGACCGACCCCACGCAGACTGACGCCGCAATGACCGCGCTGCAGGCCATGCAGACCTATGTCAACCAGTCGGTCGTCGGTATCGGCGGCACGCCCGAGCTCGAATACGGCACCACGGCGGACGGCAAGATCACGGTCAAGCTGGGTGCGCAGGGCATCAGCGATCGCATGTCGCGGCTGATCACCAACACAATGGAAGTGATCCGCAAGCGCGTCGACGAAGTGGGCACAACCGAACCCACCATCCAGCGTCAGGGCGCCGACCGCATCCTCGTCCAGGTTCCGGGCTTCGAAGATTCGCAGCGCCTCAAGGACCTGATCTCGCGCACCGCGAGACTGACGTTCCACCTCGTCCATCCGACGATGTCGGCAGCGACCGCGGAGGCCCAGGGGGTCCCGGCGGGCTACTACATCGTGCCGAGCAATGACGGCGGCAAAGAACTGCTGAACGAGAATATCGAGCTTGGCGGTGAACTGCTGACCAACGCCCAGCCGGGCTTCGACCAGCAGACTGGCCGCTCCGTGGTGTCATTCACGTTCAACACCCAGGGCGCCATCATCTTCGGCGAGATCACGAGCAAGAACGTCGGCAAGCGTTTTGCCATCGTGCTCGATGACACGGTCATCACGGCGCCGACCATCCAGCAGCCGATCACCGGTGGCTCGGGCCAGATCAGCGGTAGCTTCACGCCCGCGACGGCCAACGACCTCGCAGTGCTGCTGCGTGCCGGCGCACTGCCGGTGACGCTTGACATCATCGAGGGCCGCACGGTGGATGCGAGCCTCGGCGCCGACTCCATCCGCGCCGGCATCACGGCCGGTTTCATCGCTGCCATCCTGGTGGTGGCGTTCATGGTGGTGGCCTACGGGCTGTTTGGCCTGTTCGCCGACATCTCGCTCGTTCTCAACATCGTGCTGATCTTTGCATCGCTGTCGCTGTTCGGCGCATCGCTGACGCTGCCAGGCATCGCGGGTATCGTGCTGACGCTCGGCATGGCGGTTGACGCCAACGTGCTCATCTATGAGCGCATCCGCGAAGAACTGAAGGCCGGGAAGTCGATCCTTGCCTCGATCGATGCCGGCTTCAAGCGCGCCTGGGGCACAATCATCGACAGCCACCTGACGCAGTTGATCGCGGCCATCGTGTTGTATTTCCTTGGCTCGGGCCCGGTGCAGGGCTTCGCCGTGACGCTGGCGCTCGGCATCCTGACGTCGCTGTTCACGTCCTACACCGTGACGCTCTACTTCGTGGGCTTGTGGTACCGGCTGCGTCGCCCGAAGACGCTCAAGATCCAGGTCTTCCGCTTCATTCCAGACGGCACCAAGATTCCGTTCATGAAGATCTCGCGCTACGCGATCATCTTCTCAATCATCATTTCGATCCTCGCCATCGGCGCGGTGTTCACCAAGGGCTTCAACTTCGGCATCGACTTCAAGGGCGGGTCGGCAATCGAAATTCAGGCGCGCGAAGGCGTCGCGGATGCTGGCGCTATTCGCTCCGCACTGGATGAGCTCAGCCTGGGCGATGTCCAGGTGCAGGGCTTCGGCACGCCGCAGGACGTGCTCGTCCGCATCGAGTTGCAGCCGGGTGGTGAGAAGGAGCAGCAGCTCGCGGTCGATCGCGTCGCCGAGAAGCTCGGCGAAATCGGCTACGATGTGCGGCGCACGGAGACAGTCGGGCCGACGGTGTCGGGCGAATTGACGACCAAGGGCATCATTGCCGTGCTGGTCGCTATGGGCGCCATCCTTATCTACGTGTGGTTCCGGTTCGAGTGGCAATTCGCTCTCGCGGCGATCACCACGACGGCGCACGACGTCATCATGACGGTGGGCCTGTTCTCTATCGTCGGGCTCGAGTTCAACATTTCGTCGATCGCGGCCGTGCTGACTCTTGTGGGCCTCAGTCTCAACGAGACCGTCGTCATTTCCGACCGAATCCGCGAGAACTTGCGCAAATACAAGAAGATGGCCCTGCCTGAGTTGATCGATATGTCGATCAACCAGACGATCGTCCGAACCTCGCTGACGCAGTTCACCATCCTGTTGGCGCTGTTCCCGCTGGTCTTCTTCGGCGGCGAGTCTATCCGCGGCTTCACCATCGCCATGACCTTCGGCTCGATTTTCGGCATGTATTCGTCGGTGATGATCGGTGGCCCGATCCTGATCTTCTTCGGGCTCAAGTCGCGCAGCGACGCACCACCGGCCAAGAATGCCGTGAAGAGAGCCGACGGCGCCGCCGTCTAGCGTTCGGGAGTCCGGCAATGGCTGAGCCGGGGCAGGGGTTCTATCCCCATCAGGCGACCATCGACGGCTACGGAAATGGCGGCTTCCGCTTCGCGCAGATGAGCCATCGCGGCTCGATGCTGTGCCTGCCCTCGGGTATGCATGCCTGGCCGGTAAATGCGGCGGCCGAGATCACCGCAGAGTCACTGCAGCCGGTCTTCGCTGTTGCAGATCAGCTCGACGTGCTTCTCGTCGGGCTTGGCAACGAGATCGCCGGTTTCGACCGCGGGCTGCGCGAGGCGCTGCGCGAACGCAGGATCATCGTCGAGGCCATCGCCACTGGTGGCGCGGTGCGCACCTACAACATCCTGCTGGCAGAAAGCCGGGCTGTCGGCGCCGCGCTGATCGCCGTCGACCGCGCGAAATGAGCGATGCGGACGAGTATGCGTGGCGCTTCCTCAAGGAGAACGATCGCGACCGCTATCTCGCGACGCTGGTGCTCGATGACCGGCACCGCCCGGCGATCACGGCGCTATTCGCTTTCAGCGCCGATGTCGCCTCGATCCGTGACCGCGCGAAGGTCCCGGCTGCCGGAGAAATCCGGCTGCAATGGTGGCACGATGCGCTTGCCGGGGCGGGGCATGGCGATGTGCGGCAGAACCCGCTGGCCGATGCAGTCCTCGATGCAGTCAGCGCATTCGGATTGCCGATCCCGGCTCTGACTCGGCTGCTCACCGCGCGCCGTTTCGATCTCTATGACGATCCGATGCCCGACGTGGCGACGTTCCAGGGCTATGCGGGTGAAACAGCTTCGGCCCTCTACCAGCTCGCCGCTATGGTGCTGAATAGCGGTCGTCCGGTTGAGCCCGGCGACGCTGCCGGGCACCTCGGGGTGGCGCAGGCCTATGCGGGCCACCTGCGTGCCTTCGGATACTATGCAGCGCAGGGACGGGTGTTCCTGCCTTGGGCGGTGCTCGCGGCCAACGGGGTGCAAGAGAGCGAGGTATTTACCGGCACTGCGAGCGAGGGGCTGGCCGAGGCGCTGGGGCAGATCGAGGAGATGGCACGGAGCCATCTCGAGCGTGCCGAGGCAGCGATTGCTGCTCTGCCGCGGACGCTGCGATCTTGCTTTGCGCCGATCGCGCTCATCCGGCGACAGCTGGCACTGTTCGACGCGCGCCGTCCGTTCCAGCCTCAGACGGATATGGCAGACTGGCGCAAGATGACGTCGGTCGGCCTGTGGAAGTTGAGGCATGCCTGATGGACGTGCTCGTTGTCGGGGCCGGCTACGCGGGCAGTGTCTCGGCAGAACGCTTGGCATCGGCCGGGCATAACGTCCGGGTCATCGATCGTCGGCCGCACATCGCCGGCAACGCCTTTGATGAGGTCGACCAACACGGCATCCTGATCCATCGCTACGGCCCGCACATCTTTCACACGAATGCGCAGCGGGTGGTCGACTATCTCAGCCGCTTCACCGCGTGGCGGCCCTACGAGCATCGCGTGCTCGCGGAGGTGCACGGCAAGCGCTTGCCGATGCCAATCAACCGTAAGACGATCAACGGTCTATATGGGCTCGACCTCGACGAAGCGGGCGTGGCGGCGTTCTTCGAGCGCGTGCGGGAGCCGAGGGAGTCGCTGCGGACCAGCGAGGACGTGGTGCTCAACAGCGTTGGGCGGGAACTGTGCGACCTGTTCTTCCGCGGCTACACGAGAAAGCAGTGGGGGCTGGACCTGTCGCAGCTTTCGGCCGGCGTCGCGGCCCGTATCCCGGTGCGCACCAACGACGATGACCGCTATTTCACGGACACGTTCCAGCAGATGCCGCGGGACGGTTACACCGCCATGTTCCGCAACATGCTGGACCACAAGCGCATCAGCGTCGAGTTCGGGCGCGACTTCGCGCAGGAGGACCGGGGGCTCTACGACCTCATCGTCTATACGGGGCCGGTCGATGCCTATTTCGATTATCGCTACGGACAGTTGCCCTACCGCAGCCTCAGGTTCGACTTCGAGCATCTGCCGGGAACCGAGTATTTTCTGCCGTCGTCTTCAGTGAATTTCCCCAACGAGCATGACTACACCCGCATCACGGAATTCAAGCGCATGACCGGGCAGGGGGCGGCCGGGACGACGATCGTTCGGGAATATCCGCAGGCCGAGGGCGACCCCTACTACCCGATCCCCCGGCCCGAGAACGAGGCGCTCTACCAGCGCTACAAGGCGCTGGCGGCAGCGGAAAAGAACACCGTGTTTGTCGGTCGGTTGGCGCAGTACCGCTACTACAACATGGATCAGGTGGTCGCGGCGGCACTCACCGCGATGGAAACGATCACCGGCACCTAGGCCCAGGCAGCGATGTCAGCGAGGGCGCGTGCACTCATGGCAGCGCGCTTGGCCATCGCCTTCTCGGGGCCGCGCCAGCGCTTCACACCTTCGGGCTTACTGATCGTCACCTCAGGAAGCAGGCCGAAATTGACGTTCATCGGCTGGAAGCTGCGTGGGCCAGGCTCACCCTCGGCGGCGAGATGGCCACCGGTGATGTGCTCGATCAGCGCACCCATGGCGGTGGTGCCGACCGGCGGCCCAAGCATTTCGCCTCGCGTCTCGGCGGCGGCAAAGCGCCCAGCCATCAGGCCGATGGCGGCGCTTTCGACATAGCCTTCGACACCTGTGATCTGCCCGGCAAAGCGCAGACGTGGCTGGGCCTTCAGGCGCAATTGCGCGTCCAGCACCTTGGGCGAGTTGAGGAAGGTGTTGTGATGGAGGCCGCCGAGGCGCGCGAACTGGGCGTTCTGCAGGCCCGGAATGAGCCGGAAGATTTCGGCCTGGCGACCGTATTTGAGCTTGGTCTGGAAGCCGACCATGTTCCACAGCGTGCCGAGCGCGTTGTCCTGCCGCAGTTGCACGATGGCGTAGGGTTTGACCGTTGGATTGCGCGGGTTGGTGAGTCCGACGGGCTTCAGCGGTCCGTGCCGCAGCGTCTCCCGACCGCGTTCCGCCATGACCTCGACCGGCAGGCAGCCGTCGAAATACGGAACGTTCTCCCACTGGTGATAGACGTGCTTTTCGCCGGTGAGAAGCGCGTCGACGAAGCGATTGTATTCGGCCTCATCCATTGGGCAGTTGAGGTAATCGGCGCCGGTGCCGCCGGGGCCGGCCTTGTCGTAGCGCGACTGCTTCCAGGCGATATCCATATCGACGGATTCGGCGTGGACGATGGGCGCGATGGCGTCGAAGAACGCCAGTTCGGCCTCGCCTGTCAGGGACTGGATTGCCTCGGCCAGCGAGCGGGAGGTCAGCGGTCCGGTTGCGATGACGACATTGTGCCAGTCATCCGGGGGCAAGCCGGCGATCTCGCCGAATTCGACCGTCACATTGGGATGGGCGCTGACGGCGGCGGTGACCGCCTCCGAGAAACCGTTGCGATCGACGGCCAGCGCGCCGCCAGCCGGAAGCTTATGGGCGTCAGCCATGCGCATGATCAGCGAACCGCAGCGCCGCATTTCCTCGTGCAGGAGCCCGACCGCGTTGTGCTGGGCGTCGTCGGAGCGGAAGGAATTGGAGCAGACAAGCTCGGCGAAACCTCCAGTCAGGTGGGCTTCCGTCAGCTTTTGGGGACGCATCTCGTGCAGCACGACCCGCGCGCCGGCTTCGGCGGCCTGCCAGGCGGCTTCGGAGCCGGCGAGGCCCGCGCCGATGATGTGAATGGGGGGAGTGTTCATGGCGCGCGTCTAGCAAGCGCAGCGCCAAAAATCAACACGCCCGCTGCCTTAGAAGGAAGCGAGCGTTCGGATCGAGCCGCAGTGGCCGTTAGACGCGAGAGCCTTAGAGGGCCCGGGCATTTTCACGGGCGACACGGTTGATGTCGTGGCGCGAGATGCCGAGGTCGGTAAGCTGACGGTTGTCGAGAGCGGCAAGCTCACGGACGGTCTGCTGGTAAGCGGCCCAGCGCTTCAGTGTCTGACGAATACCCATTTGGGTTCTCCTTTGTTTCTACGATTTGGAAGATAGGCCCGCTAACACGACCTGAGCAGTGGTCTATTGGTCAGAACAGGCTCAACGAAAACGCATAGCTCTTTTCGCAGGTGTTCATTCGGTCTTAAGATTGTCTCCGGCGACCTCGCGTCGAGGTATCGGCTACCTCTGCTGGTCGAACAATCCACGGGTCATTTTCGAGAAGTCCGGTCCAGAAATGCCCAAAAGGTCGGCGTTACGTGACGATGGAACGTCCATTTCACGAAGTGTCTGCTTTATGTCGACGAGGCGCTTGATGCGCCAGACGGCACGAATGAACATAGAATTCTCCTCTTCCGAGGTTGGTGGCACGCGCAACGTGGTCTGATTTGCGGATGCTGAACACCCGATGAATGGCATTTGAGCTATGCGATTTCGCGGGGCGTGGGTCATGATACAGTCACGGTCGCCACCATCCGGGGGTGAATCTGGCGCAGCATGAGGCGAGGGCGCGGCGAAGCGACACGATGGCGGTAACGTTCCCGGCGAATCCTGCGTGTCGACCAGTTGTCGTGGGCTATTCGGCAGCCTGCCGCGCCGGACGCTTCTTTGCCGGCCGGCGGGACATGACTTCCTTTAGAAACTGGCCCGTGTAGCTGCGCTTGTTATCGAGCAGGTCCTCGGGCGTACCGATTCCAACGATCTCGCCACCTCCGTCGCCGCCCTCCGGGCCCATGTCGATGACCCAATCGGCCGTCTTGATGACCTCGAGGTTGTGCTCGATCACCAGCACCGAATTGCCGTTATCGACCAGTTCGTGCAGCACTTCGAGGAGCTTGGCGATGTCGTGGAAGTGGAGGCCCGTGGTCGGCTCGTCGAGCATATATAGCGTGCGGCCGGTGGCGCGCTTGCTTAGTTCCTTGCTGAGCTTGACGCGCTGAGCTTCGCCGCCGGAGAGGGTGTTGGCGGGCTGGCCGACTTTGACGTAGCCGAGTCCGACGCGCTGTAGCGTCGCGAACTTCTCGCGGATTGAGGGGACGGCTGAGAAGTATTCCACCGCTTCGTCGATGGTCATGTCGAGCACGTCAGCGATGGACTTGCCCTTGAACTGCACTTCGAGCGTTTCGCGGTTGTAGCGGTGGCCCTTGCAGACTTCGCACGTGACATAGACGTCCGGGAGGAAGTGCATCTCGATCTTGATGACGCCGTCGCCCTCGCACTTCTCGCAGCGGCCGCCCTTCACGTTGAAGCTGAAACGGCCGGGGCCGTAGCCGCGGGCCTTGGCCTCTGGCAGTCCCGCGAACCATTCACGTAGCGGGGTGAAGGCCCCGGTGTAAGTGGCGGGGTTGGAGCGGGGTGTACGGCCGATCGGCGACTGGTCGATGTCGATGATCTTGTCGAGGAATTCGAGCCCCGTCAGGTGATTGTGCGGGGCCGGGTTGACGCGGGCGCCGTTCAGCCGGCGCGCCATTGCCTGGTACATGGTGTCGATCATCAGCGTGGACTTGCCACCGCCCGACACGCCGGTGATGGCGACGAACAGGCCGAGCGGCACATCGACCGATACATTCTTGAGGTTGTTGCCCGTCGCACCGTCAACATGGATCTTGCGGCCCTTTACGGGCTTGCGGCGCTCGGGCGGGGTCGGGATCGACAGCTTGCCATTGAGATATTGCCCGGTGATCGACTTCGGATTGTCGATGACCTGCTGAGGCGTACCTTCGGCGACGATGTGCCCGCCGTTGACCCCGGCGCCGGGGCCGATATCAACCACGTAGTCGGCGGTGAGGATCGCGTCCTCGTCATGTTCGACGACGATTACCGTATTTCCAAGGTCGCGCAGGCGCTGCAGCGTTTCGAGCAGGCGTGCATTGTCGCGCTGGTGGAGGCCGATCGAGGGCTCGTCGAGCACGTAGAGCACGCCTGTGAGGCCAGAGCCGATCTGGCTGGCGAGACGGATGCGCTGGCTCTCGCCACCGGACAGGGTGCCGGAATTGCGGGCGAGCGTGAGGTAATCGAGGCCGACATCGTTGAGGAAGCCGAGGCGCTCGCGGATTTCCTTGAAGATGCGCTCGCCGATCTGGTTCTGCTGGGCACTCAGCCGCTCTGGGACCTCGCGGAACCAGGCATCAGCGGCGCGGATGGACATTTCGGAGACTTGGCCGATGTGCAGGCCGTCAATCTTCACGGCGAGAGCTTCGGGCTTCATACGGTAGCCGTTGCAGGCGAGGCAGGGTGCCGAAGACATGTAGCGCTCGATTTCCTCACGCATGCCGGCGCTCTCGGTTTCCTTGTAGCGCCGCTCCAGATTGCCGATGACGCCCTCAAACGGCTTCTTGGTCTTGTAAGTGCGCAGGCCGTCGTCATAGACGAAGGTGATGTCGGTCTTGCCCGTGCCGTAGAGAACGGCGTTCTGGACGTCTTCCTTCAGTTCTTCCCAAGGTGTGCCGGTGGAGGCGCCGTAGTGCTTGGTCACCGCCTGCAGCGTTTGCTGGTAGTAGGGCGCCTGGGTCTTGCTCCAGGGCACGATGGCGCCATCGCGCAGCGACAGGGTGACGTCCGAGACGATGAGGTTGGGGTCGATCTTCTGTTCCGTGCCGAGACCATCACAGACCGGGCAGGCGCCGAACGGGTTGTTGAACGAGAACAGGCGCGGCTCGATCTCCGGAATGGTGAAGCCGGAAATCGGATCGGCGAACTTTTCGGAAAAGATCAGCCGCTTGGCCGCGCCGTCCTTTTCCTTCTCGTCGGCAAATTCGGCGAAGGCGATGCCGTCGGCAAGCTTGAGGGCGGTCTCGAAGCTTTCGGCCAGGCGCGCCGCAATATCGGGGGCGACGACGATACGGTCCACGACGACTTCGATGTCGTGCTTGAGCTTCTTGTCGAGGTTCGGCGCGTCCTCGAGGTCCCAGAACTCGCCGTCGATCTTGGCGCGCAGAAAGCCCTTGCGCATGAGCTCGTTCAGCTCGCGCTTGTACTCGCCCTTGCGGCCGCGAGCGATCGGGGCGAGCAGGAACAGGCGCGTGCCCTCGGGCTGCGCCAGCACCTTGTCGACCATCTGGCTGACGGTCTGGCTCTCGATGGGCAAGCCGGTGACCGGTGAATAGGGGATGCCGACGCGGGCATAGAGCAGGCGCAGGTAGTCGTAAATCTCGGTGACCGTGCCGACGGTCGAGCGCGGGTTGCGGCTGGTGGTCTTCTGTTCGATGGAGATAGCCGGCGAAAGCCCGTCGATCTGCTCGACGTCGGGCTTCTGCATCATTTCCAGGAACTGGCGGGCATAGGCCGAGAGGGACTCGACGTAGCGGCGCTGGCCTTCGGCATAGATGGTATCGAATGCCAGCGAGGATTTGCCCGAGCCGGAAAGGCCCGTCATCACGATCAGCTTGTCGCGCGGCAGCCGCAGGTCGATGTTCTTGAGGTTGTGCTCCTTGGCCCCGCGAATGACGATGTCGCGATTGGGATTGGCGATGGGCCTGAGCGGCGTTTTGGCAGTCTTGGCGGGCATGGGTCTTCCATCGGCAAGCGACAAAGACCTTGGCGGCGGGCCGTGTCAGCTTCTGTCAGTGTATGAAAGCGGAAGGCCTCATCTGGGCATCAGCCGCCGCTTCCGCAAGGTAATCACGGGCGGCGTGAACTGTCATTACACAGCCACGCGCAGCCACGTGAACATAAGCGGAACCGAGTGGAGTCGGTCAAGTCTTCCCGTGCTGTGAACTAGCCCAGCAGCAGGCCCTTGGCGCGCAGATATTCGCGCTCTTCGGGGCTCGCGAGTTCGCGGTCCCAACGGGCGAGGTGCTGGTTGATGTTCCGGAAGAACGGCGGGCCGAGGAAGGCGAACAGGATCATCGCCATGTAGCCGCGCGGCAGGGTGACGGCTTCCTCTTCGGTAGTCTGCTCCAGCTCCCAGTAGCGCTTGGTCGCGAGCTTGTGGTGGTTGGAGTGGAGCATCAGGTTGTAGAAAAAGCCGGTCGAGACGCGGCGGTGGCTGTCCCATGAATGGCGGGCTTCGACGCGGGTGCCTTCGATGCGCACCAGGCCGTAGTGCTCAATGTAGTTCACCACCTCGAGGTAGATCTTGCCGATAAAGCCGGAATAGGCGGCGTAGAGGATGCCGATCGGGCCGAGGAAGGCGACGAAGAGCAGCACCACGACCAAGGTCATCAACTGGCCGCGCCAGAATTTGTTGGTCCAGGGCGTGTTGGGGATGCCTTTGCGCTGCAGCCGGTCGTTTTCGAAGCGCAGACCCGAGAGCCACTGGCCGATGGTGGAGCGGAAGACGAAGCCCACAATGTATTCACCGCGACGGGCGGTGGCGGGGTCGCGCTCGGTGCCGACATAGCGGTGGTGCCCGTGCACGTGCTCGATTGAAAAGCCGGTGTCCCAGGTGAAAGCCAGCAGCCAGCGGCCGACGAGCTGGTCCAAGGGCTTGTCGGTCCGGTGGATCAGTTCATGGGCCACGTTCACTCCCGCAGCACCGTAGTACATACCGAGGCTCACCCAAGCGCCCTGACCACCGATGCTTGCGAAGGGGCTTAGGCCCACAGCATGGGTTGCTGCCCGCGAAGCGGCTGGATCGATGTGGAAGAAGCGGAAAACGGCGTCCATCCAGCCAAAGCCGGTCGCCGAAGTGACGTTGAAGGTGACCAGCGTGAGGATCACAAGCAGTGGCAATGTGATGAACAGCATGAGCTGGCAGTACCAGACCGGCGGCATGAGCTCCTTGGAGCCGGCATCGCCGAACAGCTCGTCGACAAAGCCGAAAAGGACGAACGAAAATGCTATGCCCGCGTAAGTGAACACGCCACCCAGGGCCATGCCGACGAGACCGAACAGAATGAAGATGTTCATCATCGAATAGCGCACCGTATTGGCGGCGCGGGTGGCCAGCAGCGCAGCTCCGGTCGGCAGCGGCTGCAGGTCACGTTTCAGGGCATTGTCGGTCATCAGGCTACTCTAGGCGGGCACGCGAGGGATGCATACTCAAACTGCCCGTTGTGCTCAACGCGGTTTGACGCATGGCTCATCAATGGCATGCGGTAGGGCAAGGTCTTGACGAGGATGAGGCGGAATGCGAACATAACATGAACATTCTAGTTGACGTCGGAGACTGTCCCTGTGCGCAACGCCATCAATTGGCGGGCAGGGGACGGACTCGTCGGATAGAATGCGCCGCCCGCCGGACGCGGGCGATGTAACCGGAAGGACAGGGAAATGGCTGGCAGCGTGAACAAGGTAATCCTGGTGGGCAATCTGGGTGCAGACCCAGAGGTGCGGACGCTGCCGAGCGGCAACAAGGTCGTGAACCTTTCGGTGGCGACCTCGGAAAGCTGGCGCGACCGCAATTCCGGCGAGCGCAAGGAAAAGACCGAGTGGCACCGCGTGGTGATCTTCTCCGAAGGTCTTGCCAAGGTGGCCGAGCAGTATCTGAAGAAGGGCGCGAAGGTTTACCTCGAAGGCCAGTTGCAGACCCGCAAATGGCAGGACCAGAGCGGCGCCGACAAGTATTCCACGGAGGTCGTGCTGCAGGGGTTCAACTCGAACCTGACCATGCTCGACGGGCGTGGTGAAGGTGGTGGTGACAGCGTGGGCTTCTCGGGCCCGCCATCGGCGTCGTCGGGCCGCTCGGGAGGTGGTAGCCGTCCCTCGGCCAAAGCCCCGGCGTTCGAATCCGGCGGCGTGGACGACGACATCCCGTTCTGACCTGGCTCAGGGCGCCTTCGCAGCGCCGACGGTCATTTGCACATCGATTTCGTCGCCTGCCGTTATCGCGAGCGGGCGGCGAACTTTGTCTTTCAGCGGCAGCAGGTAAGTGTCGTCGCGCGGAAACAGCGAGGTGGTAAAGGTTACCTCGCCGATCGTTACCTGCACAGGGATGACGCCCCACCCATAGCTCACGCGTTTGGCGACGGCGCGAACGCGTGCCGCGTCGGCCTGTGGCAAGGGGGCGAAGAAGAATGGCGCCGGGCCGCGCCATTCGATGATTGTCGCGCGGAAACGAAACGACAGTCCATCCTGAGCGGCCAAGCTATTCCCCAACGTCACCCTGCTGCAACGCAGAGCCCGCTCCAACGAAAACAGGCGACCCGAAGGCCGCCCGCGTGATGCTGTCTGCTGCGATCCGCTTGCGCCGTTGTTACGACTTGGCGAACGGGATCTTGGCGACGATGCTTTCGCCCGTGGACACGAATGTCACCTTGAAGTCCACCGACATGGCACCGCCGGAAAGAGTGATCGAGGTCGCGACGCTCATATCGTTGCCTTCGGAGTCCTTGTTGCGCTCCTTCAGGTCGAACACGATGTCGTCGCCACGCAGGCGACCGGTTGCCATGCCCGAGAAGCCGACATTGGTGGTCATGGCTGCTTCGTAGCGGTTATTGGCATCGACATAGGCGATCGTGCCGTTGACGCTGAGCACCGAGCCAGCCACCGAGCAGCGGCCGGAATAGTTGAGCTTGCCGGCATTGCCCGGCTTTAGGCCCATGCGGCAGACCACCGTTTCGGTGTTGGCACCAGACATGGTGCCCTTGCCGCGCCAGTCGCCGACATAGGCCGCCAGCGCATCGATTTCCCTCTGGCCGGCAAGAGCCGGAAAGACGCCGAGGCCGAGCACAAGCCCCACCAGCGCCACGGCTTTCGCCAGGGGTCCGAACAGTTTCATTTCTTTACGCCTCCAAGCGGATGAAAGAATCGCCCCCCGGCGACCAACAGCGCTGGGAGAATGAATACATCACCCAGCAAAGCAAGCGCGAGGGTTATCACAAACAATGTCCCGAACAATGCCACCTGCGGCAGTTCGGAGAACATCACGATCGCCACGCCGGAACAGAGGATCAAGGTGGTGGCGACGATAGCGCCACCGATCCGGTCCATAGTGTGGCGCACGGCATCCCGGTGCTCCAATCCTTCCTCCCGGCGGGAGTGCAGGTAGTGCGACAGGAAGTGGGTGGTATCGTCGACGGCGATACCGAAAGCGATGGTGAGCGACAGCACAGTCGTGAGGCCAAGCCCTTGGCCGGTAAAGAAAAGCCAGGCTTCCGTGCCGAGAACGGGGAACAGGTTCGGGATGGCCGTCGCCACTGCCACGCGGAGTGAGCGGAAGGCAAAACCGATCAGGAAGAGGTTCACAATCACCGAAATGGTGAGATCGAGTTGCAGGCCGCGAACGATGTTCTCGGTCGCGTAAGTGGTCATGATCCGGAAACCGCCGACTTCGGCGCCGGCGATGCCCTCTGCCGCCAGGTCGCGCTGGACGTTCTCGACCAGATCTTCGATCTCATTGGACTCGATGATCGTGGGCATGAAGCCGGTCACCAGCGCCTGCATGCCGTCCGGAGTGACGAAGCGACGCTTCAACTCACCCACGGCATTGAGGATCTGTTCGCGAGAGAAGCCGGAATTCTCGTAGAATGTGTAGCTGGCCGCGGACACGACCTTGTTCACGCCGAGATACTTCTCGACGATCTTGTGAACTTTCACGACGGTCTGGAAGTCATCTTCGCCGATATTGGGGTCGCCCTGCCTGAGCGGCACACTGACGTAGAACGGCGCCGCGCCGCCGGTGCCCGAGTCGATATTCTGCGCCGCTGCGAGGGCTTGGCTGTCCTTGGCCATGTAGTCCTGGAAGGAAAATCGCGGCTGGATCATGAAATAAGGGATCAGCAACAGGATGGTGCCGACTATCGCGGCCGCCGCCAGTGGGCGACCTGCCCTGGTGGCAATGAACCACGACACCGGGATGGGCGCCTGCACGGCAAAGCTCGGCGTCTTGGGGAGCTTCAGCCCGAGGCGCAGCGCGACCTTCAGAAGCAGCGGCAGAAAGGTCATCAGGCAGATGTAGTTCGTCGCCGAGGCGATGGTGCCGGCGAAGGCGAATTCCTGGATGCCCTGGCCGGCGGTCAGCGTAAGCGAGGCGAAGGATACCAGCGTCGTGAGCATGGTGAGCGCGCTGGCCGGGCCGACGACGCGAACCACCTGGTCCACGGCCTTGTACGGGTCCATGCCATCGCGCCAGTAAGCCAGCCAGTTGAAGATGAAGAACAGGCTCTCGGCAAAGGCAATCACCAGCACCAGCGTCGTGACGATGATGGTGAGGAAAGAGAACGAGCCGAACAGCGCAATGATGATACCCATCACCCAGAGCACGGCGATGGCCGGTGTGGCGGAAACGAGCAGCGCCCCGAAGAACGAACGCAGCGACAGCAGAGCAATGATCGCTCCGATGCCGAAGCCCCAGATGGTGAACCTCACCTGATCGGAGATGGTGGCGTTCAGCATTTCCGACGTCCAGATCGGCGGCCCGGTCAGATCGACGGTCAGCAGGTCCGACTGGTTCTGCGCAACGATCGACCTCAAATCCGCGATCATGGCAGCCGTGCCGTCCTGGTTCACCATCTCCTGGTTGGGAAACACGATCAGTACGACCTGACGAAGATCCTCGCTGATTAGGTTGCGCATCATGGGGTCGTTCTGCTGCAGGTCGCGCAGAGCGATGTAAACCGCGTCAGGCGTCGCAAGCCCCTCGGGCACCGCCGGCAGGGTCGTGCCGTCTGGGCCGGGCTTACGTAAGGTGAAGGCCGACATCGAACCCGAAACGTAGGGCGAGGTGCCGAGGTCGAGCGCCATCGCGCGCACAGTCTCCAGTGCGTCCGGGTTAGTGAGGTCAGGTGAGGAGATGAAAACGAGGATGTCGTTTTCGAACGTGCCGAAGGTGTCGGCGAGGTGCTTGTAGGCGTCGTATTCCGGTCCGGAATGGGCATAGACGCGGAGCAGGTCGCCATCGACCGATGCCTTGGGGATTTGCGCAGCGCAGAAAATGCTGACGACCAGCACGAAGAGGCCGACCAGGCGGGGGAAGCGTACCGTCGTCAGGCCGATATATTCGAGCCCGAAGCCGATGGAGCGGTCATGGCCGAAGGCCCAGTTCCACAGCCGTGACACCGGATTGGCTGTCGTCAAAACGAAGAATACTCCCCCGGCGAGCCCCGGAAACCGGGCGAATACCTACGAGGTGACCGTCCGAATCGTCCAGCGCTGCGCGTTGTGCAGGAGCGATTTCGGTGGAGCGTTGCCGGAACGGCACGAAAGCGCGGAAAGTCGCTTCCGAGAGGCGATGAACGACCTCGAAAACCGGGGCTTTCGACCCTATCTGAAGCAGTGGGGGAATATGTGCAGCTTCAACCCGAAAATGCCCGGATTTGTTGGCCTTTGAGGGCGGAATCGCCTAGACCCTGACCAGCCGTTTCAGACTCCGGAAAAGTCCATACTTTGAGCGACACGCCGAACGACCCGCAGGGTGCTCCGCCGCCCTCTGACATCGCCCCGATTTCGATCACCGACGAACTGCGAAAGTCGTATCTCGACTACGCGATGAGCGTGATCGTCAGTCGCGCTCTACCCGACGTGCGGGACGGGCTGAAGCCCGTTCACCGCCGCATTCTGTTTTCGATGCACGAGAACGGCTACGAGTGGAATAAGCCCTATCGAAAGTCGGCACGTGTCGTCGGCGACGTGATTGGTAAGTACCACCCGCACGGCAATGATGCGGTGTATTTCTCGTTGGTCCGCATGGCGCAGGAATTCTCCCTGCGCGTTACGCTGATCGATGGGCAGGGCAATTTCGGTTCCGTCGACGGGGATATGCCGGCGGCCATGCGCTACACCGAGGTGCGCATGGAGAAGATCACGGGCTTCATGCTCGACGATCTCGACAAGGACACGGTCAACTTCAAGGACAACTACGACGGCTCCGAGCGCGAGCCCGTCGTACTCCCGGCGCGGTTCCCGAACCTGCTGGTCAACGGTGCGGGTGGCATCGCCGTGGGCATGGCGACCAATATCCCGAGCCACAATCTGGGCGAGGTGATCGACGCGACGCTGGCGGTGATGGACAATCCGTCGATCTCAGTCGAAGAGGTCATGCAGGTCATGCCGGGGCCGGACTTTCCCACCGCGGGCGTTATTCTCGGACGGACGGGCATCCGGCAGGCCTACGAGTCAGGTCGTGGGTCGGTCCTCATCCGCGGGCGGACGACAACCGAGGAGATGCGTGGCAATCGCGAAGCCATCATCATCACCGAGATTCCGTATCAGGTGAACAAGCTCACCATGATCGAGAAGATGGGTGAACTCGTGCGCGAAAAGCGCATCGAAGGCATCTCCGACATTCGCGACGAGTCCGATCGCAACGGCATGCGCGTGGTGATCGAGCTGAAGCGCGATGCGGTACCCGACGTGGTGCTGAACCAGCTCTACCGCTTCACCCAGCTGCAATCGTCGTTCGGCTGCAACTTCGTGGCATTGCATGGCGGCAAGCCGGAGTTGACGGGTGTCATCCCCATCCTCCGGGCGTTCATTGCGTTCCGCGAAGAGGTCGTGACGCGCCGTGCCCGGTTCCTGCTCAACAAGGCGCGCGATCGCGCCCATGTGCTGGTCGGTCTCGCGGTGGCGGTGGCCAATATCGATGAGGTGATCGCCCTCATCCGCTCCGCACCGGATGCCGGCGCCGCGCGCGAACGGCTCATGGACCGCGACTGGCCGGCCAAGGACGTCGCACCGCTGATCGCATTGATTGACGATCCCCGGCACAAGATTGCCGATGACGGCACCTTCCGGCTATCGGACGAACAGGCGCGCGCCATCCGGGCGCTGACGCTGAGCCGGTTGACGGCGCTGGGCCGCAACGAGATCGGCGACGAACTCAACGGGCTCGGCACAGACATCGCGGATTTCCTCGACATCCTGCGCTCCCGCGAGCGGGTGGAGACGATCGTTCGCGAGGAACTGAATGTCGTGAAGGACCAGTTTTCGACCCCCCGTCTCACGACCATCGAGGACAGCGCCGGAGATTTCGAGGACGAAGACCTTATCGCGCGCGAGGAGATGGTGGTGACCGTCACGCATGGCGGCTACATCAAGCGCGTGCCACTATCGGCCTATCGGGCCCAGAAGCGCGGCGGCAAGGGCCGCTCGGGCATGGCGACACGCGACGAGGATTTCGTCACGCGGCTGTTCGTCACCAGTACGCATTCTCCTGTGCTGTTCTTTTCGTCCGCGGGTCAGGTTTACAAGCTCAAGGTCTGGCGCCTCCCGATTGCCGAGCCGCAGGGCAGGGGTCGGGCACTCATCAACATGCTCCCGCTCGACGATGGCGAGCGCATCACCTCGATCATGGTGCTGCCGGAAGACGAGGCTGAGCAGCAAAAGCTCGACATCATTTTCGCGACCAGCAGCGGCAGGGTGCGGCGTAATTCGCTGGCCGATTTTGTCGACATCAACAAGAACGGCAAGATCGCCATGAAGCTCGACGAGGGTGACCGCATCGTCGATGTGGCGACCTGTACGGCTGCCGACGATGTGCTGCTGACCACGGCCGCCGGCCAGGCCATCCGCTTCCAGGTGGACGAGGTCCGCGTCTTCAAGGGCCGCGATTCCGACGGTGTGCGCGGTATTGTGCTGGGCAAGGGCGATCGGGTGATCTCGATGGCCGTCATCCGGCACTTCGAGAGCGATGCGTCGGAAAGGGCAGCCTACCTCAAGATGAGCCGTGCCGTTCGCGGCGAGGGTGACACCGAGGAGGTTGCAACCGAGGACGCAGAGGAAGCTACGGCAGGCGAACTGGGCCAGGATCGCTATGTCGCGATGAGCGCGGCGGAGCAGTTCATCCTGACGGTGTCCGAGAACGGCTATGGCAAGCGGACCTCGAGCCACGAGTATCGGATCACCGGACGCGGCGGCAAAGGCATCGTTGCGATGGCAGTCAACCCGCGCAACGGCGAGCTGATTGCCTCCTTCCCGGTGGCTGACGAGGACCAGATCATGGTCATCACCGATGGCGGGCAAACGATCCGCATGCCCGTGACCGGCGACAAGCCGATCCGCATCGTCTCGCGCGGTTCGCAGGGCGTGACCCTGCTCGATACAGCCGAGGGCGAGAAGGTGGTTTCGGTCGAGCGGATCAGCGAGCCGGAGGACGACGAGCCTGGCGACGGCAGCGCGGCCTGAGATGCAGGTGGTGCGCGGCGAGGGCGTTGTGCTCGAGCCGCAGGTGGTTGCCCACGCGGCGCAGCTCTATCCGCTACTCAGCGACCCGGAGCTCTACCACTACATGGACGGCAAGCCGGCCGACGAAGCGGCGTTCCGTGTCCGGCTGGGCAAGCTCGAAACGCGCCTGTCAGGCGACGGAAGCGAGGATTGGCTCAACTGGGTGGTGCGCGACGACGCCGGCACGATGGTCGGCTACGTGCAGGCCACTGTCTATCGCAACGGTCTTGCCGAAGTGGCGTGGGTGATCGGAACCGCGTTCCAGCGGCGCGGCCATGCCCGCGCCGCCACTCTCGCCATGCTGGACGAACTCGCTGTGACCTATAGCGTCAACCGTGTGCGGGGGCAGGCCGATGCTGGCAATATAGCCTCCATCCGTCTCATGGAGCGGATGGGCTTCCGGCCCATACCCGACCTCGAAGTGCAACCCGACGTCGTGTACGAAAAGACGCTGCCCTAGCTTTCGCGGTCGAGAGCGCCGATCAGCGCGGCGGAGCGCTCGGGGTGGATCTTACGGGCGAACAAGGAGCCGGAGGCCCTGATGGCATCAAGATCTTCAATACCGAGAACTTTTGGTCGGTGCGGATTGCCAACGGACCAGTCCGTATAGGTCAGGCTCGTCACTGAGGGACCGTTGCGCTCGATTTCACCAGCTAGCCGTGCTGCGATTGCCGGGTCGGCCATCAGCAGAGATTGGGGATAGATTTCGTCCGGAATGCGCACATGCCGGAACCAGCGCAACACCTCGGGACGATCATTGGTGAAGTCGAGCACCTGCTGAGCTTCGGCACGCGCCAGCGTCCACCAGGTTCCGCCGTGATAGAAGTCCTTGAGCGGCAGGTTACGGCGCGGGAATGCCCGGATGATTTCGCTTGCGATGTTGGCGAGGCGGGGAAAGGGGGTCGTCCGCGGGTTGAGAAGGGGACTATCCAGCATGGAAATCTTCCCGACGAACCAGTTGTGACCGCCTCGGGCGCGAGGCTCGAGCTTCCGGCTGATCGGAATATGGGACCCTCCGGCGGCGACGCGCCTGACGATTTCAGCAGTTGGCCGCACCGGGTAGCAGTTTCCCGAGAGCAGGACGGCATGGGTTACGTCTGGGTCTGCAATTGCGACACGCAGGACCGCGAGGCACGCCAACAGCATGTTGTGACCACCCCAATAGACGTCGTAGCTCTCGCTCTCCGGCAGTATGGTCAGCGGCACGCCGGCGAGCTTTGCTGCGAACGTTGCCCTGTCTGCCTTGCGGTCGAGGTGAAGGATCGTGCGGGCACCCTCCGCTGCAAGGCGCATCCCGAGTCGGCGGAGCTGGTCTGGCTGGTCAAAGGCGAGAATCAAGAAAGCAACGGTCATCGGGGCGGGCCTGGTCTCGTCCTAGTGCGTCGAGAAGTGCAGAACTGATCCGGTTGGTCTTGCGAATGACAGGGCGTCAGGTTCGCGGATGGCTCCAATGACTTCGATTGTTGGAATCTTGGGCGACGCCCGGCTTCCGCGCCAGTCGATGGGGGAGAAAGGCGACACTAGTCGGAATTCCTCCGGCCAAAGACGCTTTCTGTCTGTCGGACTAGCGGTCAATATGCTTCTCTTCCATGACACAAGCGGATCGTGATCGATGTTCGACCTCTCAAACCTCCTGCCGTATCTACTCGCGTGCTTTCTCCTCGCAATCGTCCCGGGACCAACAGTGACCGTGATTTTGGCGAATTCGCTGGCGCGCGGAACGCTTGCCGGGCTTTCGATCGTTGCCGGCACCCAGATTGGGCTCATCGGGATGATCCTCGTGGTGGCGCTGGGCCTGCAGGCCGTCATCGGATTCATGGCTTTTGCCTTCGACTGGATCAAGCTCGCGGGTGCCGCTTATCTGGTGTGGATGGGCTTCAATATGCTGCGGTCGACCGGTCATCTCGATGCGGCGACCGCCAGCCAGAAATCCTATCGCCGGCTGGTGCTCGATGGTTTCTTCGTCATCTGGTCCAACCCGAAGGCGCTAATCTTCCTCGGGGCGTTCCTGCCGCAGTTCGTCGTCGAACAGCAGGCGGCGTTTCCGCAGGTCCTCATGCTCGGGCTGTTCTTCATGCTTATCGCCGGTGCATCCGACTCGGTCTATGCCGTTCTGGGCGGCCAGGCACGGGGCCTGCTCTCGGCGGGCCGCGTCCGCTTGCTGAGCCGGGTTTCGGGCGTCGTGCTGATGGCGGGCGGCATCTGGCTCGCGTTGCAGAAGCGATCCTGAGATTCCTGAAGTCTTTGTCCCCGACCTCGGCAAGCTGATCCAGTTCACCATCGCCGCCTTCGTGGTGGTGGTCGTGCCGGGCATCACGGTTTCCGCCGTGGTGAGCACGGCATTGGCGCGCGGCGTCAAGGGCGGGCTGCTGCTCGAGCTCGGGGCGACGATGGCGCGCTTTACGATGGTGCTGGTCGTGGCCTTCGCGCTCGAAGCAGTGACCGGGCTCGTCGGTGCGATGTTCGACATCGTGAAATATGCGGGCGCCGCCTATCTCGCCTGGCTTGGTTTCGGTTACCTCACCTCGCGGCATACGATAACGCTCGCGACGGCGGAGACGGCGCCGACGCCGTTCCGTCAGGTGCTTTCTGGATTTCTGATCCTCTGGGGCAATCCGAAGGCGCTGCTGTTCTTCGGGGCCTTCCTGCCGCTCTTCGTCGACCGTGCCCATCCGGTCGCGCCACAGGTGGTCCTGCTCGGCCTCATCGAGATGGGCGCGGCGATCATCGTCGACTGCACCTACATCCTGATTGCTGCGACGGCCCGAGGCGCCCTGTCAGGGGCCGGGGCGCAATGGGTCAACCGTGCGGCGGGTGTTATCCTCATATGCGCCGCGCTCTGGCTGGCGCTGCAGCGGCACTAGCCGGCGCTGCAGGTCGCTCCGCTTGCCAGAGGGTCCGGGCCATGACAAAAACCGCGCGGTCTCCAACTCTGCCTTGGCGAAAGGGCGCGAGATGACGCAGCTCGTGGGGTTCTATCCGGGCTCATTCGACCCGCTGACAAATGGCCATCTCGATGTCATCGAGCGGGCCTGCAAGATCGTGGACAAGCTGGTCGTGGCGGTGGGCACGCATCACTCCAAAAAGCCGCTGTTCTCCCATGGCGACCGCATGGAACTGCTCCGGCAGACACTGGCTCCGGTCGGTGAGCGGACCAACACCGAGTTCAAGATCGTCGATTTCAACGGGCTTATGGTGGACGCAGCGCGCTCCAACGGCGCCAAGCTGATCATCCGCGGCCTCCGCGACACCACCGACTACAATTTCGAGATGCAGATGGTGGGCATGAATGCCCAGATGGCACCCGACCTGCAGACGGTCTTCCTGCCGTCCTCGCCCTTCGTCCGCCACATCTCGGCCACGCTGGTGCGCCAGATCGCCGAGATGGGAGGCGACATCGCCGCCTTCGTTCCCGCCAACGTCCTCAAGGCATTGAAAAAAGCATGATCGCTCACCTCAAGCGCGCGGCCGCCCTGTTCGGCGCCGCGATCCTCGCCGCGGCCATCTTCGCCGTTCCCGCAAATGCGCAGAGCGGTACTCCGCACCTGATGCTCACGCTCAAGGACGGGGTGGTCGATATCGAGCTGCTCAAGGACACCGCGCCCAAGCATGTCGAGCAGATCATCAAGCTCACCGAGGCCGGCGCGTACGATGGCGTCGTGTTCCATCGCGTGATCGACGGATTCATGGCGCAGACGGGCGACGTGAGGAACGGCAACAGCAACAACGCCAACTTCAACATGGCGCTCGCCGGCACGGGGGATTCCGACCTGCCGAACGTCGTTGCCGAGTTCAGCGACATTCCCTACGAGCGTGGCATCGTCGGCGCAGCGCGGACGAACGACCCCAACAGCTTCAACTCGCAGTTCTTCATCATGTTCACCGAATACCCCTCGCTCAATGGCCAGTACACGGTCTTCGGCAAGGTCGTCGCGGGCATGGAGTTCGTCGACAACATCACCAAGGGCGAGCCGCCGGCGAACCCCGACAAGATCATCTCCGCCAAGATCGAATACAAATAAGGAGCGGCAACAATGGCTGCCTACAAAGATCCCGAGAACACCCTGCTGATCGAGACCTCCGTTGGACCGGTGGTCGTCGAGATGCGTCCCGATCTCGCGCCGAACCACGTCGCGCACATCAAGAAGCTGGCCCGCGAAGGCGCCTATGACGGTGTGGTGTTCCACCGCGTCATCGACGGCTTCATGGCTCAGACGGGCGATGTGAAGTTCGGCAATTCGAGCAGCAAGGACTTCGCTCCCGGTCGTGCCGGTACCGGCGGTTCGAGCTACCCGAACCTCAAGCAGGAATTCAGCGCCGAGCCACATACCCGCGGTGTGATGTCGATGGCGCGGGCGCAAGATCCCAACAGCGCCAACTCGCAGTTCTTCATCGTGTTCGACGATGCTCGCTTCCTCGACAAGCAGTACACCGTCTGGGGCAAGGTCATCGAAGGCATGGATAATGTCGACAAGATCAAGCGCGGCGAACCGGTGAAGGACCCCGACAAGATGGTGTCCGTGAAGGTCGCCGCGGACGCATGATCCGCGCTGCGGCTATCATGGTTGCGCTGGGCGGGCTGACAACGCCCGCCCTCGCCACCGAGTGGGTCAGTTGCGCTGCGCCGGGCGGTGAGGCGAGCTTCGATTTCCTTGTTGGCTCGCTCGATATCCTCGCGATCGCCGGGCTCAATATCTCCGTCGGCGAGAAGGTCTGGGCAAGCGACGTGGCCTATGGCCCGGGCGACCCGGTGGCGGTCGGGCAGGCCTTCGAGGACGCAACGACCATCCGTATCGACGCGATGGACGATGCCATTTCGCAGAAAGTCGCCGAGCTGAGGCTGTTCAAGGCCGAAGAGGGCGACATGTCCGTCTATGCCGGCACGCTGCGCATTCCCGGCTACGGTGCCTGGGCAGTGTCGTGCACCGTCCCCTGACCGGATCGGTTCACGATGAAGGTTGATGCCTTCGATTTCGACCTGCCCGAGGAGCGCATCGCGCTCCATCCCGTGGAGCCGCGCGACAGCGCGCTCATGCTTGTCGTCCGGCCGGGCGAGCCTCCTGCCGACCGGTTCGTCACAGACCTGCTCGAAATCCTGCGACCGGGCGATGTGCTGGTGGTCAATGACACCAAAGTTCTGCCGGCGGAACTGACCGGCACACGTATTCGCGAGGACAATCGCGCCGCGGTGTCGTTCAACCTGCACAAGCGGGTTGATGCGCAGACCTGGCGAGCCTTTGCGCGCCCAGCGAAGCGGCTCCACCTGCTCGACCGGCTGGAGCTTGGCGACAATGGCTCGATCGGTGCAACGGTCACTGGGAAGGGCGCGACTGGCGAGGTGACGATCAGCTTCGACCTGCGCGGCGCCGAACTCGACGAGGCAATCAAGGCGCATGGCGCAACGCCTCTGCCGCCCTATATCGGCCTGAAGCGGGACGCCGAGGAGCGGGACCGAACCGACTATCAGACGGTCTACGCGGCGGTTGATGGAGCCGTGGCCGCGCCCACCGCCGGACTGCATTTCACCCAGGGGTTGCTGCAAAAGCTCAGCGACAGGGGCGTCGGCTTCGAACGGGTGACGCTGCATGTCGGGGCCGGCACCTTCCTGCCAGTGAAGGCGGAGGATACGGACGACCACGTGATGCATGCCGAATGGGGCGAACTGCCCGAGGCGGTGGTGCATCGTCTGCTCGAGGCGAAAGCCAAGGGCGGCCGTGTCATCGCGGTGGGCACGACGAGCCTGCGGCTCCTGGAGACCGCGGCGCGCGCCACCGGGACACTCAGGCCGTTCATCGGTGACACGGACATTTTCATCACACCCGGTTTCCGCTTCCGGGCGGTGGACGTGCTGATGACCAACTTCCACCTGCCCAAATCGACCCTGTTCATGCTGGTTTCGGCCTTCGCCGGCTTCGACACCATGCACGCGGCCTACGCCCATGCGATCCGGTTGAAGTACCGCTTCTATTCCTATGGCGATGCGAGTTTGCTATTCCGCGCGCCGCAGGAACCGGACGACGAAGAAGCCTAGTGACGCCATTCTCCTTCACCCTCTCGCGTACCGACGGCGCTGCCCGCCGCGGCAGGATCGACACGCATCGCGGCACGATCGAGACGCCGGCATTCATGCCGGTGGGTACGGTGGGCACGGTCAAGGCGATGTATCCGGAGCAGGTGCGCGAGACGGGCGCAGATATCCTGCTCGGCAACACCTATCACCTGATGCTTCGGCCTGGTGCCGAGCGGGTGGCGTCGCTGGGTGGCCTGCACACCTTCATGGACTGGGCCCGGCCGATACTCACCGATAGCGGCGGCTTCCAGGTCATGTCGCTGGCGCAACTGCGGAAGCTGACGGAGAAGGGGGTCACCTTCCGCTCGCATTTCGACGGCTCCGCGCATGAACTGACGCCGGAGCGCTCGATCGAGATCCAGACGCTGCTCGACAGCGACATCATCATGCAGCTTGACGAATGCATCGCACTACCGGCCGAGCGCAAGGAGATGGAGCGGGCGATGGAGCTCAGTCTGCGCTGGGCCCAGCGCAGCAAGGATGCGTTCGGTGACCAGCCGGCGCGGGCGCTGTTCGGCATCAATCAGGGCGGCGACGACGCAGAACTGCGTTCCAGATCAGCCGCCGGCCTGAAGTCGATCGGCTTTTCCGGCTACTCCATCGGCGGTCTCGCGGTGGGCGAGCCGCAGGAAACGATGTTCCGTGTCTTGAGCGAGATCACGCCAGAGCTGCCCGTCGACAAGCCGCGATACCTGATGGGCGTCGGCAAGCCGGATGACATTCTCGGCGCCATCGAGCGCGGTGTGGACATGTTCGACTGTGTGCACCCTACGCGCGCCGGCCGGCACGGACATGCCTACACACGGTTCGGCGTCATCAACCTGAAGAACGCGCGGCACAAGGACGATGCGCGGCCGCTTGATGATCGTTCGCCCAATCCCAATTGCCGGCGCTTCTCGCGCGCTTACCTGCACCATCTGGTACGGACCGAAGAGATGCTCGGCGCCATGATCCTCAGCCAGGTGAACCTGCACTATTATCAGGAGCTGGTGCACGGTGCGCAGCGCGCGATCGAGGCTGGCACATTCGCCGACTATGCGGCACAAACACGCGAAGCATGGGCTCTGGGCGACCTGCCGCCGCTGAGCTGAAGCAGAGGAGGACCCGATGGCGTCCAAGCGCAAGAGCCTGCTCAACCCTATGATGAAGCATCGCGCGCGTATCGAGAAAACCACGATGCGCGCCATGTTCGAGGCCGACAAAGGGCGCTTCAAGCGCTACTCGGCCAGCGCCGGCGACCTGCTGCTCGACTATTCGAAAAACCGCATCGACGACAAGGCGATGGAGGGCATGTTCGCTCTCGCCCGAGCGACCTGTGTCGAGGAGCGCCGCAACGCGATGTGGAAGGGCGAGCACATCAACATCACCGAGGATCGCGCGGTGCAGCACATGGCGCTGCGCTATCGCGGCGACAAACCGGTGAAGATCGACGGCCGCGACGTGATGCCGGACATCCGCTCGGTGCTCGGCGCGATGAAGGGCTTCTCGGACGCCGTGCGCGCCGGTGAGATCAAGGGCGCGACGGGCGAAACCTTCACCGACGTGGTCAATATCGGCATCGGCGGCTCCGATCTCGGCCCGGTGATGGTAACACTGGCACTGGCGCCCTACACGCGGGCATCGCTGCGGGCGCACTACGTTTCGAACGTCGACGGCGCGCATATGCACGACACGCTGAAGGGCCTCGACCCCAAGCGGACGATGTTCATCATCGCGTCCAAGACCTTCACCACAGACGAGACGATGACCAACGCGGCCACGGCGCGCGCCTGGATCGCGGCTGCCCTCGGGGAGGCGTCCGTGCCGCATCATTTCGCGGCGCTTTCGACCAATCTTAAGGCGTGCGACGCCTTCGGCATCATGCCGGAGCGGATTTTCGGCTTCTGGGACTGGG
>JBEBHC010000317.1:0-1994 GCA_040081185.1 Devosia sp. | reverse complement strand
CCTGCCGGTATCTCGTAACGAGCGGCCCGACATTTCCGGCTTGAACGCCCGCGGCTTCCGCCAGGTCGTGGGCAATCTCCTCACCTCCGGCATCAAGGATGTCACCATCGCCTTTGGTGCGCCGATCCCGTTCGAGCCCGGCGCCGACCGCAAGGTGGTGACCCGCCTGGCAGAAATTCAGGTGCGCCGCATGCTGGTCGGCCTCAACCGCAGCCAACCGCTGCCGCCGCTGGCAACAGCGGACTAGCGCTTCTTGGCATCCCTGCACCGCCGGGTGTATTGAGCCCGTAATGACTGATCAGCCCACCAACCTCACGCCGCGCCGGGTCTTCATCAAGACCTACGGCTGCCAAATGAATGTCTATGACAGCGACCGCATGGCGGACGCGCTGGCACCGCACGGCTATCAGCCGACCCAGACCATGGACGATGCCGACCTGGTCGTCCTCAACACCTGCCACATCCGAGAAAAAGCAACCGAGAAAGTCTTTTCCGAACTCGGACGGCTCGCCGAATTGCGCAGCGAAGGCCGCAATTTCATGGTCGGTGTCGCCGGCTGCGTCGCCCAGGCCGAAGGCGAAGAGATTGCGCGCCGCGCCAAAGGCCGCGTCGATCTGGTCTTCGGGCCGCAATCCTATCATCGCCTGCCCGAACTGATCGCCCGTGCGCAGGGCGGCGAGATGGTCATCGAGACCGACCTCGCCACCGAGGAAAAGTTCGAGCAGCTGCCGCTCACCAACAAGCAGGTGATCCGCAGCCGCGGCCTCACTGCCTTCCTCACCGTGCAGGAGGGCTGCGACAAGTTCTGTTCATTCTGCGTGGTGCCCTATACGCGCGGCGCCGAAACCTCGCGGCCGCTGGAGCAGGTGCTCATCGAGGCGCGCAATCTTGTCGACGCCGGCGTGCGCGAGATCACGCTGCTCGGCCAGAACGTCAATGCCTGGCACGGCGCCGACGCAGCGGGCCGCGAGCGCGGCCTGGGCTATCTCAGCGACAGGCTGAGCGAAATCGATGGTCTCGCGCGCATCCGCTACACCACGAGCCACCCGCTCGACATGAGCGACGACCTGATCGCGGCGCATCGCGACAATCCCAAGCTCATGCCTTACCTGCACCTGCCGGTTCAGTCGGGCTCCGACACCATCCTCAAGGCGATGAACCGCCGCCACACCCGCGCCGACTATCTGCGCGTCATCGAACGCATCCGTGCTGCCGGTCCCGACATGGCGCTGTCCGGCGATTTCATCGTCGGTTTTCCCGGCGAGACCGACGCCGATTTCGACCAGACCCTGTCGATCGTCGAAGCGGTAGGCTACGCCTCGGCCTACACCTTCAAATACTCCATCCGCCCCGGCACGCCCGGCGCCGGCATGGATGGCCAGATTTCCGAGAGTGTGAAGACTGAACGCCTCGCGCGCCTTAACGCCCTCATCGCAAAGAACATGCGTGCCTTCGCCGATTCCGTTGTCGGCCGCACCCTCGATGTGCTGATCGAAAAGCCCGGCCGCATGCCCGGCCAGCTCGGCGGCCGCTCTCCCTACCTTCAGGCCGTGCACATGGTGGGCCCCGAACGGCTGATTGGTACCATCCAGCCGGTCGAGATCGTCGCCGCCGGGAATAATTCAATTGAGGGCAAGATTGTCACACGCGCGGAACCCAAAGCTGTTAGCGTAATTGAGTCTCAAGCCGTGCCCGCCTGAGCGGACCGGTAGGAAAAGCAAAGGGTTCTCAAGCACTTGAACAGGCATTTGTCCGCAACTCCCGACAACGCCCTCGCCTCTCAGCTTGAACTGGCCTTCGAAGACAACCGGCTCGCCGCGCAGCTTTACGGCGATTTCGACCAGAACCTCGCCCTCATCGAGCAGCGCCTGAAGGTCACCGCAACGCCACGCGGCAACCATCTCATGCTCAAGGGCGCAGCCTCATCGGTCGATCAGGCCCGGCGCGTTCTCGAAAGCCTCTACGGGCTGCTCGAAGAGGGCGGCGCTATCGAA
>JBEBHC010000142.1:0-7687 GCA_040081185.1 Devosia sp. | reverse complement strand
CCCACAATTGACCAAGGGTGTCCGGAACACACAAAACCAGCGTGCAAAAAACCCGGCTTGACACATTTTGGTAATGTTCGGCCGCCGCCGATCCCCAGTGCTCCGGGCGTTTCACGGTGGCGTGATTCTCGCCGCAATCGATCGATGGGCAGCCGGTGAGGTCGGTGCCGCAACGGAGTGTGGAAAATGCTCTGTGGCCCTCAAAGCCCCGGCCGTCCTAGCGTCTGCTCTGGATTCAGCGCCCGTTAACACGTATATACTACCTGTAGTGGCCGGACGCAGTTGAACCCACCACAACTTGTCATCAACGCCCCGGCGTGAGCATTCTGGGCAGGTTGCGGTTGAGTCTCGCCGAAGGCCGTTTTTTGAGTTGGCCCTGCGAGAGGCGAGTCAGTGCAACGCGTCACAAAAGTAGCGGCAGGTACGGCTGAGAGAGCCGGCAACAATCGTGGGCGTGGCGACGTCCTTACGAACGGGGGTTTTTGACTGATATGCGCATTGAACGTCGATACACTGAAGCCAATCAGGATGCTTATGCGAGCATCGAATTCCGCTCGACCACGAGCGAGATCCGCAACCCCGATGGCTCGGTGGTCTTCAAGCTCGAGGGCATGCAGGTGCCCTCTACCTGGTCGCAAGTCGCGGCCGACATCATTGCGCAGAAGTATTTCCGCAAGGCCGGCGTCGCCAAGAAGCTGAAGCGCCTCGAAGAGAACGACGTGCCGTCATGGCTGTGGCGCTCCGTGCCCGACGAGAAGGCCATGAAGGGCCTGCCCGAGGCCGAGCGCTACGGCAGCGAAATCGACTCCCGCCAGGTCTTCGACCGCCTGGCCGGCACCTGGACCTACTGGGGCTGGAAGGGCAAGTATTTCGCCGCCGAGGAAGACGCCCGCGCCTTCTACGATGAGCTGCGCTACATGCTCGCCACGCAGCGCGTCGCACCGAACTCGCCGCAATGGTTCAACACGGGCCTCCACTGGGCCTACGGTATCGACGGTCCGGGCCAGGGCCATTTCTACGTCGACCCGTTCACCAAGAAGCTCGTGCAGTCGAAGAGCTCGTACGAGCATCCGCAGCCGCATGCCTGTTTCATCCAGTCCATCAACGACGACCTCGTCAACGAGGGCGGCATCATGGACCTGTGGGTGCGCGAGGCGCGGCTGTTCAAATACGGTTCGGGCACCGGCACGAACTTCTCGAGCCTGCGCGGCGAGGGCGAAAAGCTCTCGGGCGGCGGCCGTTCGTCTGGCCTTATGTCGTTCCTCAAGATCGGCGACCGCGCGGCGGGCGCCATCAAGTCGGGCGGCACCACGCGCCGCGCCGCCAAGATGGTGGTGCTCGACATCGATCACCCGGACATCGAGAACTACATCAACTGGAAGGTGAAGGAGGAGCAGAAGGTCGCCGCCCTCGTCACCGGCTCCAAGGTCGTCTCCAAGCACCTCAAGCTGATCATGAAGGCCGCCGTGAACTGCGACGGCAACGGCGATGACTGCTTCGACGTCACCAAGAACCCGGCGCTGAAGCGCGAAGTCCGTGCCGCCAAGAAGGCGCTGGTGCCCGAGAACTATATCGGCCGCGTCATCCAGTTTGCCCGCCAGGGCTACACCGAGATGGAATTCCCGATCTACGACACCGATTGGGACAGCGAGGCCTACCTCACCGTCTCAGGCCAGAACTCCAATAACACCGTCCGCGTCACAGACGATTTCCTCAAGGCCGTCGAGACCGACGGCGACTGGAACCTCACGGCGCGCAAGAACGGCAAGGTCACCAAGACGCTCAAGGCGACGGACCTGTGGGAGTCGATCGGCTATGCAGCATGGGCCTCGGCCGATCCGGGCATCCATTTCCACACCACCATCAACGAGTGGCACACGTCGCCGGAAGCCGGTCCCATCGTCGCAAGCAATCCGTGCTCGGAATACATGTTCCTCGACGATACGGCGTGCAACCTCGCCTCGGTGAACCTGCTGCCCTACCGCAATGCCGACGGCACCTTCGACGTCGAGCGGTTCGAGCATACCTGCCGGCTGTGGACGCTGGTGCTCGAAGTCTCGGTGATGATGGCGCAGTTCCCGTCCAAGGCCATCGCCGAGCGCTCGTTCATCTACCGCACGCTGGGCATCGGCTACGCCAATATCGGTGGCCTGCTGATGACGTCGGGCATCCCCTATGACTCGGCCGAGGGCCGCGCCATTGCCGGTGCCATCACCTCGCTGATGACCGGCGCGTCCTATCTCACCTCGGCCGAAATCGCGTCCGAGCTCGGCCCGTTCGCCGATTACGACCGCAACGCGCCGCATATGCTGCGCGTCATGCGTAACCATCGCAACGCCGCGCGCGGCAAAGCCGAGGGCTATGAGGGTCTCAGCATCAACCCGGTGCCGCTCGACCACGCTTCGCTCAAGGATGCGCCGCTTGCCACCCGCGCCGCGAGCGTTTGGGACGACGCCTACAATCTCGGCGTCAAGCATGGCTACCGCAATGCGCAGGTCTCGGTGATCGCGCCGACCGGCACCATCGGTCTCGTGATGGATTGCGACACCACCGGCATCGAGCCGGATTTCGCGCTGGTGAAGTTCAAGAAGCTCGCCGGCGGCGGCTACTTCAAGATCATCAACAACGCGGTGCCCCCGGCCCTGCGCACCCTCGGCTACAGCGAAAGCCAGATCGCCGAGATCGAGGCCTATGCCGTCGGCCACGGCAATCTCAACCAGGCGCCGGCGATCAACCCGTCGACGCTGCGCACCAAGGGCTTCACCGACGACAAGATCGCCGCGCTCAATGCCGCGACCAAGTCGGCCTTCGACATCAAGTTCATCTTCAACCAGTGGACGCTGGGGGCGGACTTCCTCAAGAGCCTCGGCGTCACCGCCGACCAGCTCAACGACATGAGCTTCGACCTGCTCGCCTTCCTGGGCTTCTCGCGCAAGGACATCGACGCCGCCAACACCCATGTCTGCGGCGCCATGACCCTCGAGGGTGCGCCGCACGTCAAGGCCGAGCACCTGCCGGTGTTCGATTGCGCCACGCCCTGCGGCAAGCTCGGCAAGCGTTACCTGTCGGTGGACAGCCACATCCTGATGATGGCCGCGGCGCAGCCGTTCCTGTCGGGCGCCATCTCCAAGACCATCAACATGCCCAACGACGCCACCGTCGAGGATTGCAAGCAGAGCTACATGAAGTCCTGGCGCCTCGCGCTCAAGGCCAATGCGCTCTACCGCGACGGCTCCAAGCTCAGCCAGCCGCTCAATGCCTCGCTGCTGTCGGATGAGGACGAGGAGGATGACGACGCGATGGAGGTCATGCTCGCCGCCAGCCAGGCCGCGCGCGTGCCGCAGATCGCCGAAAAGATCGTCGAGCGCATCGTCGAGAAGGTGCATGGCCGCGACAAGCTGCCGTCGCGCCGCAAGGGCTACACGCAGAAGGCCATCGTCGGCGGCCACAAGGTTTACCTGCGCACCGGCGAATACGAGAACGGCGATCTCGGCGAGATCTTCATCGACATGCACAAGGAAGGCGCCGCCTTCCGCGCCATGATGAACAACTTCGCCATCGCCATCAGCCTCGGCCTGCAATACGGCGTGCCGCTGGAGGAATATGTCGAGGCCTTCACCTTCACCCGTTTCGAGCCCGCCGGCATGGTCATGGGCAACGACCGGATCAAGAACGCCACGTCGATCCTCGACTATGTGTTCCGCGAGCTGGCCGTGTCCTATCTCGATCGCGAAGATCTCGCCCACGTCCCCGCCGATGCCACGACCAACACCGGCCTCGGCAAGGGCGAGGCCGAGAGTGCGGCTCGCGCCGCCTCGCATGCGCCCGCTCCGGTGCCGGCCAACAAGTTCGGGTCGCGCGGCATGACGCGCGGCCAGGTGAAGGACCAGAACCTGATGCTGGTCTCGGGCGGCGCCACCGCGCTCGCCTTCAACCCGGTCGCATCCATCCAGCAGAGCACGGTCACCGCGCTCAAAAGCTCGACCGCCTACAAGCCCGAGATCGACGTCACCCCGGCCACCTTCAACGCCGGCGAAATCGACCCCGTCCCCTCCCCGCCCCCGGGCCAGACCGTGAGCCAGCTACGCACGCAAGCCCTGATGCAGGGCTACACCGGCGACCAGTGCAGCAACTGCAACTCGATGCGGATGAAGGTCAGTGGACATTGCATGGTGTGCGAGGACTGCGGGACCACGACCGGGTGCAGTTGAGGCGCTCTTTTCCATTATTATTGCTGGTCGAAATCGGGCGCAGGAGGTTAACCTCCTGCGCCCTTCGTGTAGTACCTTGAGAGACTTAATGTGAGTTACCGGTACTCGCGCGCGACGAAACGCAAATGAGGGCGAATTGGACACGATCTCAGTGCTAAGACAAAGTACCTTCGGTTCTCAGGTGGCTGAGGAAGAGGTGCAGTTCCTAGAGAACTACTTCGTGCAGACCGACCAGTGGAACCGCATTGTTAGCGGCAACATCGATATAGTCCGCGGCGAAAAGGGGGCAGGTAAGAGTGCCATCTACCTTCTTCTCGGAAAGAGTAGCGATCTCCTGTTTGACCGAAAAATATTGCTGACGGTTGGAGAGAATCCGCGCGGAACGACTGTATTCAAGGATTTGATCTCGGATCCCCCCGCTAGCGAGCAAGAGTTCGTTGTCCTTTGAAAGGTTTATCTGCTGACAATCGTTGCACATCAGCTGCGTGAGTTTGGTATCAAGGGTGGCGATGTCGAGAAGGTCTATGGGGCCCTCGAGGAGCAGGGGCTACTTGAACGCAAGCTAAATCTTCCCGGTTTACTACGCCTAGCCCAAAGCTTTGCCCGTCGCATATTGTCGACCAATAAGCTGGAGGCCGGAGTCGAGTTTGACGCGACAACAGGTGTGCCCACCGGTGTCATTGGACGAATTTCTCTTCAGGAACCAACAGGAGAACTGCTTGGGCGAGGCGTACTCTCGCTGGATGGGCTGTTTTCTGAAATAAATGCCGCCCTCGCAGCTGCTGACCACTCAATATGGGTGCTGCTCGATCGCCTCGACGTAGCTTTTGCCGAGAGCCACGAACTTGAGGCCAACGCTTTGCGCGCGCTGGTTCGCGTCTATAGCGACCTCCGGGCCATGGAGAAGATCGAGCTAAAGATATTCATCAGGGAGGACATTTGGAAGCGCATCACTGAGAAAGGACTTCGTGAGGCTAGTCACATTACACGTGTCGAAGTCATGCGTTGGACCCCGGAGATGCTTCGCAACCTCATCCTCAGACGCATACTGAGCAACGAGGTGATCGTTAGCGAGTTCGGCGTTGATCCGGTCGAGGTTATGCGAGATAGCAGAAAGCAGGATGAGATATTCGGCAGAATTTTCCCCGAGCAGGTTGAGCAGGGATCACGAAAAGCGACGACCTTTGACTGGATGGTCACGCGGTGCGCGGATGCAACTGGGAATACCGCTCCGCGCGAACTGATCCATCTTCTAAACTGCCTTCGAGATGAGGAAATTCGACGTCAGGAACGTGGGGGCGCGCCACCGCTGAACAATCAGCTTTTCGATCGGTCGGTCTTCAAGTTTGCGCTGCCAGCCGTGTCGGACCAACGACTTCACACGTACCTCTTCGCAGAGTATCCCAGCGAACGGCCCTTCCTCGAACGACTTCACGGTGAGAAGGCAGAACAGACCCCAGAAAGCCTTTCAACTATCTGGGGCATGTCGCGCGATGAGGCCATCGAGAAGGCTGACGTTCTAGTGTCGCTTGGGTTCTTCCAGGCTCGAGGGTCCCGCCAAGAGCCAACATATTGGGTGCCGTTTCTCTATCGCGATGCCCTGCACCTTGTTCAAGGACGAGCCGACGCGGACGAGTGACCCAGTCAACCTCGCGAACTCGACACAGCTGTAGCGACACACGATAGCCCCGCCTCCCATCCCATCGCTCGACATCTGCGCACAGCGATCATGACCAAATCGCGAACCATCAAGGTATGTTCGCCCATTGGTCTGATCTGACGTCGCGAGTTCCCAGCATATAGAGGCCGCTGTGAACATCGAGCATGCTCCACCCAGGGTGTCCCTTGTACAGGTCTGCGAGCAGAGCATTGTCATCGAAGACGCCGTTGATATCTAAGGCCGCTTCATCTGTGTCTTTCGAAAGCGGCGATCGGGACAACAATTTGGCAAGATGCAGTTGCCTGAGCGCCGTCGAGATCGGCCCGCCTGTTGGAAGAGCCACGTCAACGCCTTTCATCTCGGCTGCAAGCAAAGGCATGGAAAATAGAGCCACCATGAACATGGCGAAAGCATTCCACGGTCCGATGTAGGGAGGCCGCTCGGTGGGCTTAGTCAACGGACGAAGCCACCTAGTTTGATCCTCTCGAAGCTTTATCAAATCCGTTGGAGGGGTCTTGCTGAGCTTGACCTTATTGAAGAGCAAATAGCCACCAATCAGCGATTTTTCGATCGCGGCTGGCCCCCGCTCCAGATGGAAAGCGCAAGCGCTCTTGAGGGCTGTGGCGTCCATGTTGTCCAGGACAGTGCTGGCGAAGTCTGTGAACTCCAGCTCAATCTTCGCGAGGTGCCCCCACCCTAGGCCGATAGCAAAACAAACGTGCCAAGGATTGCGATCAGCGAACTTTTCAAGATGGAGAAGTGTCTCTTTCGTCGCGAATGAATTTAGCTGCTTACTGCCGAGGTGCAGCAATGCCTGAATCTTTGCACGCGCAGGGCCGCCGCCCTGCCCGCCACCCAAGTCGCACAATTCGTTGAAGCGACGTTGAACATCGTTTAGCGGCCTTGATATTTTCATAACACCGTCCAAGGAAATTTTTGTCGGCCGCACTAAGTCCAAAGCTAAAACTAGGACGAACATTCCATGATCCAGATGACTATTCCTTTTTTCGGCAATGAACACCGTTATTGCCGCGAAGACCCAGCGCTTAGTCCGCGATGTGAAGACGTGACGGCAACGTTCTAGATTTTGACCGATTCTAATGGCGCCCTAAAAGCCAACACTATGACCCCGCCGCCCGATCCATTTTCGTCTTCGGCCTTTACCTCGTCATCCTCGGCGTGGGGCTAATGCTTGTGCCCAATCTCATCCTCGCGCCCTTCGGCTTTCCGCCCACCGGTGAAGTCTGGCTGCGGGTGGCCGGGACGGAGACGGCGATCATCGGGTTCTTCTTTTTCGCCGCCGCCCGGCACGGCACCGAGACATTCTTCCGCGCGACGCTCACGGCGGTTGGACCAGCGGCTGAAGCGCGCCTCCGCGCGTAACCGCCGGGACAGAGCGCAAGTAAGTTTGCGGCGATTCCTTTTCGCCAGCCTTTGCGCCTTCGTGCTTGGCGGCACGGCGGTTGGCCCGGCGGCTGAAGCGCGCTTGCGCGTAACCGCCGGGACAGGGCGAAAGAAAGCTATCCGCCGCAGCTGATCCTGTTCGGCGTCATCCACCTGCTCGGCGCAGCCTGGACGTGGTGGGCCCTGCGCCGCCAGTCCGCCGCCTGACACGACGCACACCACCGGCCCCGTTTTCCCTCCCCCGCGTGGGGAGGGTAGCGTAGCTGTCCGAAGGACTAGCGCAGCTTGGTGGGGGGAGTCTCGGCTCCGCACGCCCGCTGCAACGCCCCACGCTTGCCGCAACTCCCCCCACCCAGCGCCGCTAGCTCGCTGTGCTCGCAAGCTCTGCTGCCCTCCCCACGCGGGGGAGGGC
>JBEBHC010000316.1:0-1996 GCA_040081185.1 Devosia sp. | reverse complement strand
GCTTTCCGCGCTCGCGGTCATCACTGTGCGCAACCCGGTTCACTCCGTGCTGTTCCTGATCTTGACGTTCTTCACGTCGGCGGGGTTGTTCGTGCTCTTAGGTGCGGAGTTCCTCGCAATGCTGCTGGTCGTCGTTTATGTCGGCGCGGTCGCGGTGCTCTTCCTCTTCGTCGTGATGATGCTCGACGTCGACTTTGCCGAGTTGAAGCAGGGATTCCTCTCATACATGCCGATCGGCGCCATCATCGCGCTGGCGCTGTTTTCCGAACTCGCGCTCGTCGCCAGCGCTTCGATGTCAGCTCAAGGTGCGCCGATCGCGATCGCGCCGGAGCATGCGAACGAGATCACCAACGCCGAAGCCATCGGCCAGGTGCTCTATACGGACTATCTGTTGGTCTTCCAAATGGCCGGCCTGGTGCTCTTCGTCGCCATGATCGGTGCGATTGTGCTGACGCTGCGCCACCGTCCGGGCGTCAAGAAGCAGGACATTGCGGCGCAAGTCGGCCGCAAGCGCTCGGAGGGTGTCGAGCTTAAAGACATCCGTCCTGGGCAGGGGCTCGGCTAATGGAAATCACGCTCGCCCATTATTTGTTCGTCGCCGCCGCGCTCTTCACAATCGGCGTGTTCGGCATTTTCGTGAACCGCAAGAACGTCATCATCATCCTGATGTCGATCGAGCTGGTTTTGCTCTCGGTGAACATCAATCTCGTGGCGTTCTCGGCGCATCTGCAGAACCTGCAGGGCCAGATCTTCGCGATGATGGTTCTGACCGTCGCCGCGGCGGAAGCGGCTGTGGGCCTCGCCATTCTGGTCACGTACTTCCGAAACCGCGGCAATATCGCGGTTGAAGACATCAATCAGATGAGGGGCTGAGACGGTGCAATTCTCCCCCGAAGTCCTGATCGTCCTCGGACCGCTGGTCGCGGCCGCGTTCGCGGGTCTGCTACAACGCTATATTGGCGACCGCGTCGCCATGATCATCACGACCGCCTCGATCGGCGTGTCGCTCGCGCTCTCGTGGCCGATCTTCCTCGATTTCGTTTACGGCGAGGGCCACGAGAAGCTCATCGAGATCATGCCGTTCATCCATGTCGGCGACTTCCAGTCGACGTGGAGCGTGCGCATCGACACGATGTCGGCGATCATGCTCGTGGTCGTGAACACGGTCTCGTTCCTGGTTCACCTCTATTCATGGGGCTACATGAGCGAGGATCCGCATAAGGCGCGGTTCTTCTCGTACCTCTCGTTCTTCACCTTCGCGATGCTCGCATTGGTGACGGCGAACGACTTCCTGCAGCTCTTCTTTGGCTGGGAAGGGGTGGGCGTCGCTTCGTACCTGTTGATCGGCTTCTGGTATCAAAAGCGCAGCGCCAACGACGCCGCGATCAAAGCGTTCGTCGTCAATCGCATCGGCGATTTCGGTTTTGCGCTTGGCATCATGGCCGTCTTCTTCCTGCTCGGTACGATCCAATTCTTCCCGAGCAGCGCCGATCATGCGGCTCTGTTTTCTGGCGTCGTCAATGGCGTCGAAGTGCCGGGAGCGCTGCATCACCTCGAAAACCTCAACCTGACGATCGGATCGCTGTCGGTGCCCGCCGCCGAGCTGTGCGCCATCCTGTTGTTCATCGGGGCGATGGGTAAGTCGGCGCAGTTCTTCCTGCACGTCTGGTTGCCGGACGCGATGGAGGGCCCGACGCCGGTTTCCGCTCTCATCCACGCCGCGACCATGGTCACCGCCGGCGTGTTCATGGTTTGCCGCCTGGGCGAACTTTATCACATGGCGCCGATTGCGAGCGGCATCGTCACCATCGTTGGCGCCACCACAGCGCTGTTCGCGGCCACGGTTGGCTTGGCGCAGAACGACATCAAACGCGTGGTCGCGTACTCAACCTGCTCGCAGCTCGGTTACATGTTCTTCGCGGCGGGCGTGGGCGCCTACAACGCGGCCATGTTCCACCTGTTCACGCACGCCTTCTTCAAGGCGCTGCTCTTCCTT
>JBEBHC010000315.1:0-1997 GCA_040081185.1 Devosia sp. | reverse complement strand
GTGTTTCGCGCGAGCGCGAATGTGCGTGACGGTTACGCGGGGTTCGAGTCGCAGGCCAAACAGCGCTTAGGCGCTAACGCCAAAGGTCTGACGAAGGACGCCAACGAGTGGTGGGATGCCGCGGTGGCCAAGGCCGGCGAAGGGCTGGAGAACGACGCGCAGCGTCGGCTGTTTGAGCACCAGGCCACACCGCTACGCCAAGCGAGCATCGAGTCTTTCTCAATGCACGAGGGTGTTGAGCGGCGCAAGTCGCTGACCGAGTCTGCCACAGCAGATACGGTCAGCGCGATCAACATCGCGGCGGCGAACCCCTACAACGGCGCGATGCTGGAGAACTCGCGGGCGACGATTGAACGCACTGTGGGCGTTGCGGCGCAGTTGAATGGCTGGGACAAGGGGAAACGCGACGCCGAACTTTCGGGCGCCGTCACCAAGATGCACATGGGCGTGTTGGGCGCGATGGTCGACCGAGATCCGAAGAGTGCCACAGCGTATTACGAAACACACAAAGGTGAGATCGACGGCACCCAGCACGCTCAGATTGAAAAGACCCTTGAGATTGGCGGCATTCGTCAGCGCACGCAAAACTACGCCGATGAAATTCTGGCCAAGAACCTCTCACAAGACGAGTCAGTCAAACTCGCCGAAACTTCTTACGAAGGCGTGGAGCGCGACGAAACCGTCCGTCGCGTCAATGAAAAATTCTCGCAGCAGCGTTCGGCGCGCGAGGGCGCACAAAAGGATGCCAGTGACACCGCGTGGAAATATTTCGACCAGGGCGGGATAAACGCTATCCCGACAACCATACTCGCGGCGATGGACCCGAAAGAAAAACAGTCGATGGAAGACTATGCGCGGGCTCGGCAGAATCAGAACGAAGCTGACATAGTCACGGATTATGAAAAATACAGCGGGTTGATGACGATGGCCGCGACCAGTCCGGCAGAGTTTTTGAAAGAGAATCCAAACAACTGGCGTTCTTCGATGAACACGCAGGATTGGAATACGCTGCGCGGCATGTACAACACGGTGCTTGCGTCGAAGGGCAAACCGCCGCCGAACTTGATGACCGCAAACAGCGTGGCGGACGGCATTGTCAATCGCATGGAATTGAGCGGACCGCAGAACAAGACCAACGCGGCCTACGTGAAAGTGGAATTGCTGAACGCGATGGCAGCAGCGCAAGCGGCGCAGCCCGATAAGCACCTGAGCGACGAGCAGTTGACCACCGTAGCGGATTTTGCTTTCCGCGCAATGTATGACCGCAACGATCCGCACATGGCAGTGACCGCTAAGCCCGAGGCGTTGACCGTTCAAAACCGCATAGTAGACCAGTACGCCGCGAACGTATTGGAAGCTAACACCAAAGAACTGAAAGGCCCCGCGCTGACTGCGCAGAAAAATACGTTCAAGACTATTGCTGACGAAGTGCTGGGCGACAAACGCCGCAAGGCGGGCGGGACGCTGTCGGACGACACAGTACGCCGCACGCTGGATTTCCTGATGCGCAAAGGGTCTATTACCACAGAATACGGCGATGGTCTCGATGACGCCGAGGGCTATTTCTTCGAGTTCCTGGGGCGTAAAGACGTAGACAAGTTCGTACCGGACAAACAGTAATGGCGCTCGACCAAGCAACGCTTGATAGCATCGACCAGCAAACACAAGACCCGGTCGAAGCGCCCGAGGTCCAGCCGCGCATTCAGCCGGCGGCGATGGCAATGATGGACGAGGCGGTGCCGATCTACGAGGCCGGTTCGCCCAATCCGTCCGCGCGAGCGTCGATGTCCTTGGCGGTCAGCGCGAACGCCGACCAATACGCTCGCGCAGCCACGCTCGGTAAACAGTACAACGTGCCGGCCGATATCGCCGAGCGCAACCTCGACTGGCTGGAAACCAAGGCCAAGCTCGATGGGTTCGACGCTGCCGCCCCCGGTGTGCAGATGTCGATGCAAGATCCACACATCGCCAAGCTCAGCCATGACGATATCGAAAAG
>JBEBHC010000314.1:0-2000 GCA_040081185.1 Devosia sp. | reverse complement strand
CCAACATGCATGTCGGCGGCAGGCCGGAACCGGCAACCCTCACCAACCGCGAGCACGAAATCTGCGAGGCCATGGGCCCGGACCTCAAGAAGCGCGGCCTCATCTTCGTCGGCATTGACGTAATCGGCGGCTTCTTGACCGAGATCAACGTCACCTCGCCCACCGGCATCCGCGAAGTCAAACGCTTCGGCGGCGAGGATATCGCCGCGCTGATCTGGAACGCGATTGAAGCGCGGCGGTAGGACCCCATTTTCTCGTCATCCCGGCGAAAGCCGCTAGGTGGAGTCTCGATTGAAGTGCAACAGTGTGAGTTTTCGCATGAAGGTCTCCGCTGGGGTTTTGAAGCCAAGACATTTTCTTGGGGTTGCGTTGTAGGCCCGGATGATGGCGTTGAAGTCTTTTTCGGTGAGGGCCGTTGGGCTGGTCTTGCGCGGCAGGAAGCGCCGGAGCCTGAGGATGGCGTTTTCGACGCCGCCTTTTTGCCACGGGCTGTGGGTGTCGCAGAAGAAGGTCTTCATTCCGGTCTGCCCGGCGAGCCGCCAGTGATCGGCGAACTCGGTGCCGTTGTCGAAGGTGGTGGAGCGGCGCATGGCTTTTGGCAGGGCGCGGTAGTGGCTCATGAGGGTCTCGAGAGTGGCTGCGGCGGTCTTGGTACCCTGGCGGGTGGCGAGGATGAGCCTCGACTTGCGCTCGTGGCTGACGATGACGGTTTCCTTGTTGTGGCGGAAACACATGCCGTCGTTCTCCCAGTGGCCGAAGCGGCCGCGGGTTTCGACATGGGCGGGGCGCAAGGTGATGGAAACCCGGCCTTTGATGAAGTTGACGGGGCTGCCGCCCTTGGCGCCGCGCGTGCCTCGGCGGTACTTGCCTCGCGGCAGCAGGCGGTTGAGATAGTCCTTCTGGGCAACGCGGTGGGCGATATAGCGGTAGATCGCTTCCTTGCTGATTGTGCTAGGCTGCTTCTCCAGCGCCAGCCGGCCGGAAATCTGCTCGGGCGACCATCCCATCGCAAGGCGGTCCCTGACATGGGCTTCGAGCTCCGGCTGGCGCGCCAGCTTGAAACGGTTGTCCCAACGCCTGCGGCGCTGGGCCAGGTCATGCGCCCGGACCGGATCATAGCCGCCGCTCCAGGCCTTGGTGTCCTTGCTGTTGCGCTCAAGCTCGCGTTTGACCGTCGAGCGGTGCCGACCGATCGCCGTGGCGATCGCGCCGCGAGAATTACCGTCTGCATGCAGACGGTAAATCTCGATCCTGTCTCCGAGAGACAGATGTTCATATTGTTTTCCCATCGCAACACCGGTCTACCAGTGTTGCACTTGTTTCGACAACCAACCGGACCCAGACTTTCCGCCGCCCTGCCGTTTGCAAGCCTGGGAACCGTCTTCCCAAGGTACGACGGAACAGCAGTGAGTCCATCATGACCCATACCGCTCTAGTTCTCTAGAGGGGCAATCTCAACCTCCACAAATCTCCTGATAGAGGTCGTTCCAACTGGGATTCGATTTCTCGATAAGTTCGAGCCTCCACTTCCGCTGCCACTCCTTGATCTGCTTCTCGCGCCTGATTGCGGCTGCCATGTCGGCGTGGCTCTCGAACCACACCAGCATCTTCACGCCCTATCGCCGCGTGAAGCCCGGAATCTCTCCTTGCCGGTGAGCAGCGATTCTATTGCAGATCGCCGCCGTGACGCCGACATAAAGTGTCTCATTGCGCTTACTTGCAAGAATGTAGACCGCTGGCGCCTTCTCATCGCGCATTATTCACCAATGCGAAGCCTGGGTCCCGGCTTCCGCCGGGATGACGGGACGAGAAAGGCGGCCACCGAGTACATTCCATTGCAGCAACTGTACGAACAAGTTGATGAAACTCATGTGCCTCATCGCGGAAGGGGACTCAAGTGTCCAGCCTCTGCCCCAACCGTCCCGCCAAATCCTGAACATATTGCCAGGCCACCCGGCCCGAGCGGGCGCCGCGGGTGACTGACCATTCGATGGCCCCCG
>JBEBHC010000034.1:0-27260 GCA_040081185.1 Devosia sp. | reverse complement strand
GCTTCGAGTTCGCCGGCAGCCTTGGTGAGGGCGGCCTGCGGCTCGGCAGCACCGGTCACGACCGACTGCACCATTTCGATCATGGAGTTCTGCAGGCCGACATAGTCGGTCAGCAGCGGCTCGGGGCCACCATATTCGATCGAGTCGAGGAACGGCTTCCAGTTCGGGTCGGCGGCGACGAGGGCGTCGACGGCCGGGCCCGGACGGAGCGGGGTGAGACCCTGCTCGGCTTCATAGGCCGACTGGTTCTCCGGGTTGGTGAGGAACTTGGCGAGATCCATCGCCTTGTCCTCGTAGCCGGTGTTCTTGAACACGGCCATCGAGTCCGTGATCAGGAGCGTGCCGGGACCCTTGGCATCGGGGCCGAGCGGCAGGGTGGTGACACCCCACTTGAACGGCGAGTCGGCCAGCAGGCCACGTGCACCCGAAGCCGCCTGGATCATGCCCAGCTTGCCATCGAGGAAGATGGCGCGCACTTCGTTCTGCTCGTAGGCGGTCGGACCCTCTTCGGCATAGGCCGTGATGTCCTTGAGCGCGGTGAGCGCGGCAAGGTTCTGCGGGCTGTCGAGGGTGATGTTGCCGTCGGCATCGATGACCGTGCCGCCGTTGGTGTAAACCCAATGGAGGAACTGGTGCATGGTGTTGTCGAAGGTCTTGGCGACGACGCCGAAGCCGGCTGCGTCGGTCTTTTCGGCGATCGCCTTGGCGTCGGCGATTTCCTCGGCCCAAGTGGTCGGCGGCTTCTCGGGATCGAGGCCGGCGGCGGCGAACAGGTCCTTGTTCCAGTAGAGAGCCTTGGTCGAGAACGCGACCGGACGGCCCCACTGCGTGCCGTCGAAGGTCACGGTGTCGGCGACGTAGTTGTAGTACGAGGCCTTCTCTTCATCGGTCATCGGCATCGGAACGATCAGGTCGTTCGAGGCGAGCTGCTTGAGCGCGCGCGAGCCGATATAGGCGAGACCGACCGGGTTACCTGCGACGGCGAGTTGGGTGACCTTGTCCTGGCACTGGCCCCAGCCGACGACTTCGACGTTGACCTTCGTGCCCGGGTTGGCTTCTTCCCACTTCTTGATGGTCGCGACGTGCACGGGGCTCGGGGTATCGCCGCATTCGACGAAACTCATGTCCTGTGCGTACGTCACGCCGGCGAAGCCGGTGGACGCGAGTAGCGCGACAATCGCGCCACCCATTATCCGTGTATGCATGGTCATAACTTACTCCCTGTTTACTGCCCCGAGGCGGGGCGAGTTCTTATGTCTTCACGGCGCCGGCGGTGAGGCCGGCGACGAGATAGCGCTGCAGAAACACGATGAGGATGAGCACCGGTGCGATGCCGACGAAGCTCGCCGCCATCAGCTCGTTCCACACCACTTCCTGCCGTCCGAAATAGGCGAACAGGCCTATCGGGAGCGGCATGAATTCGGTCTTTGAGTTGAACGTCAGCGCGAAGATGAACTGCTGGGCATACGCGCCGATGAACGTGGTGATCGCAACGACCGAGATACCGGGCATGGCGATCGGCAGGATGACGCGGCGCAGGGTGTAGAAGCGCGACGCGCCATCCACCCATGCGGCCTCGTCGAGTTCGCGGGGAATGCGCATCATGTAGGTGCGCAGCAGCCAGATGGCCGAGGGGATGAGGAACGCCGCGCCCGGCACGATCATCGCCCAGTAGGTGTTGAGCAGGCCCATCGACTTCATCAGCCGGTAGAGCGGGATAAGCAGTACCGCGCCCGAGACCATGTTTACGGCGAGGAACCCTGCGAGCATCGGGCCGCGGCCGGGGAACGGGAAGCGCGCGAAGGCGTAGCTCGCCGGTACCACCAGCACGAGGACGATTGCGGTGGCCGCGCACGAGATCAGCAGCGAATTGACGATGTAGCGCCAGAAGCCGGGCACGCTCTCCCACATGGTGAAGTAGGCGGTGAGCGAGCCGTTCTTGGGCCAGAAGCTGTAAGGCGACGAGAACAGCAGCGACAGTGGCTTCAGCGAGACCAGGAAGCCCTCGAGGAACGGCGCCAGCACGAAGGTCAGGAACAACGCGATACCGGCATAGATGGCAACCAGTTCGTACCACCGGTAACGGTCGATCATCGGCTTGGTGCTCATGCCCGCTCTCCCGTGTTGATGCGGCCCACGACGCGGAAATAGGCGATGCAGAACACGCCCAGGAACAGGCAGATCAGCACGGCGCGCGCCGAGCCCTCGCCGTATTTGTAGGACCCGAGCGCCGTCTTGTAGGTGTCGATGATCATCGTCGTCGTCGCACCGGATGGACCGCCGCGCGTCAGGATCCAGATGATGTCGAAAGAGTTGAAGGTCGCGATCAGCGACAGCATCGACATGGTCACCAGCGCCGGCACGATCATCGGCAGCGTGATGCGGCGGAAACGGTAGCCGCGCCCCGCGCCGTCGGTCCATGCGGCTTCGTAGAGGTCGCGCGGGATCGACTGCATGGCGGCCAGCAGGTAGATCGTCACCTGTGGAACGCCGATCCATACGTCGGTGACGATCGTCGACCAGAAGGCCGTGTTGCCGTAGGCAAGGAAGGCAACGGGGCCGTCGACGAAGCCGAAATTCTGCAGCAGGCCGGAAATCATCCCGAACTGGCCGTTATACATCCAGCCCCACATGAAGACGCCGATGGCGATGGGGATGACCCAGGGCGGCATGGTGAGGATGCGGAACAGGGCGCGGCCCGGCACGGCGGCATTGAGCAGCACGGCACCGAACGTCCCAATGATCATCTTCATGGCCACCGAGAAGAACGTCCACATGAAGGTGCGGAAGATGATGTTCTCGAAGTTCGCCTTGAAGATTTTGACGTAATTGTCCCAGCCGACGAACTGGTAGACCGGCTTTAGCGCCGCGTTGGTGAAACTGAGATTGATCGTGTCGACGAGCGGATAGGCGACGATGATGAGAACGTAAATGAGTGCCGGTGCCAGCAGTGCGAAAGCGAAGAGTGTTGCGCCCCGTGTGCTGACCATCTGCTTCCCCTATGCCGCCTCTGCCGAGCGCCCGAGAGCGCTGTCGAACTGCCGCCAGATCGGCGCCATGTCGATGACCCGGCGCTCGCGCCGGGCCTGGTCCATGGTGAGAGCCAGCATGCCGGCTTCGAGCGCATCGACCACCGACACGGGTAGGGGAGCGCCGTCGACGAGGTGCTTGAGGATGTCGGCCGCCATCTGTTCGTCGGCGCCGTAGTGCTGCGACAGCTCGGTATTCTGGTAGGTCTTGTCGATCAGCGTGTCGGATGAACGCGAGTCCGTGACGGTGAAGTAGTTGCGGATGAAATCGCCCTCGGCCATGCCTTTGTGGCCGATCACCGCAAAGCGCCGGAAATCGTGCGGCACGTTGAGGTTGGTGTGAAACGTCAGGGCCGCGCCGCTTTCGTATTCCACCATCGCCGTCTGGTAGTCGATGATGTCGCCATCGCTGTCGAACACCTTATCGGTACCCATCCAGCCCGACGGCTTGCGGTAGTACACTTCGAGATCGTTGATGCCACTGACCTGCGGCGCATTCTTCGGGATGAACGTCCGGCGCCCGCCGAAGCTCGACACGTAGCGCGGACGGCAACCCATCACGCCGTTATATAAGTCGAGGTCATGGCAGCACTTCTCAAGCATGAAGCTGCCCGAGTAGCGCTCGTATCGCCGCCAGTCGCGCATGAAGAACGCGCCGTGATAGGGCGGAATATGCTCCGACGCTTCGATGGAAACCACGTCGCCCAGCGCCCCCGTGGCCTGCGCCGCGCGCAGGTCGACATAGAGCGGCGCGTAGCGCAGCACGAGGCCGACCATGAGGTTGTCGGAGCCATATTCGGCGATCAGCTCGCCAAGCGCCATTGTCTCTTCGATGGTGGTGACGACCGGCTTTTCGGTGAAGATCTTGAGACCGCGGCGCAGGCCGATGCTTATATGCTCGAGATGCAGGTGGTTGGGCGAGCCCACCATCAGCAGGTCGAGTTTCTCGCCGTCCAGCATGGCGTCGAGCGTCTCGTACTGCTTGCCGACGGGGACGCCGAATTCCTTGGTGTAGGGCAGGCCGGCGGGCGCGGGATCGACATAGGCGACGACCGAGAAGTCGGGACTGGCCACGGAAAATACCCGCGCCAGATAGCCCAACCGGTAGCCTAGACCGACGATCCCAACGCGCATGCGGCGTGTCCCCTGCGCGTCGCTGATCGGGTCAGGACGACGTGCGGCATGTAAAATTCTTACAGGACGATGCCGTCCCTTAACGACATGTCAACACGGATCGGGAGCCAGCACAATACCAATCTATACCACTTGTGCATTTCTCTTTTGCGACGCAAGAATGCCTAGCTCTGTCGAGGGATTGGCTGCAGACACAATGGTCTGGCGCGGCGCTTTTCGGCTGTCCCGACGCCTGTCGGGAATGAAGTGGTATTCTGGTGGACAACCATTTTCGCTGCTTTCGTGGTCCGCTTGATGAAAATTGAGAACAATCTTCAACGCTCGTGAAAGGCCGTGCCGATGTCCCAGGTCAACCCGTTTCCGAACGATCCCGATCGCGGCGCGATCTGGACGATGCTGGTCGAGCGCGACATCGCCGCCTTCGTCGCCGCCGACTGGAACATGGTCGAAAATGACTTCATCGAGTCGGCCTTCCTCGGCATCGACGGCGGCGGTTCCGACAATCCCGACAGCTGGCGCGTCGGCTTTCCGACACTCGCCGCCTATCGCGATGAGTGGCTGCGCCAGGCTCGCGAAAGCCAGGCCACCAAATACGCCGAGGATCGTGCTACCGGCATCCATCGCGCGACGACGTTGCAGCACATCGAGATCAGCGGCGATATCGCGCTGGCCCACAAGAAGTTCGACGGCACCATCGCCAAGGCGGATGGTACCAAGGACATCCTGAACTGGCAGACGCTCTACTTCTGCCGCCGGGTGGGGGGCGTGTGGAAGCTCACCGGCTTCGCGGGTTACCTGCCGTTCCCGATGGGCACGTCGCGCAAGGGTTGACCGGAATGCCGTTCCTGACCGATCGCCGGCTGGCGATGCTGATCTTCTTCCTGCAGCCGGTGATGTTCGGCAGCTGGCTTCCACGTATTCCCGAAATCCAGCACGCCCTTGGCCTTGGGCCGGCGGGGCTAGCGCTGGCGTTGCTCGGTCTGCCGATAGGTACGCTGTTGACCCTGCCATTCGCCGGCCGCATCGTCGGCCGCATTGGCTCACGCCGCGCCATCCTCGCAGGCTTCCCGCTTTACACGCTGGCCGTTTGCCTGCCGGCATTCGCGCCCAACCCGGTCCTCTTGTTCCTCGCGCTTATCCTGTGTGGTGGCAGCATCTCCTTCACGGAACTCGGGCTTAACGTCGAAGCCGATGTCGTGGAGAAGCGGTCGGGCCGGCTGCTGATGAGCACGGCGCACGGCTTCTGGTCACTCGGTATCATGGCCGGTAGCCTCGCCGGTGCGCTGCTCGGCGGTTACGGTGCGGCAGCGCAATGGGCCATCCCGCTCGTCGGCATCATCGTCCTGCCGATCGCACTTCTCGTCGCGCGGGCATTACCCCTCGGAGAGACGACTGCTGCTGGATCGGCCCATACGCCTTCGGAGCGAATGCGTCTGCCCGGCTGGGCGCTGCTCGGCATCTGCCTTTTCGTCTTCGGCATCACCATGACCGAGGGCGCGATGGCCGACTGGTCCGCCATCTTCATGCGCGACATCATGCAGGCCAACACGATGCTGGCCGGTATCTCCTACACGGTTTTCGCGCTGCTGGTCGCTGTTGGTCGCTTCGCCGGTGACGCACTCAAGGCGCGCTTCACTGTCGTACCGGTGGCCCAGGCATGCGGTGCGCTGGCGCTCGTCGGCATCGCCATCCTCTATGTCGCGCCGAACCCGACGATCGCTCTGCTCGGTTTCGGCATCGTCGGCATTGGCGTCTCGATCGGCTTTCCGCTCGCGGTGTCTTCCGCTGCGGCATTGACGGACCGGCCCGCGGCTTCGTCGGTTGCGACGCTCTCGTTCATCGCGCTGGTCGGCTTCCTCGTTGGTCCGCCGATGATTGGCCTTGTCGCAGAACTCGTCGACATCCGCTTCGGACTGCTGGCGCTGCTGCCCTTCCTGCTGCTGAGCCTCATCCTCGCCGGCCGTCTCGCGCCGCAGATGGGCACAACGCAAGCTACTGTCCGCGTGGCCGTATGATGCGAATCGCCATCGTCGGCATCCACACCGAATGCAGCACCTACAATCCGGTATTGGTGGGTGAGCAGGAGTTCCGCATCCTGCGCGGCGACGCGCTCGTCGCCGACAAATACTTCGCGTTCCTCGCGGACTATCCCGCTGAGTACATCGGCACGCTCCATGCGCGTGCCATAGCGGGCGGCCCCGTGCATCGGGACACCTATGACAAGTTCAAGCGCGAAATCCTCGACGGTATCCGAGCCGCGATGCCGCTCGATGGCGTGTATCTGGCGCTGCACGGCGCCGTCTTCGTTGCCGGCATGGAGGACGCGGAGGGCGATCTCATCACTGCTGTCCGCGACCTTGTCGGCGATATCCCCATCACCGCCAGCTACGACCTCCACGGCAATGTCAGCCAGCGCATCATCGACGGTCTCGACATGTTCTCGACCTATCGGACTGCGCCGCACATCGACGTCGAAGAAACCATGCGCCGCGCCGTCGCGATGCTGCATCGCTCACTGACCACCGGCGTTCGCCCGTCGATCGTGTGGGCACCGGTTCCCGTGGTTCTGCCCGGCGAGCGCACCAGCACCGATGACGAACCGGCGAAATCGCTTTACGCCGCGCTGCCCGCGCGCCAATCGGCCGATCCCGCGATCTGGGATGCCTCACTCATGGTTGGCTACGTGTGGGCCGACGAGCCGCGTGCCACCGCCGCCGCGATCTTCACCGGCACCGAAACCGGCGTGCTGTCCCGTGCGGCCACCGATCTCGCGCAAGCCTACTGGGACGCGCGCGAGGACTTCGTCTTCGGCACCAGGACCGGCACCATCGAGGAATGCGTGGCCTGGGCCATGGCCGCGACGACGCAGCCCGCAATCATTGCGGAATCCGGTGACAACCCAACCGGCGGCGGTGTCGGTGACCGTGCCGACGTCCTCGGCGAACTCATTGCCCGCAACGCGCAAGGCGTCGTCTTCGCCGGGATCGCCGACAAGGGCGCTACCGACGCGGCTTTTGCGGCAGGCGAGGGCGCTTCGATCGATGTCACCATTGGCGGCACGCTCGATCCGTCGAGCCGCAAGGTCACCGCACGCGCGACGGTGCGCTTCCTTTTGCAGACGGACGACCCGTACCTGCGCGAGGCAGTGCTTCGCATCGGCGGCATCGATGTCGTCGTCACCGTGCGCCGCCGCCCGTTCCACAACATTGGTGATTTCAGGCGCCTCGGCCTCGATCCGCACACGGCCAGGATCATCGTCGTGAAATCCGGCTACCTGTCGCCCGACCTCGCGCCCATCGCCAATCCGAGTCTCATGGCACTGTCGCCCGGCGTCGTTGATCAGTTCGTCGAGCGCCTGCCGCGCCATCGCAAGACCCACCCCACCTTTCCCTTTGACAAGAGCTTCGACTGGTCGCCTAAGGCGATCCCGTCCAAACGCGCGAGGAGAACCTGATGTCCGTAACGGTCGAAATCTGTGTCGAAGGCGTCGACGGACTGGTGGCGGCTCAGGAGGCCGGCGCCGATCGCGTCGAACTCTGCGCCAGCCTGCTCGAGGGCGGCATCACGCCGAGCATGGGCACGGTGCGTGCCGCACTGCGCGTCGCGACCATCCCGTTCCACGTCATCGTCCGCCCGCGCGGCGGCGATTTCCTCTATTCCGATCTCGAGTTCGACTCGATGCTCGAGGACGTCAAACAGCTCAAAACCATGGGCGTCGCCGGCGTCGTCATCGGCTGCCTGACGCCGGAGGGCACCATCGATGAGGTGCGAACCCGCGCCCTCGTCGATGCGGCCAAGCCGATGAAGGTCACCAACCACCGCGCCTTCGACATGACCCGCGACATCGGCGAGGCCATCGAGGCGCTGATCCGCTGCGGCGTCGATCGGGTGCTGACCAGCGGCCAGGCGGACAACGCCGAGGCCGGCGTCGACACCATGGCCCGCACGGTGGAGGCCGCCAAGGGCCGCATCCGCATCATGGCGTGTGGCGGGCTAACCGACGGCAACATCGCCGATATCTACCGCCGCACGCATGTCGATGACCTGCACTTCGCGGCGCTCAAGGACATCGACAGCGGCATGCGTTATCGCAACATGGGCGTCACGATGGGCGGCGAGGCGGCCGACGCGGAGTTCCGCGTCACCGTGACCGACCGCGACGCCGTCCGGGCCACCATCGAGGCGCTCCGCGGCGCCTGACCGGGACTGTCAACGAACCGTCGTGGACGCTCGCAATGGGCTGCCGTGAACGGACGACTGGCCAAATCCCCCGCGCCGCGTTCCCGGGAAAACCAAGTGCGGTTCCTCGATCACGATAGCGGACATCCCCGCTGGAAATCCGGCTTGCCGAGTGCAATGCTCGCGATCGCTGGACAACGAGAGTCAAACGACCGGACACACTCCAGCCGGAGGACATTGCCAACCACGGGCGGCATTCTGCCCGGCGCCTGTTCCGCAACGGACTGCTCCTGCCGGGGCCACGGCCGCACCTCGTAGCGACCGTTGACCGGGCGAAGTTGTCGCTGCGAAGCGTCATAACCCAAGACTGCAACCCCAGGGAGACTAGCATGAAACGTCGTGACTTCATCGTTGGCGCAGGCACCGCAGCAGCGGTCCTAGCGTTGACCTCACGCACCGCCTTGGCCGAAGCCGGAAAGATCGACTGGTACACCAGCTCTGACCAGAACGTGCTCGACTTCTGGACCAACGTCGTGAAGCCGAAGTTCGAAGCCGCGAACGCCGGCATCACGATCAATCTCGTCGATGGCGGCGACAATGCGGGCCTGCAGGCTATCGCAGAGCGCGCCGTTGCAGCGCTCGGCACCAGCGCCGATCCGCAAGCCGACTTCTTCGAGGGCTTCGACGCCCGCCAGCCGGTCGGCGCGATCGACAAGGGCCTGTGGGTCGATTTCAAGGCGGCCGGCCTGTCGAACTACGACAAGATCAATCCGCTCGCGACGCAGATCGATGGACTCCCGCAGAACCTGCCGTATCGCGGCTCGCAGGTGCTTCTCGCCTACGACACCACCAAGCTCGCTCCGGCCGATGTGCCCAAGACCTTCGCGGACCTGATCGCCTGGATCAAGGCCAACCCCGGCCAGTTCATCTACAACCGGCCCAACAAGGGCGGCTCGGGCGGCAACTTCGTTCGCCGCGCCATCTATGAAGCCAACGGCAAAGACCCCGCGGCGTTCAAGGTCGACAACTACACGGCCGACGCCGGCGCAAAGGCGCTCGACCCGGCTTGGGCTCTGCTGCAGGACCTTGCCCCATCGCTGATGGACCAGGGCGCCTATACCTCGGGCAACACACAGTCCATCCAGTTGCTCGGCCAGGGCGCCGTGACGATGATCCCGGCCTGGTCGGACCAGGCCCTTGCCGCCATCGCGCAGGGCGCGCTGCCCGAGACGACCGGGCTTGTTCAGCTTACCGACCTCGGCTTCCCGGGCGGCTTCTCGCGCATCACGATCCCGACGAACGGCGTCAACAAGGATGCCGCACTCAAGCTCGCGGACTTCGTGCTCAGTGAAGAGATCCAGTCGGCCGTGCTCACCGAACTCGGCGGTTTCCCCGGCGTGTCGTGGGACTACATCTCGGCCGAACTGCGCGAGAAGTTCAAGGACGTGATCCCGGCTTCGATCCCAGTGTTCCCCGGCGGCGACTGGGAGAAGGCGATCAACGAAGGCTGGTACCGCGCGGTGGCCCCCAACGTGGACCCCGCTTCTTGACGGACGCGCCCGCGGGCAACATCGCTCAGGCGACATCGCCCGCGGGCGACATCGTCGGCACGAGGAACAGGTGGTATCTCGGCCTGCTCCTCGTCGCCGCACCGGTGTTGCTGGTTTTCTGGCTCATCATCTACCCCATCATTTCCGCCGTGGTGCAGACGGTCTGGCTGCCGGATGGGGCAGGCGGCACCCGGTTCAGCCTCGAAACTTACGTGTTCTTCTTCAGCGACCGCTACAGCCTCGGCAATCTCTGGATCACACTGTGGACGACCTTCGTCTGTGCCATCCTGTTGCTGATCATCTGCCTGCCCATTGCGATCTATCTGCGCTTCAGCGAAGGCCGCCTGCCGGCCTACGTGCAGGCCCTCGCCATCTTCCCGATGTTCGTGCCCTCGATCATCCTGAGCTACGCGTTCATCCGCGTGCTCGGCCCGAACGGCATGGTCGACATCCTCCTCAATGCAGCGCACCTGCCCAAAATCCGATCGCCCTATCTCACGCCATGGGGGCCGGTGATCGGGCTTGTGTGGGACCACATTCCGCTCACCGTGCTGATCCTGCTGTCCGGGTTGGGCAATGTCTCCAACCAGTCGATCGAGGCGGCGCGTGACGTCGGGGCAGGGCGCCTGCTCGTCCTGTGGCACATCATCCTGCCGCGCATCGGAAACTCGATCCTTGTCGCGGCATCCTTCGCCGTGCTCGGCATCTTTTCGGCCTTCACCATCCCCTATGTGCTCGGCCCGGCGGCGCCGGAGATGATGGGGCCCTACATGCAGCGCACCTTCCGCGAGCTTTACGACCCGACGAACGCCATCACGCAGGCGGTGGTGTCCTTCGGCTTCTGCCTCGTCTTCGGCCTGTTCTACGTGCGCTCCGTCGCCAAGAACCAGAGGGTGTGATGGCAGCACTCGCTGAACGGCCACGGATCGACTGGACTGGCATCGTCCTCGCGGTCGTGCTGACGCTGGTGATCATCTTTCCGCTCGTCGTCGTGGGCACCTGGGCATTCGCCAATGTCTGGCGTTACCCGGCGGTCGTCCCGCAGGAGTTCGGTCTCAAATACTGGGGCATGACGCTGGCGCGCTCCGACGTGTGGAGTTCCATCAGCGCCAGCCTCAGGCTGTCGCTGATGGTGACGCTGCTCTCCTGTATCATCTGCCTGCCGGCGGCCTACGCTTTTGCCCGCATGAGTTTCCCGGCCCGCAACCTGCTGTTTTTCTCGTTCCTTGCCGGACAGGCCTTCCCCAAGTTCGGCCTGCTCGTCGCCATCGCCGGCATCTTTCTCCAGCTCAACCTCATCGGCAATTTCTGGGGCGTGGTGATGATCCAACTCGTGGGAACGCTGCTCTACATGATCTGGATTCCCGTCGCCGCCTTCCAGTCCGTCGATCGGCGCATGGAGGAGGCGGCGCGCGATGTCGGCGCCTCGCCGTTCCGCGTGTTCTGGTCGATCACCCTGCCGCAGGCCGGCCCGACCATCGCCGCAGCGATCATGCTGAGCTTCGTCGGCACCTTCTACGAAACCGAAGGCGCTTGGCTCATCGGCGCGCCCGCCATCCGAACCATGCCGGTGCTGATGATCTCGTTCATCAACAACCAGCCGGTGATCCAGTTCGGCGCGGTGCTGTCCGTGCTGCTCTGGATCCCGTCGTTCCTCGCGATCATCTTTGCCCGCCGGGTGGTCAATTCAGGCTCGTTCGCTCGCGGCTTCGGAGGCTAGATGTCCGTTCTCGATATCCAGAACGTCACCAAGAGCTTCGGCACTGTCCGCGCCGTCGACAGCTTCTCGCTGACCGTCGGCGATGGTGAACTCGTATGCCTGCTCGGACCATCGGGCTCGGGCAAGTCGACCCTGCTGCGCATGATCGCCGGCTTCGAGACCCCGACAGGTGGAGTCATTCGCATCGACGGAGACGACGTAACCAACGCACCGCCGGAGAAGCGTCCGACCGGCATGGTCTTCCAGAGCCATGCGCTGTGGACGCACATGAACGTCTTCAACAACCTGGCTTTCGGCCTGAAGCTGCGGCGGCTCGCAGCGAGCGATATCAAGCAGCGCGTCGAGGCGATCCTCGAACTCGTCGGTCGTCCCGGCTACGGCACGCGGCAGACGCACCAACTCTCGGGCGGCCAGCAACAGCGCGTCGCACTGGCGCGTTCGCTCGTGCTCGAACCCAAGATACTGCTGCTCGACGAGCCTTTCGCGTCGCTCGATCAACACTTGCGTGAGCGGCTGCGCGAAGAAGTCCGCGACATCCAGCAGCGGCTGAAGATCACCACGCTGTTCGTGACGCATGGGCAGGACGAAGCCCTGGCCATGGCGGACCGTATCGTTGTGATGCGAGACGGCAAGATGGAGCAGGTCGCAGCGCCAGACACCCTCTACCGGGAGCCTGAGACGCCGTTCGTCGCCGGCTTCATCGGCACCATGAACCTCGCCGAGGGGCTGGTGAAGAACGGCGGCTTTACGCGCGGCGCATTCAACCTGCCGCTGCCGGTTGGCGATGGACCGGCCATCCTCGCCGTTCGGCCCGAAGCGCTATCGCTCGTGCCGGGGAGCATCGCCAGCATCCATCGCGTCACCGATTTCGGCACGCACGGCATCGTCGATCTCGACTTGCCCGATGGCTTCCGGTTCAAGGCCATGGTGCCCGAGGCGCGCGAATGGAAAGCCGGCCAGCAAGTCGACCCCAGGCCGCGCTTCTTCTCCGCCTATCGCGACAACGCCGTGATCTACCGCTCGAAATGAACGATCCAGTCTCGGTAACCCGCAACGGGCATCGTACTTTCCTCAAATGGCATCGCGGCCGCCGCTACGCCACCGACCCCGTCTTTACCGGCCGCCGCATCCTCGAAGGCATGGCGCTCGGTGCCTCTGTCGAAGTGGATCTTGTCGTGCATGGTGGCAACGGCTTCGCCGTGTTGCACGACCACGAGACGATTGCCCGTGAGACCACCGGCAGCGGCGCGGCCCGCGATTTGAACGCGGCGCAGATGCGTGCGCTGAACCTGCGCGGTAACGACGGTGCGCCAGTCGACGATCATGTCATGCTGCTCGAGGACCTATGCGCGCTGCTGCGTGACTCGCCACCGAATCCGGCTGCCGTGCTGCAACTCGATTTCAAGGAGTATCAGGGGGCGCTCGCAGGTCCGACCATCCTTGCCTTTGCCATGGCAGTCGCTCCCGTCGCCCGCAACATGATCCTTTCATCGGGCGATGCACGCGCTGTCCACGCTCTGGCCAGCGCCACGCCAGGCCTGCGCACCGGTCACGATCCGTGCCACGATGGCGCGCTGGAGCGTTTGTCGCAGACACATGACTTCGCGGGCTTCGTCGCGACCGCCTTGGCTGACGCGCCGACCGCCGAAATGATCTATCTCGCCTATCAGTTGGTGCTCGCTGCGGCCGACGAAGGGTTCGATATCGTCGCCGCATTCCACGCGGCTGGTCGCCGCATCGATGCCTACACGATCAAGACTGCCGATGCGGTCACACTACCGATCGTCCACCGGCTGCTCGCGCTGAAGGTCGACCAGATCACCACCGACGATCCCGAAGGGCTCGCCGCACTTCTCGAGGCGGAATGATGAACTACGATGCTGTCCTCGCCGACATGGTGCAGGTCGCCCGCGAGGCCGGCGCGCTGACGCTTCGCCATTTCGCCCGCTTCCGCGATCTCGAGATCGGCATCAAGGGGCCCGCCGATTTCGTCTCCGATGCCGACCGTGAATCCGAACAGCTCATCCGCAAGTTCTTCTTCGCGCGCTATCCGGACTGGAGCTTCACGGGCGAGGAATTCCCGCCGGTCGACGGCGCCGACCGCGAGCACCGCTGGCTGGTCGACCCCATCGATGGCACGACCAACTTCATCAACGGCCAGCACTACACCATCTCGATCGCCCTCCGCCGCGGCAGCGAGACGGTGTGCGGCGTCCTCTTCAACCCGCCGGCCGACGAGATGTTCACCGCAATCAAGGGCGCGGGCGCTTTCCTCAATGGCACGCGCCTCAAGGTCAGTGACCAGTCCGACATCGGCCTCATGTGCATCGGCACCGGCCTGGCCACGCCCAAGCGCCTGAGCCACCCCGGCTACTACCAGCGGCTCGATAGGATGGTCGGCGAAGTGGGTGGCGTACGCACTCCCGGCAGCGCCGCGAACTGCTGCGCCTATGTCGCCATGGGCCGGCTCACCGGCTACTTCGAGGAAACCGGCTTCACCGACACGGCCGCCGGCATCCTCCAGGTGCAGGAGGCCGGCGGCGTTGTCACTGACTGGTGGGGCAGGGGCCCCGAATTCTACGAGAAATCCGGCTTCCTCATCGTCGCCAACCCGGCCACCCACGCCTACCTGCTCGACCAGCTGAAAGATGCCCCGATCGCTGGCTAGACGGGGCAGGAAACCCATTCACGCAACGGGCTTTGGCATGCCATAACCGCCGCGCGAGCCAACAGGGGAGACACCGGTGAGCGACAAGACGATCCGCTTGACCATGGCGCAGGCGCTGGCGCGCTTCCTGACGCAGCAGAAGACCATGATCGACGGCAAGACGGTGCCGATCTTCGGCGGCGTCTTCGCCATTTTCGGTCACGGCAACGTCGCCGGTTTCGGCGAGGCGCTCTACCAGGTGCGCGATACTCTGCCGACCTACCGCGCCCACAACGAGCAGGGCATGGCGCACGCCGCGATCGCCTTCGCCAAGGCGAGCTTCCGCCGCCGCATGATGGCCGCGACTTCCTCCATCGGACCCGGCGCCACCAACATGGTGACCGCCGCCGCTCTTGCCCACGTCAACCGCATTCCGCTTCTGCTGTTGCCTGGCGATGTGTTCGCCAATCGCGCGCCCGATCCGGTGCTGCAGCAGGTGGAGGATTGGGGCGACGGCACCGTCTCCGCCAACGATGTCTTCCGTCCCGTCTCGCGCTATTTCGACCGTATCACCCGGCCCGAGCAGATCATGTCTGCGCTCAACCGCGCCATGCAGGTTCTGACCGATCCGGCCGAGTGCGGACCGGTGACGCTGAGCCTCTGCCAGGATGTGCAGGCCGAGGCCTTCGACTATCCCGAGAGCTTCTTCGCCGAGCGCGTGTGGACCCCGCGCCGTCCGCAGCCCGATCATGGCGAGCTTGAAGCGGCGGTGACCCTGCTCAAGGCATCGAAGCAGCCCGTCATCATCGCCGGCGGCGGCGTGCTCTATTCCGAGGCCGCACCGTCGCTGAGGGCCTTCGCCGAAAAGCACGGCATCCCGGTGATGGAAACCAACTCCGGCAAATCGAGCCTGCCGCATGACCACAGGCTCAATATGGGCTCGGTCGGCGTCACCGGCTCGTCGGCGTCCAACCTGCTCGCCGAGCAGGCCGATGTCGTGCTCGCGGTCGGCTCGCGCCTGCAGGACTTCACTACCGGCTCGTGGGCGTTGTTCAAGGCCGACGGCGTGCGGATCATCGGACTGAACACGCAACCGTTCGATGCCGGCAAGCATCGCGCGCAAATGCTCGTCGCCGATGCAAATGCGGGGCTCGAAGCGCTCGAAGCAAGGCTCGGCACCTGGCGCAGCAAGGATGCGTGGGTCTCGACCGCGCAGTCCGCCAAGACCACATGGCTCGCCTCGGCTAAGGCTGTTACCGACCCCACCAACGCGTTGCCATCGGACGCGCAGGTGATAGGCGCAGTCCATCGCGCCCGCGGCTCCCAGGCCACACTGGTCTGCGCGTCCGGCGGACTGCCCGGCGAGTTGCACAAGCTGTGGCCGGCCGGTGAGCCGGGCAGCTACCACATGGAATACGGCTACTCGACCATGGGCTACGAGATCGCCGGTGGCCTCGGCGTCAAGCTCGCGAAACCGGATCACGACGTCATCGTGATGCTCGGCGATGGCAGCTACATGATGATGAACTCCGAGATCGCGACCTCGGTGATGATCGGCAAGAAGCTCACCATCGTCGTCCTCGACAACCGCGGTTTCGGATGCATCAATCGCCTGCAGATGGCCACCGGCGGTGCCAACTTCAACAACCTGCTGAAAGACGCAAAGCACGAGGTGCTGCCCGAGATCGACTTCGCCGCGCACGCCGCCGCGATGGGTGCGTGGAGCAGGAAAGTGAGCTCGATCGCCGACCTCGAGGCCGGCCTCACGGAAGCCGCAAACGTCGATCGAACGACAGTACTGGTCATCGACACCGACCCGCTCATTTCCACCGATGCCGGCGGACACTGGTGGGACGTTGCCGTGCCCGAAGTCAGCGTACGCCCGCAGGTCAATGCGGCGCGCAAGGAATACGAAGCGGCCCTCAAGGGCCAGCGCCTCTAGGAGACTGCAATGAAGGCCAAGCTCGGAATGTCACCCATCGCGTGGTGGAACGACGATCTCGTCGAACTCAGCGATGACGTCTCGCTCGAGGAGTGCTTGCGCCAGTCCCGTTCGGCCGGCTTTACCGGCATGGAGAAGGGACGCCGCTTCCCCGACGATCCGGATGTCATGCTGCCCATTCTCAAGGCCGCCGACGTCACGCTCTGCGGTGGTTGGTTCTCGGGCACGCTGGTCAATGAGGACATTGCGGCCAACAAGGACCGCATCGCGCCGATGATCGAGCTGTTCAAGGCGGTGAATGCGCCCTGCATCGTTTATGGCGAGGTCGGCCGGTCGATCCAGGGCGATCGCAGCAAGCCGCTCGCCACCAAGCCGAAGCTCACCGACGACGAGATGAAGACCTACGGGAGGGCACTTACGCAATTCGGCGAGTGGTGCGCCGAGCAGGGCATGCCCCTCAGCTACCATCACCACATGGCCGCCGTGGTCGAGACAGAGTCCGAACTCGATGCCTTCATGCGAGCCTCCGGCCCCGGCATCCCGTTGCTGCTCGACGCTGGCCACCTCGCGTTCGCGGGTGGCGACGTGTTGCGCGCCATCGACAACCACCACGAGCGCATCACGCATGTGCACGTGAAGGATATCCGAAAGCCCGTCGTCGATGGGCTCGATCGCAGCCGGCAGAGTTTCCTCGACGCCGTTGCGCTCGGCGCCTTCACGGTGCCCGGCGACGGCTCCCTCGATTTCGGCGCCATCGTGCAGCGCTTCGCCGACTACGGCTACGAAGGCTGGTTTGTCCTGGAGGCGGAACAGGACCCCAAGAAGAACCCGCCGCTCAGGATGGCCCAAGTCGGCCACAAGGAATTGATGCGCGTGATGACCGCCGCCGGTTACACGGTCGAAACGAAAGGCTTCCCCAATGCCTGACCTGCGCGTTCGGCCGAACCTCGACGACAGACGAAGGCACCACATCACGCCGCAATCGGCGGGCTGGACCTATGTCGGGTTCGACCTCTGGCAACTGTCCGAGGGCGACACCGGCAGTGGCCAGAACACGACGCGCGAGGTCTGCCTCGTTTTCGTCGCCGGCAAGGGCCGGGTCACCATCGACGGCACAACAGATTACGGCGAACTGGGTGGCCGGGCATCACCCTTCGATGGTCCGCCCCATTCGGTTTATGTCCCTGCCGGACACGATTGGTCGGTCATGGCCACCACACCGCTTACGCTCGCCGTATGCTCGGCGCCGGGGGCGGGGGGCTACGAGCCGCGCGCCATTCCGCCTGGCACGCATCCGCCGATCACGCGCGGCAAGGGCAGCAACACGCGCTACGTCACCAACATCCTGCCGGAAGACGATGCCGCGCATTCGCTGCTGGTTGTCGAGGTCATCACGCCCGGCGGCAACACCTCGTCCTACCCGCCGCATAAGCACGACACCGACAACCTGCCGGCGGAGTCGTTGCTCGAAGAAACTTACTATCATCGCCTGAAGCCCGCCCAGGGCTTTGCGATGCAGCGCGTATATACTGATGACCGCTCATTGGACGAGGCTGTGGTGATCGAGGACGGCGACGTGACATTGGTGCCGCGCGGCTACCATCCGGTCGCAGCCGTGCACGGCTATGACGTGTATTACCTCAACGTCATGGCCGGCCCGAAGCGCACCTGGAAGTTCTACAATGCACCCGAGCACGAGTGGCTGCTGAAGTAGATCAGGCGTTGGTCTGAACGGTCTGGTCGTAGTCGACAAGCGAGCCCGTCATCACGCCGGCATCGTTGCTCAGCATGTAGCTCGCGAGCAGCGCCAGTTGGTCTGTCTTGATCAACTGGCCGAAGGGCTGCTTCGCCTCGGCCCGTTCGAGCCAGCCATCGCTGGCGCCCTCGAACTTGCGCTGCACAATGTCTTCGCCGGGCGTATCCATCCAGCCGGGTAGAATAGCGTTACACCGGATACGGTCGTTGCGATGGGCGATGGCGGTGTTCTTGGTGAGCGTTGCCACCGCGCCCTTGGATGCCGAGTAGATCGTCAGGTTCGACTGGCCGGTATGGGCCGACATCGACAGGATGTTGAGGATCGACGCCGGAGCCTTCCGTTCGAGCGCATGACGCACCACGCCCTGCATCAAAAAGAAGACGCCTTTGACGTTGGTGTCGAACATGGCATCGAAATCCGCCTCGCTTGCGTCAGTCACCGAACCGCGAGCCGTGCTCGCTGCCGCGTTGACCAGCGCGTTCACTGTGCCGAGGCCGTTGATCGCTTCGGCCACGGCGCGCGCGCATTCGGGAGCCTTGGACACGTCGGCGGAGATTGTCACCACCTTCGCACCAAGCGCCCGCAAATCAGCGGCCGCGGTGTCCAGTTTCTTGGCGTCGCGGCCGACCAGCGCGAGGTTACGGCAACCCTCGTCGGCCAATTGCTTGGCGATGGCGAGGCCGAGGCCCTGACCACCGCCAGTGATAAGAGCGTTCGTATTCTTGTGACGCGACGCGGGAGGGCTGATGGCCATGATTAACCTGTGATCTCGCTGACTTTCACCACGCGGCCTTCCTGCGCCGATTTCAGCGCAGCGTCGGCCAGTACGAGCGCCTTGAGGCCGTCTTCGCCGGTGGGTGCAGCGGCCTTCTTGCTCGCGACCGCATCGATGAAGGCGGAGATCTCGGCGGCATAAGCGTCGAGATAGCGCGTCATGAAGAAGTCGTGCAGAGGTGGCCGCGTATAACCCTTGGCATTGGCGATCTCGATAGAGACGGGCCGCTGGTTCTCGGCGGCAACGGAGCCAAGGCTGCCATGCGCCTCGATGCGCTGGTCGTAGCCGTAGCTGGCACGTCGCGAGTTCGAGATCGTCGCATGCTTGCCCGTCGCGGTGGCGAGCATCACGCTGACGCTGTCATAGTCGCCGGCGTCGCCGATGGCTTTGTCCACCAGCACAGAGGCGTGGGCGGAAACCGTCGCAATCTCCTCACCGAGCAGGAAGCGCGCCATGTCGAAATCGTGGATGGTCATGTCGCGGAAGATGCCGCCCGAGCGCTTGATGTAGTCAACGGGCGGCGGGCCGGGATCGCGCGACACGATCGTGACCATCTCGACTGCACCGATCTCGCCCTTGTCGATCGCCGCTCGAACCGCCTTGAAGTGCGGATCGAACCGGCGGTTGAAGCCGACCATCAGGGTGCCCTTGGTGCTGGCCACCACTGCGAGGCACTCGCGCACCCGCTTGACGCTGAGATCGATCGGCTTTTCGCAGAACACCGCCTTGCCGGCCTTTGCGAACTTCTCGATCAGGTCGGCATGCGTGTCGGTCGGCGTGCAGATCACCACCGCGTCGATATCCGCCGAACCGAGAATGGCCTCGATCGTGCGCACTTCGGAGCCGTATTGCGCGGCGAGATCGGTCGCGGCCTTTTCGATCGCATCCGCGACCGCCACGAGCTTTGCCCCGGCGGTCGAGGTGATGGCCTTGGCGTGAACCTTGCCGATACGGCCTGCGCCCAGGAGCGCGAAGCGGAGTGTCATGTGGATCGTCCCTCGCAACAAGCGGCCAGGGCGTTCACGCGGGACAAATGCGAACCGCGGGCCTGGCTCGTCAAAAGTGGCGGAGAGGATGGGATTCGAACCCACGAGACCCTTTTGAGGTCTGCGCCCTTAGCAGGGGCGTGCCTTCGACCACTCGGCCACCTCTCCCGTGCGGGCCTTAAACCGCGTTTGCCCCGCCAAGGCAAGGCCGGAAAACCGGCCTTCAGCCGATGAATCCGGGGCCGCCCGGCAGGCCCGAACCACCGCGTTTGCCGCCGATTCATCATTCGGGCCGGTTTTTGCATTCGCGAATGAAACACGCGGGCGCGGTAGCCCGCCATTAAGCGCGTCCTGCCAGCCTGAGCCTATGCCCGCCAACCCCGCCCAAAAGCCGGATGTCCAGTTGTTCCGCTTCGACCAGAGCGGCGCCTTGCTGCGCAAGGTCATGGAGAGCGCGGCCGTTGGCATGTCGCTGGTCGGCGTCGACGGGCGAATGATATACGCCAACCGCGCCTACGAGAGCATGCTGGGCTTCGCGCCGGATGCGGCCCTCGGCGTCGAAGCAGGCGAGACCATCCACGAAATCGATCGCGAGATCTCGCTGCTCCATTTCGGCCGTTTGATGCGCGGCGAGACCGACGACTTCCGCATGGAGTGCCGCCTCAAGCACCGCGACGGCAGCCCGATCTGGGCGCTGGCTTCGGCCTCGCTGCTCAAGAGCGACACGACCGGGCGGCCGCTTTACGCCATCGTCCAGATCATCAACATCGACAAACAGAAGCGCGCGGAAGAGGCGCTCGCCGCGAGCGAGAGCCGTTGGAACTTCGCGCTCGAGTCCGCCGGGCAGGGTGTGTGGGACCACGACATCCGCTCCGACGGGATGTTCTATTCGCGCATGTGGCGCGTCATGCGCGGCATCCCCGAAGGCGAGCATGTCGACCCGGCCCAGGACAAATGGCTGGCGCGGGTCCATCCAGACGATGTACCGCGCATCGAAGCCAACATCGACAAGCAGGATCGCGGTGAGGACGGCTACGATACGATCGAATATCGCGAGCGCCACCGCGACGGCCGCTACATCTGGATCCTGAGCCGCGGCAAGCCGGTGGAATGGGACGCGGACGGCAAACCGCTCCGTACCCTCGGCACCGACACCGACATCACGCGCATCAAGCACGCCGAGATCGAGCTGGCGGAGGAGAAGGAACGCCTGCGCGTTACTCTCGAATCCATCGGCGACGGCGTCATTTCCACGGATGCGTCCGAACTCATCATCTTCATGAACCCCATCGCTGAGGCCATGACCGGCTGGAACGAGGCAGAGGCGCTCGGCCGCACCGTGCCCGAAGTCTTCAACCTCAAGTCCGAGGCTACCGGCGAACCGGCGGGAGACCCGGTCGCCACCTGCCTCCGGGCCGGCGATGTCACCGCCATCGAGGGCGACGTCGTGCTCGCCTCGCGCGACGGAACCGGCCGCGGCGTGAGCGGCACCGCTGCCCCTGTCCGCACCGAGGAAGGTCGCCTGATCGGCGCCGTACTCGTGTTCAAGGATGTCACCGAATCCCTCGAGCAGCAGCGCCGGCTTGCGCACTCTGCCAATCACGACCCGCTCACCGGACTGCCCAACCGAGCCGCGTTCCTCGGCGCACTGGCCGAAGCACAGCGGCAGGCGCGCGTCGAACAGCGCAGCCACGCGCTCTGCTTCATTGATCTCGACCGCTTCAAGTCGGTCAACGACAGCGCCGGGCACGCCGCCGGCGATGCGCTGCTGCAAAAAGTGGCGCAGGTCATCCGTCGTACCTGCCGCAACCACGATTTCGCTGCGCGCTTCGGCGGCGATGAATTCGTCTTGTTGCTCGCCGACTGTCCGATGGCCGGTGCCAGCATGGTCGCCGGCAAGATCGTCGACGCCATCGCCGCGCTCGATTTCGCCTGGAACGGCATCTCCTATTCCATCGGCGCCTCGGCCGGCCTTACCGCCATCACCGCAGACACGGCGCGCGACGCTGTAGGCGAGGCAGATGCGGCCTGCTACGCGGCAAAGTCCGCCGGCCGCGGCCGCGTCTCGGTCTTCTCCGACTGACATTGCTTTCCGCGCCGTAGCTGGCCATGGTCCCGCCGCCTGAGCGGAGGATTCCATGCCCAACCCGAAGATCACCTTCATCGGCGCCGGCTCGACCGTGTTCATGAAGAACATCGTCGGCGACGTGCTGCAGCGCGATGCCCTGCGAGATGCGCGGATCGCCCTGATGGACATTAACCCGGAGCGGCTGGCCGAGAGCGCGGTAATCGCCGGCAAGCTGGTGCAGACGCTGGGCACCAAGGCAACAATCGAGACCTTTGACGATCAGCGCCGCGCGCTCGACGGCGCCGATTTCGTCGTCGTCTGCTTCCAGATCGGCGGCTACGATCCGTGCACCATCACGGACTTCGATGTGCCTAAGCGCTTCGGCCTGCGACAGACAATTGCCGACACCCTCGGCATCGGCGGCATCATGCGCGGCATCCGCACCGTGCCGCATCTGTGGAGCATCTGCGAGGACATGCTCGCCGTCTGTCCGGACGCCATCATGCTGCAATATGTGAACCCGATGGCCATCAACACGTGGGCCATTGCAGCGAGATATCCGGCCATCAAGCAGGTCGGCCTCTGTCACTCGGTGCAGGGCACTGCGCATGAACTCGCACGCGACCTCGAGATTGATCCTTCAACGCTGCGCTATCGCGCCGCCGGCATCAACCACATGGCCTTTTACCTGAACTTCGAGCAGGTGCAGCCCGATGGTTCGATGAAGAACCTCTACCCCGATCTGCTCAGCGCCTATCGCGAGGGCCGCGCGCCCAAACACAAGCAGGGTTCACGTCAGAACAACAAAGTGCGCTACGAGATGCTCACGCGGCTCGGCTATTTCGTCACCGAAAGCTCCGAGCATTTCGCCGAGTACGTGCCGTGGTTCATCAAGGAGGGTAGGGACGACCTGATCCAGAAGTTCGGCATCCGGCTCGATGAATATCCCAAGCGCTGCGTCGAACAGATCGCGCGCTGGAAGGAAGAGGCCGCTCGCTACAAAACGGCCAACAGTGTCGAGATTCGTGAGAGCCACGAATACGCCTCCGAGATCATGAATTCGCGCTGGACCGGCCAGCCGTCGGTTATCTACGGCAATGTCCGCAACAACGGACTGATCACCTCGCTACCCGAAGGCTGTGCGGTGGAGGTACCGTGCCTTGTCGATCGCAACGGCATCCAGCCGACACATATCGGTGCGCTGCCGCCGCAATTGACCGCGCTGATCCGCACCAACGTCAACGTGCAGGAGTTGACGGTCCAGGCGCTGCTGACCGAGAACCGCGAGCACATCTATCACGCCGCCATGATGGACCCGCACACGGCCGCCGAGCTCGACCTCGACCAGATCTGGCACCTCGTGGACGAACTACTGATTGCGCACGACGCTTGGCTGCCGAACTGGGCACGCCTGCCGCGGCGCGTCGCGGCGGAGTAGGGGGCTCAGGCCACGCGCAGGATCATCGCGCCACCCGCGATCACGCAGGCGGCGACGATCCGCGCCGGGCTGACCCGCTCCTTGAGGATCAGGCCCGAGATCACGACCCCGAACAGGATCGACGTCTCGCGCAGTGAAGCCACCACCGCCACCGGCGCCAGCGTCATCGCCCACAGCGCCAGACCGTAGGACGCGGACGTGCCCACACCGCCGATCACTCCGCTGCGCCAGTTCTTGCGTGCGTAGCTCACGAGCGCGGGCCAGCGCGTTGCAGCACTCCAGCCCACCAGGGGCAGGCCGGTCAGCAGGAAAATCCAAAGCAGGTACCCGGCCGGCGAGCCGGCATGCCGCACGCCGGTGCCGTCGATCAGCGTGTAGCTGGCAATAACCACGGCGTTGAGCAGCGCCAGCGCCACGCCGCGGCTCGGCTTCACCCCGCGGCTGAGGCCGATGCCCAGAATGCCCATGGAGATCACCAGCACCCCGAGCCAGGCGAGAGGCGGCAGCGGCTCGCGCAATACCGCGACGCTGACGATCGTCACCAGCAGCGGCGCCGTGCCGCGCATGATGGGATAGGCCTCGCTCATGTCCGCCACGCGATAAGTCGCGGCCACCATCGAAAAGTAGATCACCTGGCAGGCCGTGGAGGCGGCAATGAACGGCCAGCTGGCGGGAGCCGGCGCGGGCACGAACGGAAGGATGAGGGCCGCCAGTATCGTCGAAACACCGCAGATCAGCGTCGTCGACAGCAGCTTGTCCTCGCCGCCTTTGACGAGCGCATTCCACGTGGCGTGCAGTGCCGCGGCAAACAGGACGACGAGGAAAACGGAAAGCGTCATGGCAGGTGACGCATCTGTGCCGGGAACCCCCGCCAACCGCAAGCTGCTGGTTCCGCCTAAGGCTTAAATGGCGCTTTCACGCCCACCTTCAAGAATTGCCAACTCTGTTTCTTTGCGTAGTTTGCGCGGTCCCATCATCGGGAGACCTGCCTATGACCGAACAGGACGTAATCATCGCCGGCGGCGGCCCCACCGGGCTGATGCTGGCGGGCGAACTGGCGCTGGGCGGCGTTGCCGCCATCGTCGTCGAACGCCGTCCCGACCGCAATCTCGTCGGCCACCGCGCCGGCGGGCTGCACGCGCGCACCATCGAAATCCTCGACCAGCGCGGCATCGCCGGCCCGTTCCTCGCCGAAGGCAAACGCGCGCAGAGCATCGGATTCGCCGGGGTAATGCTGGACCTCGGCGCGTTTCCAACGCGCTATCCCTTCACCTTGGGCATCTGGCAAAAGCAGATTGAAGGACACCTCGCCGTCTGGGTCGAAAACCTCGGGGTACAAGTGCATCGTGGCACCGAGGTCACCGGCGTCACACAGGACGAGACGGGGGTGACAGCAACGTTGAGCGATGGCCGCACCCTGCGCGGGCGCTATCTCGTCGGCTGCGACGGGGGACGGTCTATCGTACGCAAGCTCGCCGGCATCGCGTTCCCCGGCACCGAACCCACCACCAGCAACATCATCGGCGAGGCCGACTTCGCGGAACAGCCGCCGTTCGGCGTGCATCGCGACAGGCACGGACTCCACTCCTTCGGTACGTCCGACTACGAGATCGTCGACGGCAAGATCGTCTATAAGACCGGCGGCCCCATCGGGGTGATGATCACCGAAGCGGAAGCCGGCGCTACCACCGAGCCGACGCTCGACGACCTGCGCGCCGGGCTGATCGCTGCGCGTGGCACCGATTTCGGTCTCAACAACCTCTATTGGATTTCGCGCTTCACCGACTCGGCCCGGCAGGCCGCGAGCTACCGCAAAGGTCGAGTGCTCGTCGCCGGCGATGCCGCGCATATCCATCCGCCCGATGGCGGGCAGGGACTGCAGACCGGCGTGCAGGATGCCGTCAATCTCGGCTGGAAGCTGGCGCAGGTCGTGAAGGGTACCTCGCTCGCACACCTGCTCGATACCTACCATGCCGAGCGCCACCCGATCGGGGCCCGAGTGCTCCAGCACACGCTCGCTTCGGTTGCGCTGCGCCGCGACGACGAGCGGGCTCGCGCGTTGCGCGACATCTTCGCAGGGTTCCTCGCCATGGAAGAACCACGTCAAGCAATGGCCGGAAAACTCTCTGGCCTCGACATCCATTACGACCTCGGCGAAGGCCATCCGCTCCTCGGGCGCCGCGTGCCCGATCTGAACCTCGAAACCACGAGCGGCCGGACTCGCCTCTACGCTCTGATGCACGGGGCGCGACCGATCCTCCTCGACCTCGGTACACCCAACCGCCCGACAGTGCCGCCAGGCATCGAGGTTTTCTCGGCCACGGTTCAGGGTCGTTGGGAGTTGCCGGTAGTCGGCCCGGTGGAGCCGCCGAAAGCCGTCCTTATTCGTCCCGACGGCTATGTTGCTTGGGTCGGATCGGGAAATTGGGACGGACTGGACGAAGTGGCGGCGCGCTGGTTCGGCCCCGCGTAGTAACGGCTGCACCCGCAGATCCCGGCGGTCACCGACCAAACGCCAACTTGCGCCCCCGCCGAAGTCCCGCTAACCACCCGCCAAACGGAGAAGTCTCATGGGCAGGTTGGACGGCAAGCGCAGCATCATCACCGCGGCAGCGCAGGGGATCGGGCGGGCGACGGTGGAGGCCTTCGCACGCGAGGGCAGCCATGTGATCGCCACCGACATCAACGCGGAAAAGCTCGCCGAGCTGAAGTCGATCCCCAATGTCGAGACACGCGTCCTCAACGTTCTCGATGCGAATGCGGTGACCTCCGCCGCCAAAGATATCGGCCGGGTCGACATCCTTTTCAACTGTGCGGGCGTCGTGCAGAATGGCACAATTCTCGAAATGCCCGACAAGGACCTTGAGTTCGCCTTCGATCTCAACGTCTGGGCACAGGTCCGGATGATCAAGGCGTTCATGCCGGCCATGATCGAACACGGCGACGGTTGCATCATCAACATGTCCACTGTCGCGTCGTCCTGGAAGGCCGTTCCAAACCGCGCCGCCTATTCGATTTCCAAAGCCGCGGTCATCGGCCTGACCAAGTCGATCGCCGCCGACTACACCTCCAAGGGCATCCGCGTGAACGCCATCGCCCCCGGCACGGTGGAGAGCCCATCGTTGCACGATCGCTGGCGCGCCACCGGTGACATCGAAGCCGCGCGCAAGGCGTTCATCGCTCGCCAGCCCATCGGCCGCATCGGCCAGCCCGGGGAAGTCGCGGAACTCGCGGTCTATCTGGCGACGGCCACCTACACGACCGGGCAGGTCCACGCGATCGACGGCGGCTGGACCGCCTGAGCCGTCGCGTCAGCGCGCTAGTGCTATCAGCGCAGCGCGCACATTGCCGCCCGCCGCTTGCAGCGAGGCTATTGCCGTGTCGTAGCCTGCAGCGCCTGCAGCAATCAGGATTGCCGGTTTCACTGCGCCGTCCGTTTCGCTGAGCGCCGCTTCGGCCTGGGGCAGGGCCACCCCGGTCACCTGCGCCACGATTCGCGCGGCGCGCTTCCGTAGCTTGGCATTGTCCGCCACCATGTTGACCATCAACCCGTCATGCACGTGGCCGAGCTTCACACCGAGCAGGGTGGAGAACAGGTTGAGCGCTGCTTTCTGCGCAGTCCCGGCCCCTAGCCGCGTAGAGCCGGAAATAACCTCCGGACCCGCTTCGATCAGCACGCTGACATCGGCGACGTCGAACAAGGGCGCGCCCGGATTACCCGCCACACCGATAGTCGCCGCGCCCGCCTCGCGCGCCGCCGTAAGCCCGGAGACGGTGTAGGGGGTCGAGCCGCTGGCCGAGGTCGCAATGACGCAGTCACCGGGGCCCACGCCTGCCTCCGCAACCTTGATCCGGGCCAACGGACCGTCATCTTCTTCCGGCCCGTTGAGGTTTTCGACGATGCCCTTGCCACCGGCGAGGATTACCAGCACCCGGTCGCGCGGGATGCCGTAGGTCTGCGGCACTTCGAGGGCGTCGCCGAGCGAGATCAGGGCCGGTGTTCCCGCTCCCAGATAGATCAGTCGTCCGCCGGACG
>JBEBHC010000313.1:0-2008 GCA_040081185.1 Devosia sp. | reverse complement strand
AGTCGAGCGCCGATGCCCGAGTTGAGGGTGTAGGTCTTGGTGAGGTTTCGACGCTGAGCAGATCGGTCATGCGGCGGCCTCGACGAAAGGGCATGCTGAGCCGTGCGCGCCTTCCGGCTGGTCGAGCCGCATGTCGACGGCGCGGCAGGCCGGCCGTGCGTGCGGACAGCGCGTAATGAAGGGGCAGCCGTCGAGCACCTCGGCGAGATCAGGCAGCTGTCCGGGGATGGCGGTGAGCGCTTTCCGTCCGGTGTTCGGCACGATGCTTGGGACGGAGCCGATCAGCATCTGCGTATAGGGATGGCGGGGATGGCGCAGCACCTCGTCAACCGCGCCACGTTCGAGGATGCGCCCGGCATACATCACGGCGACGCTGTCACACGAACGGGCAATGACACCGATGTCGTGGGACACGAGGATCGTCGCCATGCCGAACTCGGCTTCGAGGTCGGCCATCAGGTCGAGCACCTGATCCTGGATCGATACGTCGAGGGCGGTGGTCGGCTCGTCGGCCAGGAGCAGTTCCGGTCCGGCTGCGATGGCAATGGCGATCATCACGCGCTGCGCCATGCCGCCCGAGAACTGGTGTGGATAGTCACGCAGCCGCAACTGCGGCTCGCGGATACCGACACGCTCGAACAGGCCGACAGCACGATCCTGAGCGGCGCGGCCAGTTAAGCCCGCCTTGGACCGCAGGGTCTCGACCATCTGATCGCCGACGGTGAGCACCGGGTTGAGGCTGGCCATCGGGTCCTGAAAGATCATCGAAATCCGTCGGCCGCGGATGCGACGCAGATGGCCGTCATCGAGGTGAGTCAGATCGTCGGCGCCGAGACGGATATCACCGCCCGTTATGCGGCCGGGAGCCGGGACGATGCCGAGGATGGCCCGAAGTGTCAGACTCTTGCCGGAGCCGGATTCGCCGACGACGCCCAGTGAGCGACCACGCGCAACGGAGAAGCTGGCATGATTGACGGGGCGGATCGAACCGCGCGGGGTCTGGAACTCAACCGTCACGTCGCGGACCGACAGCAACTCATCGGTAAGCTGGGAACGCGCGTTCATCGCGCCTCCTCCGATTGCGTGCCGAGTGCATCCGAAACACCTTCGCCGAGCAGCGTAAAGCCGATGCCGGTGACGACGATGGCGAGGCCGGGCAGAGTGGATATCCACCACCCGTTGGCAAGGAACTGCTGGCCGCCGGAGATCAAGGCGCCCCATTCGGGCGCGGGCGGTTTCACGCCGGCACCGAGATAGGAGAGACCGGCAAGGCCAAGGATGTTGAGGATCACATCGGAAATCGAGAAGGCGATGTTGGGCCGCAGCAGATTGGGGAAGGCGTGGCGGAAGAGGATGCGCGTCTCGGTGTAGCCGAGGGTGCGCGCAGCGAGCATGAACTGACGCTCCTTCAGCGCAAGCATTTCGGCGAAGGTGATGCGTGCATAGACGGACCAACCGACGCCGATCATGCCGATGAGTACACCATTGAGACCGGGGCCGATGATGGCAACGATAGCGAGCACCAGCACGATGAAAGGGAAGGCCAAAAGCGCGTCGACGGTGCGCATGATGATGACTTCGAGCGGGCCGCGGAAGGTTGCGGCAATCATGCCCAGCGTGATGCCGATGATCATCGATGCGAAGACGGTAACGAAGCCGACTGCAAGATCGATCTGCGCGCCGTAGATGACGCGGGAGAGCATGTCGCGCCCAAGGTTGTCGGTCCCCATGGGATGCGTCCAGCTCGGCGGCGCGAGGCGCGCCTTGTAGTCGACGTCGGTCGGTCCCGCGATCGGCAGCAGGGGCGCGCAGATGCTGGTCAGCAGGATGCCGAGGACGATGGCATCCGTCAGCAGCGCTTTGAAGGAGGCGTGATGGCGCGCAACCGGCGGCCGAGCCCGCGCGTGCGAGCCGGCGGTCGCGGAGGCGGCGTCGGACGGCGGTGTGCGCCGGCTCGGCTCGGTGCGTGTGTCGTCGGGGATGCTCGGGATCTTCGACATCGGGCTCG
>JBEBHC010000141.1:0-7750 GCA_040081185.1 Devosia sp. | reverse complement strand
GATGGACTGGCTGCCGGTCGTCACCGCCCAGATGCAGCACGGCCAGCCGGTCTTCATGCTGCTGTACGGCGCGCTGATCATCTTCTTCTGCTTCTTCTACACCTCGATCACCTTCAACCCCGAGGACACGGCCGAGAACCTGCGCAAATACGGCGGCTTCCTGCCGGGCATCCGTCCGGGCAAGCGGACGGCAGAGTATCTGGACTATGTCCTGACCCGTCTGACCGTGATCGGCGCCGCCTACATCACCGCCGTCTGCCTGTTGCCGGAAATGGTGATCGCCAACTTCGGCTCGGGCCTTGCCTTCGGCGGCACCTCGATCCTGATCGTGGTCTCGGTGACCATGGACACCGTGGCGCAGATCCAGTCCCAGCTGCTGGCTCACCAGTACGAAGGCCTGATCAAGAAGGCCAAGCTGCGCGGTCGCGGCGGCCGGACCCCCGGCAAGGGCGTCACCGCCCCCACACGGCGCTAGAGCCGGCCGGGGAGGGGCGCGATGAACCTGATCCTGTTCGGACCGCCGGCGGCGGGCAAGGGCACGCAGGCCAAGCGGCTGGTCGAGACCCGCGGCATGGTCCAGCTGTCGACCGGCGACATGCTGCGCGAAGCCATCGCCTCCGGCTCCGAACTGGGCCGGGAATGCCAGGCCATCATGTCGCGCGGTGACCTGGTCTCCGATGCGATCGTCATCGCCCTGATCGAGGCCCGGCTGAAAGAGGCCGGTGACGCCGGGGGGGCCATCTTCGACGGCTTCCCCCGCACCGTGGCCCAGGCCGTGGCCCTGGACGCCATGCTGGCCAAGCTGGGCCAGAAGATCGACCACGTCATCCGGCTCAAGGTTGATGACACGGCCCTGCTGGAGCGGGTCGCGGTCCGGTTCGCCGACCAGGGCCGTCCGGACGACAATCCGGACAGTTTCAAGGTTCGGCTGGACGCCTACAACCGCAATACCGCGCCGCTGTTGCCCTACTATGCGGAAAAGGACCTGCTGTCCGAGATCGACGGCATGGGGGCCATCGCCGAGGTGGCCGCGGCCATCGACGCGGCCCTGGGCGGCCCCGCCGCCTGAACCTCGCCTGACCGATCCGGCGTCCCGTGCGTTCAACGGGGCGTGATAGGATCGGCGCGTGAAATCTGAACCCTCGTTTCTGAATGCCGCACGGCTGCGCAAGCTGGGTGTCGTCGTGGGCGTGAGCCTGGCGCATCTGGGCGTCTTCTCCGTGATGGGCCGGGCCGATGCCGAGGGCGGCAAGGTACTGCTGGTGGATACCGATCCGCGCAGCGCCGACCGCGTGCGAGGTTACTTGTCGCCGGCGCACGATGTCGATGTGCTGACCAGCCCGCAGGACGCTGCCATGCAGGTCGCCGGCGGTGGCTACGAACTCGCGATCGTCAGCATGGCGCTGGGCGATTTCGACCCTCTGCGCATCTGCTCGCAGATGCGGACAGTCGAGCAGACCCGTACGCTGCCCATTCTGCTGATTGCCGAAGATACCGACCGGGCGCGCGTGGTGCGCGGGCTCGATCTCGGGGTGAACGATTTCATCTTGCGCCCGGTCGAGCGCAATGAACTGGCGGCTCGCGTGCGCACGCAGATCCGGCGCCAGCGCTATGCCGCCGAGCTTCGCCAGAGCGTCACCAATACGCTGGCGCTCGCTGTGACGGATGAGCTGACGGGCCTCTACAATCGCCGCTATTTCGACCGCCACCTCTCACTCATGCTCGACAAGGCGCGTGAGCAGGAGCGTGACATGGCGGTTATGTTGATCGACATGGACTTCTTCAAATCCGTCAACGACACGCACGGCCATGACATCGGCGATTCCGTGCTCAAGGAGTTCGCGCAGCGACTGCGCCGCAACATCCGCGGTGTTGATCTCGCTTGTCGTTTCGGCGGCGAAGAGTTCGTGGTGCTGATGCCGGACACCGACTACCGGCAGGCGCAATCCGTCGCCGAGCGCGTCCGCATGTCGGTGGCCGAGAGAACGTTCCAGGCGCCGGGCGAACGTCCGCTCACCGTCACCTGTTCGGTGGGCGTTGCGCTGAACGAACAGGCGCAGGACAGTCCGGAATCCATTCTTAAGCGGGCCGACGTGGCGCTCTACCGGGCGAAGCGAGAAGGCCGCAACCGTGTCGTCTTCGACGCCGCGTAAGTATATGATTGCATTTGAGTAAAATGCGTCGGTGGTAAGGTTACCAATTACCTAACCTATTGGTGTTCGCTTGAGTTTCCGCCCTCCGAAGATAGGTTGCGGCTAACGGAAAGCGGCCACTTCCCTGCTGCTTCCCACAAGCTCCCTACGGTTCAACTCAGGTCCGCCGCAACTCCTGGGTCCGTAGGGCGGCTGGTCCGGCTGCGGTAGAGTGGCCTCTTCGACACCCGCACCGGACCAGCCACTAATTTCGCGCAAAGCGTGATGCTGCTTTGTGACGGGCGAAGCGCCCGACTCGCCGCTATGATGCGGCCATGCAGCTCGATCGCCGCCAGTTCCACGCCTTCGCCCTCGCCATGTTGGCCGCCGGCGTGGCACGGCCCGTTCTCAGTGCAAACGCCTCGAACGCGCGCACGCTCCTGAACCGCCTGACTTTTGGCGCGACCGCAGAGTCGGTTGCGCAGTTCGAAGTATTGGGGAAAGAGGCCTGGCTCGAACGCGAACTGACCAAGCCCGTTATGGACGATACGCTGGCGGCGCGGCTGGCGAGCGCGAAACTCCGCATCGAGTACGAGGCAGGCAACGATGGTCCGGGTCGCGAGTGGGCGGCGCGCAACGAGGACTGGCCGTACCAGTATCTGGAGGCGGACGGCGCGACGCTGCTTCGGCTCGTCGACTACGAACAGGCGACGGACTACTCGGAGCGCGTGCGGCCGGCCGTGGAGGTGCAGGCCGCCGCGCTGACCCGCGCGGTACACGCCGATGCGCAACTGCGCGAGGTGATGACCCAGTTCTGGCACGACCACTTCAACGTCAACGCGATGAAGGATGAGCATACCGGCGCGTATTTCGCGCAGTATGACAAGGGCTTGCGCGAGAACGCGCTCGGCAGCTTTCGCGCGCTTCTAGCGCACGTCGCTCGCTCGCCGTCGATGTTGTTCTACCTGAATAACGAAGCCTCGCGGGCCAGCCCGGCTAACGAGAATTTCGGCCGCGAACTGCTGGAACTGCATACGCTCGGCGCCGAGAACTATTTCAACGATCTCTATGCCGACTGGAAGGCCGTTCCGGGGGCAGGGGAGGGGCTTGCGCTCGGCTACATCGACCAGGACGTCTATGAAGTCGCGCGGGCCTTCACTGGTTGGTCGTTTGGTGACGGGCGGTGGATCGCCGAGGGCGACGAGGCGCCGCGCTCCGGCGCTTTCCACTACATCGATGGCTGGCACGACCCCTACCAGAAGCGCATTCTAGCGGTGGAGCTCGGTCCCAACCGCGGACCGATGGAGGACGGCGAGACGGTGCTGGACCTTCTCGCGCATCACTCAGGCACTGCGCATTTCATTGCCCGCAAGCTGATCCGCCGCTTGCTGACCGACGAACCGAGTGAAGCGCTCGTAGCCGCCGCTGCAGCCACGTTCCTCGCCGCGGCGGACGCCCCGGACCAGATGGCTCAAGTGATCCGGACGATCGTGCTGTCGGAGGAGTTCGACACGACCCCGCCGCGCAAGCTTAAGCGGCCATTCGAGTATCTCGCTTCGCTGTATCGGGCGACAGGCGTCGACCTGGCGAGCCCGCGCCTCGACTATGTCTGGCAGCTTTCGCAGGCTGGCTGGAACCAGCACGAATTCCGTCCGCCCAGCGGCCATCCGGACGAGTCCGGCCACTGGGCGAATACGAACACGCTCAATGGCACGGTCAACATCGCGCTCTACGCGCACGAGCAATGGTTCAGCGGCGTAGCGGCCAACCTGAGCGTCCTGCCCAAAGGCGTATCCAGCTGGGGCGATCTTTTCGGGCATTGGGTGCGCCAACTTGGCGGGGACGACACAGCTGTTACCGGCGAGTTGCTGGCGGCGGCCGAGATCGACCCGAGCTGGACGATCGAAGGCGACGAGAACGAGCGCGCCTGGGCACAGGGCAGTGCTATCGGCATCGCGGCGCTGCAGCCGCATTTCCTGTTCCGCTAGGAGACGACGATGGCAGCACCGGTCCTGGTTGTCGTCTTCCTCCGTGGTGGCTGCGATGGGCTATCGCTGGTCTCGCCTACAGGCGATGCAAACTACGTGGCGGCGCGGCCGGGCGGCATTCGGGTGGAGCGCGACGGCGACAGCCCCGGCCTCGTGCTTGATGGCGCGGCGGCCGATGCAGATTTCCGCTTTCACCCGCAGGCTAAGGCGTTCTCGGAACTCTACAACGCCGGCGACCTCGCCGTGATCCACGCAGCCGGCCTGACCGATGCCACGCGCAGCCACTTCGACGCGGAGGACCGCATGGAGCGGGCCGCACAAGGCGGCAATACCGGCGGCTGGCTGGGCCGCTGGCTGGCGGCAGAGCAACCCGAGGGCGTGCTGCCGGCGCTGGCGGTGGGAGCCTCCGCTCCGGAGAGCCTGCGTGGCGCCGATGCGGTCGCGGTAGCGCAGGAGCTTGCCGGATTGCGGCTTGCGGCAGGACACGGATTCTCCAACCCGATCCGCCGGATGCTGGCAGCGAAGCTGGGCGGCGACCCGCTGCTCGGCGCGCCGATCAAGCGGCTCCTGACATTGTCCGACGTGATCGAGACGCGGGTGGCTCTCGATGCCGATGGCAACCTCCGGCCCTATGCGCCGGAATACGATTACCCCGAGAACAATTCCCTGGCGCCGTCGCTGAAGACAGTGGCGCAGTCGATCAAGCTCGACCTTGGCCTGCGTGTCGCCACCGTCGACTATGGCGGCTGGGACACCCACGTCGATCAGGGCGGACAGTTCGGGCGGCTGGTCAACGAATTGTCGACCGCGCTGATGGCGTTCTGGCGCGACCTCGGCAAGCAGCAGGAGCGCGTCTCGGTTGTGGTGATGAGCGAGTTCGGCCGTCGCCTCAAGGCGAACGAGTCGGGCGGTACGGATCACGGCCACGGCAACGTCATGCTGGCGCTCGGCGCGCCGATCAAGGGCGGGGCCATGTACGGGCGCTGGCCGGGGCTCGACAATGACAGCCTCGATTCAGGCGCTGACCTCGCCATCACCACGGACTATCGGCACGTGCTGGCGGAACTGATGGCCGGGCACATGAAGTTCGGGGATACCGCAACGCTGTTCCCAAGCTTTGCCTCCGAGCGCGTCGGGTTCCTGCGCGCCTAGCCCGAAAAAGCAAAAGCCCCGCGCGGGCGGGGCTTTCATCGCACTCGGCTGTGGGCCGAATTACTTGATCTTGGCTTCCTTGAACTCGACATGCTTGCGCACGACGGGATCATACTTCTTGAAGCTCAGCTTCTCGGTCTGCGTGCGCGAGTTCTTCTCGGTCACGTAGTAAAAGCCGGTGTCGGCGGTCGAAACCAGCTTGATCTTGATTGAGGCGGCCTTGGCCATGGGACTTGTCCTTCAAATGACAAGCCGCGCGGCCTTGCGCGCGGCGTTGAATTTGGCCGGAAACTACGGATTTCCGGGCAATTGTCAAGGCTGACGGGGCTGACGCCCGCCGCGCCTCACGGATAGGCGGGAAGCGCCGGATCGGTCTGTCGGTCCGCCGCAAAGCCGTGCATCCGCTGCGACCACTGCAGGCCCACAACCGCGCCCTTGATCGAGGGCAGGAGCAGCAGGGGCAGGATGATCGCCGCAGGGACCATCGTCACCATGTAGACCCACGGCTGGATGGAATAGGACATCTCGAGGTGCAGCATCAGGCCAACCAGGAGGTGCCCGACAATGACGAGGGCGATATAGGGCGGGAAATCGTCCGCGCGGTGCAGGTTGAGTTGCTCGCCGCAATGGTCGCACTTGTCAGAGACTTTCAGATACGAGCGGAAGAGGTGACCCTTGCCACAATGCGGGCAGCGCAGCATCGCGCCACGCCCGATGGCGGGCCCCAGCGCGCGGCTGTCGCTGCGGGATTCGGTAGCGTTCGCAATCGCGACGGGCATAGGCCTATCTCCTGCGGGCCTTCGGCTTGGCGGCGGCGCGACTGCCGCTGCGCCCCTTCGGTCCGTACGATCCAGATGGGCGCTTTCCGGCCCGCTTTACAGATGACGGTTTGACGCGGGAGCCTTCGGACAAGAGCTCGAAACGGAGCGCGCCGGCCACAGGAGCGGCCTCCAGCAAGCGCACTTTCACCGTGTCGCCGAGGCGGAACATTTCGCCCGTCCGGTCGCCCACCATCGCCTGCATCTCTTCGACGTGGCGGTAATAGTCCTGCCCCAAGGTCGAGGCGGGAATGAATCCGTCCGCGCCAGTGTCGAGCAGGCGTACGAACAGGCCCGATCGCGTGACGCCAGAGATCCGCCCCATGAACTCGGCGCCGATCTTGGTGGCAAGGAACTGCGCGAGCAGCCTGTCGGACGTCTCCCGCTCGGCGATCATGGCGCGGCGCTCGGTGGTCGAGATGTGTTCGGCGACGCCTTGCAGGCGGCCAGCCTCTTCTTCGCCTAAGCCGTCCTTGCCGAAATCGAGCGCGGTGATCAGGGCGCGGTGCACGATGAGATCGGCATAGCGACGGATGGGCGAGGTGAAATGCGCATAGCGATCGAGGTTGAGGCCGAAGTGACCGTAATTCTCGGCCGAGTATTCAGCCTGCGCCTGCGAGCGCAGCACCATCTCCGAAACCTGCTGCGTCTTCTCCCCATCCTTCGCTTTGGCGAGGATGCGGTTGAAGTCGCTCGGGCGAACGGCATCGGCGGCGTTGAAGGGCAGATCGAGCGAGGCGAGGAAGTCGCGCAGGGCGGCGAGTTTCTCGCGGCTTGGTGTGTCGTGGACGCGATAGAGCAGGGCGCTCCTGTGTTTTTCGAGCGTCTCGGCCGCCGCGACGTTGGCGGCGATCATCATTTCCTCGATGAGCCGCATGGCCTCGAGGCGCTCGGGTATGCGGATGTCGGCGACCATCCCTTTGGCATCGAGGATGATCTTGCGCTCCGGCAGGTCGAGATCGAGCGGGCCGCGCTTATCGCGTGACCGGGCCATGGCCCTGTAGGCGGCCCAGAGGGGGTTGAGGATGGCGGGAAGCAACGGCCCCGTCTTGTCGTCCGGATGGCCGTCTATAGCCGCCTGCGCCTGCTGGTAGCTGAGCTTTGCCGCAGAGCGGAACACCACGCGGTGGGAGCTGTGACGGCGCTTCTTGCCGTCGGCATCGATGACGATACGGACGGCGAGAGCCGGCCGGTTCTCGCCTTCGCGCAAGGAGCAGAGGTCGTTCGAGATGCGTTCGGGCAGCATCGGGACGACACGGTCGGGGAAGTACACCGAGTTGCCGCGCAGCAACGCCTCGCGGTCGAGCGCCGAGCCGGGGCGCACATATGCCGCTACGTCGGCGATGGCGACCGTGACGATATGGCCGCCGACATTGTTGGGGTCGGTATCGGGCTCGGCGTGGACGGCGTCGTCGTGGTCCTTGGCGTCGGGCGGATCGATGGTGATGAGCGGAATGTGCCGCCAGTCCTCGCGGCCCTTGAGGGTGACCTCCTTCGCCTCGTCGGCTTCGCGGATCACGGAAGCGGGGAAGCGGTAGGGGATCTCCAGCGAGTGGATGGCGATCATCGACACCGCGCCTTCGGAGGCCGGGTTGCCGATGACTTCGGTGACGGCTGCCTTCGGGATCATCAGCCGGCCGGCGAACTTCACCGTGACTTC
>JBEBHC010000312.1:0-2015 GCA_040081185.1 Devosia sp. | reverse complement strand
TGGATGACCCGTTGTTCAAACGTTTTTTCGGCGATCAACTCGACGGCGATACGCAGCACAGTTCCAGTCTCGGATCCGGCGTGATCGTGGGGCCCGAAGGCTACATATTGACGAACCACCACGTCGTCGAGGCCGCGGACGAAATCGAACTCGCGCTCGCCGACGGTCGCAAGGCTCCGGCTAAAGTCGTGGGAACCGATCCCGAAACCGATTTGGCGGTACTGAAAGTGGACATCTCCGGCCTTCCGGCAACGACTTTCGGCAATCCGGACAAGCTTTCTGTCGGCGACGTTGTACTCGCCATCGGCAATCCGTTCGGCGTCGGGCAGACCGTAACGATGGGTATCGTCAGCGCGCTCGGACGCAGCCATCTCGGCATCAGCACTTTCGAGAATTTCATTCAGACCGATGCGGCAATCAATCCCGGCAATTCCGGCGGTGCTCTCGTCGATGCCACCGGCAACCTCGTCGGCATCAACAGCGCGATCTATTCACGCAGCGGCGGCTCGCTTGGCATCGGTTTCGCCATTCCGGCAAATCTCGCCAAGCAAGTAATGGAACAAATCGTCCGTACCGGATCGGTGACGCGCGGGTGGATAGGAGTGGAGGTGCAGGACCTATCTGCGGAACTCGCCGAATCGTTCAAGCTGTCGAACCTGCGGGGCACATTGATCGCTGGAGTCTTGCGCGGAGGACCGGCGGATCGCGCGGGGATCAAACCCGGGGATATTCTCGTATCGGTGGAATCGAGCCAGGTTGTCGACTCGACCAGCATGCTCAATCTGGTTGCTGCGCTCGAGCCCGGGAAACAGGCCACACTGAAAGTCCTTCGCAACCGCAATGAGATGTTGGTCAAGGTAAACGTTGGCAAGCGCCCGCGCCCCAACCGTCGTAACGAACTCGAATAGCAACGGCCCGATATCGCTAACTCAACCGGCGGAACCCGACTGTGATTCCTCGGTGACAGGCTTGGCAATCCACTGCGACACGAAGATCCCCAATTCATAGAGAATCCAGAGCGGAACGGCGAGCATGACCTGGGAAACCACATCCGGCGGAGTGAATATCGCCCCAATCACGAACGCACCGACGATGACATAGGGACGAATTTCCTTCAGGGTCGCAACGGTTACCAGACCCATCCGCACCAGGATCACTACCGCCACCGGCACCTCGAAGGTCACGCCAAACGCCAGGAACAAGCTCAGCACAAAATCCAGGTATTTGCTGATATCAGTCATGACCGCCACACCAACCGGCGCAGCCGCCGTCAAGAAACCGAACACCAATGGAAAAACTACAAAGTAAGCAAATACCACTCCCAAATAAAACAGGAAGGTGCTGGCTATCAATAATGGCAATACCATACGCCGCTCGCGTTTATACAAGCCCGGAGCAATAAACGCCCAAAAGTGATACAAAATCACAGGTACACAAATAAAAATAGCGGCAACCAATGCCAACTTGAATGGAGTAAAAAACGGCGACCCCACATCAATAGCAATCATTGTACTGTTTGCAGGCATGTGCTTCATCAGCGGACCAGCCAACACACTATAAATGTCGTTGGCGTAAGCGGCCAATCCCAAAAAGACCACCATTATGCAAACAACCACCTTTAACAGGCGGTCGCGCAATTCAATCAAATGACTAATAAATGGCTGTTCAATAGAGCGATCAGGATTATTCTGGGTCATGCTGGGGCTTCTGCGGAGCAACTGCCTGTTGCAGGTTTTGCTCTATTGAGGAGGGAATTGCATTTACGGAATCAACAGCTTCATCTAAAGCTTTAGTCACTTCCATCTTGATACCTGATTGCTCAAGCATAATTTGGCGAATTTCTTCGGTTTCTAACTCATGTTTGATTTCCGCCTTAAAATTGGAAACCATATTTCGTGTTTTACCTATCCAGAAACCAGCGACTCGAGCGACTTTTGGCAATCGCTCTGGGCCAATCACCAACAGACTTACCAGTCCTACCAATATAAGTTCGGAAAACCCTATCTCGAACATAC
>JBEBHC010000311.1:0-2019 GCA_040081185.1 Devosia sp. | reverse complement strand
ACAGCGGTTTTTTCGTAAGCCTGGGCGTTCTCGAACGCATCGGGATGCTCAGTCATGAGGCGGACCCATTCAATCTTCTGCTGGAAGAAGCAGAAGGTGCAGCCGCTACGAGAGCGCCAGTCGTAATACTTCGGCATCCCAACGCCCGAGGACTCGAGGATGTCGTGCACCCCCTTCTTGTCGACTCCCGCCTCCCGAAAGGGCAGGCTCACCGTTAGGTTGGCATGCTTGGCGCTGTAACCTTCCCGGTAGTCCTCGTCGGAGCGGATCGCCACATAGCTGGTCACCATGTCCCCCGCAGCGAGCATTGGCTTGACCCACTGCTCGAACGGCGCGAGCTTCAATTGGCGGGTGCACCATCGGGTTTGAGGCGAAGGCAGGAAATGGTTGTATTCGCGAAGCCAGAAATCGAAGTTACGCCGCGGGTTGAGCCTTGCGATAGGCTTACCCAGGAATCCTTCGAGGCGCCCAAGGAACTCGTACACCTCGGGCAACTCCTTACCGGTATCGGTAAAGAAGTAGTCCACGTCGAGCTCAGGTCGATGTTGCCGGACGTAGACGGCGAGCGCCGCGCTGTCCCGTCCCCCCGAGATGCCGAGCACATGTCGTTCAGCCATGGGTGGAGCTCCTGTCTTTGGTGTCTATTTCACTGAGCCGCATGCCTGTTTTCGCCAGAGCCGCCAACAACAGTTCAGTATCCAAGCCTTGGGCCATCAGGTCGGCGACGAGTCTGTCGACAAGCTTGTCCAGCTTTGGAGCATGCTTATCAGAGACGGCAAACGCCCTCGAGAGCGTGCGTGTCTCGGGGCCGGCCCCGAAAACCACCGCGAACGCGTCGGTCTTGGGCTTGCGGCCCTTGACCGCCACGAACGCCTCGTCGCGCCGGAATCGCAGGGCAGCCTGGGCGATGTCGAGGCTCGCCGCGTCGATGTCGCGATCGTTCCAGTCTCGCGGAGGCTTGTTCGCAGCCAAGCTCAGAATGCCTTCGATGGTCACGCGACTACCGTCGTGTTTGGCCAAGCGGGCGCAAAACGCCTCTTGACGAAGATCACCGCTCACGCCCTCGAGCGTCTCCGCCCGGGCGCGAAGGCTCGCCAAATCCTCGCGGGAAGCGTCAAGGTCGGCGAGCATGGCCTCTTCGATCCCGAGCAAGAGCTGGTCGTATGCGCCCACAAGCTCGGCGACCGGCGCGCGAAGCTCCTCGACGAACTGGGCTCCCACTTTCCCGCCAAGCGCGGCCGGCAGGTCGACGAACAGCACGCGGTGGGGATCGTTCGCTTTGAGCAACGTGTCGCGCACCGCGCGAGCCTTGGCGCCCAAGCGCATCGTGCGTTGCGACCAGGCGGGCAGAGCGAAGACAACGGCCACCAGGCCGCGTGCGGCCTCCAAGGGGTCCATGGACTCCGGCGCGGCTCCGAGCTCGGAGAGGACCCTGGCCACGCCTTGGAGAATCGCCGTCTTCTGCTCGTCGATGACGATCCAGCGAAGCGAAAAACGGTTCGCGTCCTGCAAATATTCGTCGAGGTCGGCTTCGGTGAGCTCGGGGACGAATACGCCGTCCTTGTAGAGCGCAAGGTTGCCCTTGTTGGCCAGCAAAAAGGCCGTGAAGTAGACCGGCATGATGCCGGCCCTCATGCCGATGGGCGACGCCGCCCAGAGCTTGTGGATGTCGATAGCCGATACGCGAGCCGCCGAGTCTCCAAGCAGCTTTCGGGTCGCCTCCCACAGCCCTTTAAAGCTTGCGGAGTCGTCGTCGTCGCGAGGCGCGAGGAATTTCCACTGCCCATCGGGCGCTCGCACATGCAGCTTTGGATAGGCCAGCAACGCCACATGCAATCCTCGCTCCGCCGGGAAGCCTTCGATGCCCAGGTTCTCTTGGCTCTCATGCGTGAGCATGCGGTGCATCAAGTCGCGGCGCGCCTTCACGCTGTTGCTCGACGGGCTCTCGCGATTCACCAACTCGCTCCACACCCCAGGGGATTGGTCGTAAAGCTTGTCGGCCAACTTGGAGGCAGTCCT
>JBEBHC010000310.1:0-2054 GCA_040081185.1 Devosia sp. | reverse complement strand
GAGTAGGACAACGACTGCAAGACCGACGATGAAGATCAAAACAGTACGCGCACTACTGACAACACCCGTCAGTTGCTCCACTTGTTGCTGCTGATCGGTTGTCGTTGTGAGGAATGACGGATCAACAACTGCAGCAAAAACAGGCTGCTTCAAAAATTGTAAGAATGCGGGATAGTCTTCCAGCGTTCGGAGCCTCACGCCCATCGTATCTGGGAAAGGATTCTCAATACCGAACTTTTGGAGGAAGTCGATGAGGGTAGGATCACGCTGTTTTTGACGTTCGTAGGCCTGCTCACGCGTGACATACACCGTATCCTCTACGTACGACAATTGTCGGATGTTTTGATATAAATCCTGAATCTGAGCATCGGTCGCGGTCTCACGAATTTGCAAACGAAGGTCAGTTCTCTCACGCAGCAGAACAAGGCCACCCTGCACACCGACGGCAAGGAGCACAATGATTTGCGCAAGAAGTACAACGCCAAATAGTGAACCGATAGCAGTTCCGAAACCCTCTTCACGAAAAACATTCACGATGCCACGCTTCGCAGCTCTCCGGAAGAACACCGTTGCCATGAGCGATTCACGCAGCATGGATATCAGTGTACCAATTTCTTTTTCACTAGGCGATATTCTCGATGTTGCCCTTTCCTCGATCTGAGATTCTCGTCGCCATCTCAAGGCACTCCTTCACGCGCACATTGAGTGGATCAATTTCAAGTGCGCGCTCGAGAAGCGCACGAGCCTTCGGAAACTCTTTCATTTTCAAATACACAACACCAAGGTCACAGAGAATGAGCGGATTCGTATCTTCTAAATTCAACGCACGCTCAAGTGTGACCACACCCTCCACGGTATGACCTGCGGAAAATAGCGACCAGCCAAGACAACGAAGGATCTCTGGGTTGTTTGGCTCAAGCCGATTGGCAATCTTGAGTGAATTGACCGATGCATCCCATTGTTCGCGGACAGAAGCCACAAAACCAAGTACGTAGTGTGCATCAAAACTGCCCGAATCAAGCGCGCGCGCTCGCTTCGCCGCTACTTCAGCACGATCGTAGTGCTCAAGGCTGAGTTCGTTATCTGCAATCTCCTCAAGGGCAACGATGTTATTAGGATCTTTCACGACAATCTCTTCTAAAATCACGAGCGCTTCAGCGTGACGAGCGTCCAGTTTCATCTGCTCAGCCTGATCGAGAAGGTGGCCAATGATGTCATCGTTCGCAGATGCCATGGGGAGACCAAGTATAGCACCGAATGACTAATCGATGAAGGAAACCACGGTCGAAAGAATCATCCACGACGACAAAATGATCGCGAGACCAATCAGTGATGCTTTCATGATTTTTTTACCGTTGCTGAGCGTCGCATCATTGCCGCCGGAACCAACCATGAGGATGCTTCCAAAGAGGAAGAGTGCAGTCGCTACGAGAGAGCTCCACATCAGAAGGAGGTCCACGATACCGTTGAAAATTGTTGGGACAGTACTTGTGACGCCTGTAGAAATAGTGAGAGGAGCTGCGCTCACTGTTCCCACAAACGTAAAAACCAATACGGTAACGGCCGTGAGTCGGAGACAAAACTTCATCACACCATTGTACCATATCTGAGGCTGAATCTGAAGAGGGTTCCGCAGCCTCAGCATTGAGTATTTGAGCCTTTCGTCCTACACTGCGGAGTCCATGAGCGACTTCGGATTCCAGAGCCGTACCATAGGCAACGAAGAGCAAAACGATCGCACGATCGTGATGCGCGGGAAGCAGCAAAAAAAGAGGTCTGCAGATGTAGGTCAGGGGCCAGGCAAGATGCGTCGCGCCTTGATGGCAATTGTACGATTTGCAGGAAAGTCACGAACTCGTCGTCAGTGGGGCATGCTAGGACTCAAAACATGCGCCGCACTCGCAGGTATCGGCTTTATCATCCTTGCCATTCTTTGGTTTACGCTTCCGAATATTGATGACCCACAAACGATGTTCCCAGCACAGAGCACGGTCATCTTGGATCGAAATGGCATCGAGCTCTATCGTCTGTACTCTGAGCAAGATCGAACATAT